>BEIB01000032.1 GCA_002898615.1 bacterium HR25 | reverse complement strand
GTGCTCCAGGACCGAACCGTGCTTCTGGCCTATCAGGTTGGCGATGTACTCGGCGTTGCTCTTGCGCCCCTTGCCGAAGGAGAGGTAGCAGACGCGGCCCCCCGCCTCCACCAGCCGTTCCGCCCCCACCTCCGTGTCCGTCTGCCAGGAGAGGCCGTACTGGCGCAGGAAGTCATCGATGGCCGCCTCATCCACCGTCTGACGGCCTACCAGGTAGACCCGAGGCTCCCGGATGATCTCCATAGCTCCCACGAGTCGCGCCCGCCGGGGGCGCGGCTTGCCTACAGTGTAGGCAGGGCGATGGCCCGTGACAATACGTCCCCGCCGGTCAGGCGGCGTGACCCTGCCGCCGATCAGGCCGGGAGAGCTATGTCTGGGGCGGCCCCTGACAGGTGTGCGGCTTGTGGAGGCGGGCCTTGCCGTCCTCGTAGACCACGTCCTCGAAGACGCCCTGCCGGCCGGCGTCCTGGCTGGGGCCGAAGAGGCCCCGGGAGAGGTTGTCCAGCCGGCGCTGGACGCGGACGGGGTCGGCCTTTACCTCCTCCCAGGTGATGGCCTTAATGGCGGCCACCGCCTGGATCAGGAGGGCACGGGGCTCCTCCCACCAGTCATCGCCCAGGTTCTGGCGGACCCGCTCGAAGGCATCCCGCCACGCCCCCTCGAAGTGCTGACGCGAACAGACGGAGCGCGTGTCCCGGTCCATATGCTCGTACAGGTCACCCCAGTCCTGGCGGGCCATGGCGTCCAGGACGCCGGCCCCCATCTCCTTCACCTGCTCGAACTGCTTCCTAGTGAGCACCTCTCCGTCCACCGTCACCGATTCGTCCTGGCCGTCACCGCCGCCCCCACAAGCGGCGGCGACGAGGAGGCACAGGGCCGCTGCCAGCGGTAACCACCGCTCCATAGGGGTCCCCCCTTCCCGAATCCCTCTAAATCTTTCTATGTGGCCGAGATTATAGCACTTTTCCCTCCGCCGGGTAGTCCCAGCACCTGACGTTTATACGATTGACACAAGGGAAAGCGCTTTCTATATTGGCCCGATGGGAGAGACAGCTACCGACAGGAGGCGAGCGTGAGCCAGGAAGAGGTAGAGAAGGCGGTGCATCGCTTCTCCCAGGCCGTCGTCACCATGGACATCGGCCAGCTCATGAACGACCTGACCCCGGAGGCGATGGTAAAGCTGCAGGCGGCCGCCGGCGCCGGCATGGCCGTCCAGATCCAGGGCTACGAGGTGCAGAGCGTGGGCCAGGAGGGGGAAGACTGGGTCAGCCAGGTCAGGTACCTGGGGCCCACCAACTTCACCGCCCGCCTGGTCTGGCGCAAGCTGGGCAGCGAGTGGAAGATAGCCGACGCCGACGTCCTCTCCACGGAGCAGGGCGGCTAGGAAGCTATCTCCCCAGCGTCGGCCACCGGGCCGGCCGACGCTCCACCTCATGCGCAGCCGGGCGCCCGCCCCGTCCGCCAGCGCCAGCGACGTCCCGTCAGAGCTGACCCGGCACCAGCTCGTCCGTCGAGTGCACCGCCTGATCGCGGCTAGGCCCGCTGGGCCTCCCGTTCCCGCTGCGCCTGCTCGATGATGCGCTGGGCGATGTGGGCCGGCACCTCCTCGTAGTGGTCAAAGCTCATGGTGTAGTAGCCCCGCCCCTGGGTGAGGGAGCGGAGGTCGGCGGCGTAGCGCTGGACCTCCGCCAGAGGGGCCAGCGCCTCCACCGTGGTGAGGCCCGGCCCGGCCGGGCTCATCCCCAGCACCCGCGCCCGCTTGCTGTTCAGGTCGCTGATGATGTCGCCGGTGTTGGCGTCGGGCACGGTGATGCGCATGCGCATGATGGGCTCCAGGAGCACCGGGCGAGCGTCCAGAGCGCCCTTGCGCAGGGCGTGGGCGGCGGCGATCTTGAAGGCGATGTCCGAGGAGTCCACCGGGTGGTCCTTGCCATCGAAGAGGACGACGCGCAGATCCGTCAGGGGGTAGTGGGCCAGGACGCCCTCCTGCATCGCCTCCTGGACGCCCTTCTCCACGGAGGGGATGAACTGCTTGGGTATGGCGCCGCCCACTATCTGGTCCACGAACTCAAAGCCAGCGCCCCGCGGCAGCGGCTCCAGCCGTATGGCGACACGAGCGTACTGGCCGTGGCCGCCCGTCTGCTTCTTGTGGGTGTACTCGGCGGTGGACTGGGCCATGATGGTCTCCCGGTAGGGGACGCGGGGCACCGCCATCTCAAGCTCCACGCCGAACTTGCGCTTGATCTTCTCCAGGGCCACCTCCACGTGGGCGTCCCCCAGGCCGGAGAGAAGGGTCTCCCCAGTGTCCGGGTTGCGCTCCAGGCGCAGGCTGGGGTCCTCGTCCACGATACGCTGGAGGGCGGAGCTCATCTTGTCCAGGTCCGCCTTCCCCTTGGGGTGAATGGCGGCGCTGAAGGCCGGCTCCGGGAAGACGATGCCCGGAAGGACAAGAGGCCGCTCCCGGCTGCTCAGGGTGTCGCCGGTGACGGTCTCGGTGAGCTTGGCCACGGCGCCCAGGTCGCCGGCCGTCACCTGAGGGACCTGGGCCTGGCCCTTGCCCCGCACCTGGTAGACAGGGCCGATGCGCTCCAGGGCCTGCTTGCGGGGGTTCCAGACCTGGGAATCGGCCCGCAGGGTGCCTGAGAAGACGCGGAAGTAGCTCAGACGGCCCACGTAGGGATCGGCCGTCGTCTTGAAGACCAGGGCCGCCAGGGGGCCATCGGGGTCGGCCACCAGCTCTTCCCCCTCCTCGGTGGAGCAGGGAAGCTCGGCGGGGGAGGGGAAGAGACGGCAGATGGCGGAGAGGAGCGGCCCCATGCCCAGGAGCCGGGTGCAGGAGCCCACCAGGACGGGCACCAGGGAGCCAGCCAGGATGGCCCGTCGCAGCCCGGCCACTATCTCCTCCGCTGTGAGCTCCTCCCCCTCCAGGTAGCGGGCCAGGAGTTCGTCATCGGACTCGGCGGCGGCCTCTACCAGCTTCTCCCGGTAGGACTGGGCCTCCTCCTGGAGGGCGGCGGGGATATCGTCCTCCTGGTCCTTGTCGCCCAGGTAGGCCCGCATGGAGAGGAGGTCCACCACCCCCTGGAAGTCCTGCTGGGAACCGATGGGGAGCTGCAGGGGGAGGCAGCGCTGCCCCCACACCTGCTGCACCTGGGCCAGGGCAGAGGCGAAGTCGGCGTTCTCCCGGTCCATCCGGCTGAGAAACACGGCGCGGGGGAGGCGGCGCTCATCGGCCAGGCGCCAGGTGAGCTCGGTACCCACCTGCACGCCAGAGGTGACGTCGATGACCACCAGGGCGGCGTCGGCGGCCCGCAGGCCACAGATGACCTCTCCCAGGAAGTCCGGATAGCCAGGGGTGTCGATGAGGTTGACCTTGTGGCCCTCCCACTCCAGGGGCAGGATGGAGAGGTTGATGCTGAACTGACGTCGCTGCTCCTCGGGATCCCAGTCGGAGGTGGTGGTGCCGTCCTCCACCCGCCCCAGGCGGGAGATGGCGCCGGCCCTGAAGAGCAAGGCCTCCGCCAGGGAGGTCTTGCCGGTGCCGCCGTGGCCGATGAGGGCCACGTTGCGGATAGAGCTGGACGGCCTGCTCGTCATGGTGGAGATACCTCCGGGCGTAGTGTGGTGCCCTCTGGAGCATATTATCATACGCCGCACCGCCCTTCACAGGGCGGTGCGGCGGGGCGTCCCTTCTCCCTGTGCCAGGGCTGTGATACAATCCCGCAGGACATAACTGACTAGGGCATCGCTACGGCCCGGCCGCTTCCGGCCGCTGATGATGGAGCCGCGTCGCCCCTATCGCCCGCCCCGCAGGCCTCCGGACCGGCCCCTGGCCCCGGCCCGGCGACAACCTCCCCCTGGCCCGGCCCTCCGTGGAGCGGCTGGCCCCCGCGCCGCTCCAGGCGACCAGGGGCGCGACCCCGCCCCTCTCATCATCGTAGGCTTTCTGGCCGTCATCGTCGTCGCTCTCGTGGGGGCGGTGGCCGCCTCTTGTTTGCTGCGCCCCGGCGTGGGCGAGGAGGCCACCGAGGTGGCCAAGGGGATCAAGGCGCGCGCCGCCGAGCTGCCGCCGCTGCCCCCCGGGCTGGTGCTGGCCAGCCATGACTTCCTCACCTTCGAGGTTGAGACGGAGCCGCCGGGCCCGGTGAAGCTGGGCCTCCCCTTGCAGGACACCTACGCCGACGCCAGCAGCCTCGCCTTCTACACCTACCTGGACGGACGCTGGCAGCGGCTCCAGGACGTGGTCCTGGTCTCGGCGGAGGACTTCAAAGAGCCGGGCTGTCAGGCCAGCTCTTCGCCGCCGGCCAGCCCTCAGGTGGCCTGCGGCGAGTTCTCGCCCATCCCCCAGAACCTGGCGGTGCTGGCCAGGCAGGCCCAGGTGCGGGTGGTGGCCTCCCTGCCCGCCGGCGCCTCCCTCCATGAGAGCGGGCGAGAGGTGGCGGACGTCCTCAGCCCCCGGGACTACCGGCCGCGGGAGGACGGCTCCCTGGAGGGCCAGACCACCAGGCTGGAGCCCAGGGAAGGGCAGGAGGTGCTGCCTACCGTCGTCGGCAGCACGCCGGAGGGCGCCCGGGCCGTCAATGCCATCCTGGCCGACGAGGCCAGGCGCCGCGCCCACGTGCAGGCCGTCCTGCGCCTGGTGGAGCAGGGCGATTTCGACGGCATAGACCTGGAATACCCGGAGGTGGCCCCCCAGAACGGGGACGCCTTCTTGGAGATGGTGTCGGAGCTGGCGGAGGCACTGCACGAGCGGGGACACAAGCTCAGCCTCACCCTGGCCGCGCCCACCTCTTCCCCCGCCTATGACTGGCGCCGCCTGGGAGAGGCGGCGGACATGGTGCGCCTCCTCCCCGTGCTGGACCCCCTCGCCTACTGGCAGGAGATGCCGCAGGCGCTGCAACTCGCCACCGAGAGCGTGCCCCGGGAGAAGCTCTACCTCGTCCTCAACCCCTACAGTGTGCACCGCCAGGGCGGTCAGGCGGAGGCCATAGGTTACCAGCAGGCCATGCGCCTGGCCCTGGAGCTGCAGGCCAGCGCCAGCGGCACCCTCCGCCCGGGCGACCAGGTCTCCCTGGAGGCCCCCAATCTGGCCGGCGAGGGCTTACACTGGAACGATGAGGCCGCCTCCGTCGTCTTCACCGTGGGCGGCCAGGGCGATGACATGGTCTTCGTGGAGAACCTCTTCAGCGCCGCCTTCCGGGCGGAGATGGTGACCGCCTACGGCCTGGGAGGCGTCGTCCTGGCCGACGCCTCGGCCGAGGCCGACACAGCCGACCTGTGGCCGCTCCTGCGCTCCCTGCGGGAGGGCCGCGGCCCCACCCTCCAGCGCCCCAACGGGGAGGCCCTCCTTCCCCGCTGGCAGGCCAGCGAGGGGGACCTGGAGCCGTCCAGCGGCCCCCGCACCGTCTGGACGGCCCCCACCCGGGCAGGGGAGCACACCCTGGAGCTGGTGATAAGCGATGGCGTGGCCCGTTTCGGGCGGCGCCTCAGCTTCCAGGTGCGCATCCCGCCCACCCCCACCCCTACCCCTACGCCTACACCCACCCCGACTCCAACGCCCACGCCGACGCCTACCTCCACCCCCACTATGGCCCTGGAGGTGCGCAAGACGGCCTCCCCCGAGAGCGGCCCGGCCCCCCTCGATGTCACCTTCGCCATCGTCGTCACCAACCGTGGCAGCGTCACCCTGACCAGCGTCGTCGTCCGCGACCTCGGCATCGGCCTGTCGGAGACCACCTGCGCCCCCTCCCTGGCGCCGGGGCAGCGCTGTAGCGTGCCAGCCTCCGCTCGCTACGATAAACCGGGGAGCTACCCCAACTTCGCCGAGGCCTGCGGCAGCTTCGACGGGCGACAGGCGTGCGCGCAGGGCCTGGCCAGGGTGACCGTGCGACCAGCGGCCAACAGCTAGCGCGGAGGAGGGGAGCGAGGATGAGGATCATATCCGGACAGGCCAAAGGGAGACGCCTCACCGGCCCCAGGGGGCGGGGCACCCGCCCCACCTCCAGCCGCACCCGGGCCGCCCTCTTCTCCTCTCTGGAGGCCACGGGCGCCGATATGGGCCGCGTCCTCGACCTCTACGCCGGCAGCGGCGCTCTGGGGATCGAGGCCCTGAGCCGCGGTGCCGCCTGGTGCGACTTCGTGGAGCAGAGCCCGGCCGCCTGCGCCGCCATCCGCGAGAACCTGCGACGGGCCGGCCTGGCCGGGCGGGCGGCCGTCCACTGCAGCGCCGTGGAGAGGGCCCTCCCCCGGCTGAAGGGCCCCTACACCCTGGTGCTGGCCGATCCGCCCTACGACGACCCCTCCGCCATCGCCGTCCTGGAGCGGCTGGCCCGCTCCACCCTGGTGGAGCCGGGGCGGACCGTCCTCGCCCTGGAGCACCGCAGCCGCCAGTCGCCCCCGTCCCTCATCGGGCCCTTGCGTCTGACCAAGACCCTTCGGCACGGCGACAGCGCCGTATCCCTGTACCGATAGGAGGTGTAGCTTGGTCATCGCTATATACCCCGGCCGCTTCGACCCGGTGACTAACGGTCACCTGGACATAACGCGGCGGGCGGCGGCCCTGTTCGAGCGGCTGGTGGTGGCCGTCTACGATCTGCCGCCCCAGAGCTGCCTCTTCTCCACCGAGGAGCGGGTCTCCCTCTTCCGCCAGGCAGTGGCGGAGATGCCCAACGTGGAGGTGGAAGCTTTCCAGGGGCTCACGGTGGAGTTCGCCCGCCTCAAGGGGGCGCAGGTGCTGGTGCGGGGGATCCGGGCGGTGACCGATTTCGAGGCGGAGTTCAGCATGGCCCTCATGAACAAGAAGATGGCGCCGGAGCTGGAGTCCGTCTTCCTCATGACCAGCCTGGAGCATCTCTTCGTCAGCGGCCAGCGCATACGGGAGGTGGCCAGTCTGGGCTACGATGTCTCGGCCCTGGTGCCTCCCCACGTGGCGGAGGCGCTGCGTCGCAAGTTTGGCAGGCCCTAGGAGGCGACCATCGACGTCCTGCACCTGATAGACCGGCTGGAGGAGATGATCGCTGAGGGGCGGCGTCTCCCCGTGGGCGGCGGCGTGGTGATGCCCCGCCAGCGGCTGCTGGACCTGGTGGACCGCCTGCGGGTGGCGCTCCCCGCCGAGGTCTACCAGGCGGCGGAGGTGCTGGAGCAGCGGGAAGAGCTGCTGGCCCAGGCCCGCGAGGAGGCGACCCGCCTCCTCTCCCGCGTCCAGGAGGAGGCGGAGCGACGCCTCAGCGAGTCGGAGCTGGTGCGGGCCGCCGAAGAGCGGGCCCAGGAGATGGCCAGAGAGGCCCAGGAGCGGGCCAACTCCCTCCTCCGGGAGGCGGAGGCCCAGGCCCGCCTCCGCCTGGACGAGGCCGAGGCTCTGGCCCGCCAGCAGGTGGAGGAGGCCGACGCCTACGCCCTCCAGGCCCTGGAGCGGCTGGAGGAGCAACTGACGCACCTCCTGGAGCAGGTGCGGCGCGGCATCCAGGCCCTGGAGATGCGACAGGGTCGCCCCGGCTAGGGAGCGCCCCCGGGGAAGAGAGCGGCCAGGCGCTCCAACGCCGCCTCCAGCCCCTGCCGCTGGTAGCCCGGCCAGAGGAGCCAGCCCGCCACCAGCCCCCGCAGCCCGCGGATGCGGGCACGGGCCTCCATCACCACCAGGGTGGCCCCTTCCGCCCTCTCCAGGAGACGGAGGCCCTGGGCCTCCAGGAGGAGCCAGGAGCTGCCCTCCTCCGGGCCGCCCCGACGGGGGACGAAGACGATGCGCTCCGGCGGCTCCCAGGCCGCCACCTCGAACTCGCCCGTCTGGCCGTCCTCGGCCTCCGCCCGCAACACGGCGCCGACGCCGGCCTCCCCCACCACCTCCACCCGTCGCCAGGCCCGGTTCCAGCGGGGAGCGCTGGCCAGGTCTGAGACGACCGCCCAGACCGCCTCCCGCGGGGCAGGTATGAGGCGGCGGGCCCGGACGGTGGGCATCCTCCTACTTCACCACCACGTTCACCAGGCGGCCGGGGACGTAGATGATGCGCTCGATGGTCCGGTTGTCTATGGAGCCCTGGACCTTGGGGCTCCTGAGGGCCAGCTCCTTCGCCTCCTCCTCGCCGATGTCGGCCGGCACCTGGAGCTTGTCCCGCACCTTGCCGTTCACCTGGACTACCAGGGTTATCTCCTCCGGCCGGGCCAGCTCGGCGTCGTAGGTGGGCCAGGACTGCTGGTGGACGCTGTAGGGGCGGCCTCGACGCTCCCACAGCTCCTCGGCGATGTGAGGGGCCAGAGGGGCCAGCATCAGGACGAGGGAGTCCACCGCCTCCTCCCAGGCCCCGGGGTGGACGGGGCCGGCCTGGCGGGCCCGCTGCAGGGCGTTGGTCATCTCCATGAGGGCGGCGATCATGGTGTTGAAGCGGAAGCCCTCCATATCCTCGGTGGCCCGCTTGATGGTGCGGTGGGTGAGGCGGCGCAGGGGCATGGGGTCTGCGGTCTCGTCCTTCGGCGGTTCGTCCAGGGCCAGCGTCCAGACGCGGTTGAGCCAGCGCCAGACGCCGGATATCCCCTGGAAGGTGTAGGGGCCGCCCTGCTCCCAGGGGCCCAGGAACATTAGGTAGCAGCGGAAGGTGTCCACGCCCCACTGCTCTATCTGCTCGTCCGGGGCCACCACGTTGCCGCGGGACTTGCTCATGCGCTGGCCGTCCGGCCCCAGGATCTGGCCCTGGTTGAAGAGGCGCAGGAAGGGCTCGTCCCCCTCCACCAGGCCCAGGTCGCGGCAGACCTTCCAGAAGAAGCGGGCGTAGAGGAGGTGCATGACGGCGTGCTCGGCGCCGCCGGTGTACTGGTCCACGGGGAGCCAGCGCCGCCCCAGCTCCGGGTCGAAGGGGCCGTCCTGGTAATGGGGGCTCAGGTAGCGCATGAAATACCAAGAGGAGTCCACGAAGGTGTCCATGGTGTCCGTCTCCCGCCTGGCCGGCCCCTGGCAGCGGGGGCAGGTGGTGTTGACGAAGCCCTCGTGGCGGGCCAGGGGGGACTCCCCTGTAGGCTGGAAGTCGGCGTCCTCCGGCAGGAGCACCGGTAGCTGCTCCTCCGGCACGGGGACGGTGCCGCACCGGGGGCAGTGCACCATGGGTATGGGCGTCCCCCAGTAGCGCTGACGGGAGATGAGCCAGTCCCGCAGGCGGTAGCTCACCTTGCGCTGGCCCCAGCCCCTCTCCTCCACGTAGCGGCCGATGGCCTCCTTGGCCTCCTCCGAGTCCATCCCGGTGAAGGGGCCGGAGTCCACCAGGACGCCCCGCTCCGTGTAGGCCTGCTCCAGGGGCTGGCCATCCCAGTCCGGCGGGGCCACCACCACCTTCACCGGCAGCCCGAACTTCTGGGCGAACTCGAAGTCCCGCTGGTCGTGGGCGGGGACGCCCATGACGGCGCCGGTGCCGTACCACATGAGGGCATAATCGGCGATCCAGATGGGCACCAGCTCCCCGGAGAGGAGGTTGCGACAGTAAGCGCCGGTGAAGACCCCCGTCTTCTCCTTGACGGTGGAGAGGCGCTGCACCTCCGTCTCCCGTCGGGCGAACTCCACGTACTCCTCCACCTCGCGGCGGCGCTCCGGCGTCGTTATCTTGGGGACGAGGGGATGCTCCGGGGCCAGCACCATGAAGGTGACGCCGTAGATGGTGTCCGGGCGGGTGGTGAAGACCCGGATCTCCCGCTCCTCCACGCCCGGTACCTCCAGCCCGAAGGCGATCTCCACCCCCTGCGAGCGGCCGATCCAGTTCTTCTGCATCACCACCACCGGCTCCGGCCACTCAATCTTGGAGTGGTCC
>BEIB01000031.1 GCA_002898615.1 bacterium HR25 | reverse complement strand
CAGTCCGGCACCGTGTCCACCAGGGCCCGCACCGCCAGCAGGTCGTAGATCTCGTGGGGGGAGCGGCCCTCCGCGGCGTAGCGCTGCATCTTCTGGTAGATGCTGTAGATGTGTTTGGCCCGGCCCTGGACCTCTGCCCGGATGCCGTTCTCGGCCAGTACCCGCTTCAGCACCTCCTGGACCTGGGCTATGTAGCGCTGGCGGGCCTCCCGTTTGGCGGCCAGCATGGCAGCGATGGCCTTGTACTTCTCTGGCTCCAGGTAGCGGAAGGCCAGGTCTTCCAGTTGCCACTTGAACTGCCAGATCCCCAGCCGGGAGGCCAGGGGGGCGTAGATCTCCAGGGTCTCCCGGGAGATGCGGATCTGGTCCTCCGGGGGCAGGGCGCTCAGGGTGAGCATGTTGTGGAGGCGGTCTCCCAGCTTGATGAGGACCACCCGCAGGTCCCGGGCCATGGCCAGGAACATCTTGCGGAGGTTCTCCGCCTGGAGCTGCTCGTCTACGTTGGCCTCCTCAAGGGTGTCCAGGGGGATACGACCCAGCTTGGTGACCCCCTCCACCAGGCGGGCCACCTCGGGGCCGAAGCGTCTCTCCAGGTCGCGGTTGCTGACGTTGCAGTCCTCCTGGACGTCGTGGAGGAGGGCGGCGGCCACCGTCTCGGCGTCCAGTTGCAGCTCCGCCATGCTGAAGGCGGTATGCAGGGGATGGGTGATGGCGGGCTCCCCGGAGCGCCTGAGCTGTCCCTGGTGACACTCACAGGCGAAGCGGAGGGCCTCCTCCACCAGGGCCACCCCGGATGGGGGCAGGTACTCCCTCACCTTGGCCAGCAGCTCCTCGGGGGCGACGGTGCGGGCCATCATCTCGCGTAAAAGTTTAACACAAGTGTTATGTCCCCTACGGCGCGCTCAGGGGCCGGGGACGCCGGGAGGCCAGCCAGATGCGCCGCAGCCCCCAGTCCACCAGGCCGGGCAGGAGGGCCCTGAGGCCCACCGCCAGGCGGTCGCCCAAGGTGACGTAGACCTCCCGCCTCTCCCTCTCCACCGCCTCCAGTACCTTCCGTCCCACCAGGGAGGCCGGCACTCCCCGCAGCAGACGGGACGGCCCCGGCAGGTGCAGCTCCTTGAGGGAATTCTCGCCGAAGGACGTGCCGGAGGTGTAGCCCGGCAGGACGGTGACGACCCGGATGCCGTCCTCCGCCAGCTCCAGGCGTAAAGCATCGGCCAGGGCAATGAGGCCCGCCTTGGTGGCTGAGTAGACGCCCCCGTAGGGCATGGCTATGCGCCCCGTTACTGAGGAGACGATGACGATGACCCCCCGCCTCTGCTCCCGCATGTGGGGGTAGACAGCCTGCACGGCGTGCACCGTGCCGAAGAGGTTCACGTCCACCACGTGGCGCATATTCGCCAGCCGCCCCTGGGCGATGGAGGCCGTCAGCCCCACGCCGGCGTTGCTGACCAGCACGTCCACGCCGCCGAAGGCCTCCACCGTCCGCTCCACGGCGGCCCGCACCTGCTCCGGCTCCCTCACGTCCGCCACCACCGGCAGCCGCCGGCCGGGCAGGGAGGCCAGCTCCTCCGCCAGCCGTTGCAGCGGCCCTTCCTCCCGGGCCAGCAACGCCACATGGGCGCCCGCCCTGGCGAAGGCCACCGCCGTGGCCCGCCCTATGCCGCTGGACGCCCCCGTGACGAGGACCCGCGCTCCTTGCACCTTCATCGGTCTGCCTCCGCTTGGCAATCTCCTCTCCTTCATAGTATGCTCGGAAAAGAGGTCGCAGGCGCCTTACCCTTCAGGCCAGAACAGGACAATCCCGCTCTCATGTCCCTGCGTTATCAGGCCCCCCGGGGCACCCAGGACATCCTGCCGGAGGAGCAGTCCTACTGGGACTACGTGCGGGAGACGGCGGCCCGCCTGGCCCGCCTCTTCGGCTACGGCCGCATCGACACCCCCATTTTCGAGCCAGCCGCCCTCTTCGTCCGCACCACCGGGGAGGCCACGGACATCGTCCAGAAGGAGATGTACCTGTTCCAGGATCGGGGAGGCCAGGAGCTGGCCCTGCGGCCGGAGGGCACTGCCCCCGTCTGCCGCGCCTACTTGGAGCACGGCCTCCACAACCGTCCCCAGCCGGTACGGCTATGGTACATCGCCCCCATCTTCCGCTACGACCGCCCCCAGGCGGGGCGCTACCGCCAGCACCACCAATTCGGCGCCGAGGCGATAGGCGATGCCAGCCCCCTTCTGGACGCCGAGGTCATTGAGCTCCTCTGGCGGCTCTATCAGGAGCTGGGCCTCTCCGGCCTCACCCTGAATCTCAACAGCATAGGCGACAGGGCCTGCCGGCCCCGCTATCTGGAGGCGCTGCGAGAGTACTATCGCCCTCGTCTGGACGAGGTGTGCGAGGACTGCCGCGGCCGCTTCCAGCGCAACCCCCTGCGTCTCCTGGACTGCAAGCAGCCCCAGTGCCAGCCCGTCATCGCCGGCGCCCCCGCCATCACCGACTACCTCTGCCAGCCCTGCGCCGAGCACTTCGCCGCCCTGCGCTCTTACCTGGAGGCCCTGGGCATCCCCTACGAGCTGAACCCGCGGCTGGTGCGGGGGCTGGACTACTACACCCGCACCGTCTTCGAGGTCTACCCCCCGGAGGAAGGTGCCCAGTCCGCTCTGGGCGGCGGCGGACGCTACGATGGCCTCATCGAGGAGCTAGGCGGCCCCCCCACGCCGGCGGTGGGCTTCGGCACCGGGCTGGAGCGCATCATCCTCAACCTGAAGCGACAGGAGGTCCCCCTGCCCGGGTCCCCGGGGCTGGAGGTATACGTGGCCTGGCAGACCCCGGCCGCCCGCACCGCCGCCCTGCGGCTGGCCAGCCAGCTCCGCCGGGAGGGAGTGGCGGCCCTCGTCGCCAGCGGCGACCGCTCCCTCAAGTCTCAGATGCGCCAGGCGGATGCCCTGGGCGCCCGCTACGCCGTCATCATCGGCCAGCGGGAACTGGACGCCGGCACCGTTACCCTGCGCCGCCTGGCCGACAGCCACCAGACCATCCTGCCCCTGGACCAGCTCCTCTCCCACCTGCGAGGGGCCTGAGCGGGTGCTATAATCGCCTTGGAGGGGCCCCGCGGGGGCCCCACAGTTCGCTATCGGCAAGGGAGACCATGTGGGAGAAGCTGGAAGAGATAGAGCGGCGCTACGAGGAGCTGGCCCGCCAGATGGCGCAGCCCGAGGTAGCCGCCGACTACGAACGCCTCCAGGCGCTGGCCAAGGAGCACGCCGCTCTGGAGAAGGTGGTCTCCCTCTACCGCCAGCACAAAGAGGCGAAGCGCCAGGCCGAGGAGGCACGCGCCATCATCGCCGAGGGCTCCGACCCTGAGCTGATCGCCCTGGCCAGGGAGGAGCTGGAGCGGGCCGAGGAGGAGCTAGAGCGGCTGGAGAAAGAGCTGCGCCTGGCCCTCCTCCCCAAGAGCCCCCTGGACGAGAAGGACGTCATCGTGGAGATACGGGCCGCCGCCGGGGGCGAGGAGGCTGCCCTCTTCGCCGCCGACCTCTTCCGCATGTACTCCCGCTACGCCGAGCGCCAGGGCTGGGAGGTGGAGGTCATAGACCGCAACCCCAGCGACCTGGGCGGCTTCAAGGAGATCATCTTCGAGGTGCGGGGCAAGGGCGCCTACTCCCGCCTCAAGTACGAGAGCGGCGTCCACCGCGTCCAGCGGGTCCCGGTGACGGAGGCGGGCGGCCGCATCCACACCTCCACCGCCACCGTGGCTGTCCTCCCGGAGCCGGACGAGGTGGACCTCCACGTGGACGAGAAAGACCTGCGCATCGACGTCTTCGGCGCCAGTGGCCACGGCGGCCAGCATGTCCAGAAGAACGCCACCGCCGTCCGCATCACCCACATCCCCACCGGCATTGTGGTGGTCTGCCAGGACGAGCGCTCCCAGACCCGCAACCGCCAGCGGGCCATGCAGGTGCTGCGGGCCCGGCTCCTGGACCTGGAGCGTCGCCGCCAGCAGGAGCAGATAGAGGCCACCCGCCGCGCCCAGGTGGGCACGGGCGAGCGGGCGGAGAAGATCCGCACCTACAACTTCCCCCAGGACCGCGTCACCGACCACCGCATCGGCCTGACCCTGCACAACCTGGAGGCCATCCTGGACGGGGAGCTGGACGCCATCATCGACGCCCTCCAGGAGCACGAGCAGTCCCGGCTCCTGGAGGAGCAGCGAGTCTAACCGGGGCCCGGGCCCGGGGCGCCACCCATGGCTCGTCACCTCACGGTGAGGGAGGCGCTGCGCCAGGCCGCCCGCTGCCTCGCCCCTCGCAGCGGCGACGAGGCCCACCTGGAGGCTGAGCTCCTCCTCTGCCATGTCCTGGGGCTGGACCGCGCCCGTCTCTACCAGCACCTACCGGCCCCCCTGCCGGCCGGGGTGGCCCGGCGCTACGATGAGCTGCTGCGGCGTCGTCTGGCGGGGGAGCCGCTGGCCTACATGCTGGGCCGTCGGGAGTTCTTCGGCCTGGAGCTGGAGGTGGGGCCGGCCGTCCTCGTTCCCCGGCCGGAGACGGAGCTTCTGGTGGAGCTGGCCCTGTCCTGGCTAGCATCCCATCCGGCTGCCCGCTGGGCCATGGACGTGGGCACCGGCTGCGGCGCCATCGCCCTGGCCCTGGCTGCCTACGCCCCGGCTGGACTCGGCATCGTGGCCAGCGACATATCGGGCGAGGCGCTGGCGCTGGCCCGCCGCAACGCACTGCGCCTGGGCCTCGCCGGCCGTCTCCACCTCATCCAGGCCGACCTTCTGGGCCCGGTGCGGGGGCCCCTGGACCTCCTGGTGGCCAACCTCCCCTACGTGCCGACGGCGGAGCTGGCGGCCGCCCCGCCGGAGGTGAGGCGGGAGCCCCGCATCGCCCTGGACGGCGGGCCGGACGGCCTGCGGGTAGTGGCCCGACTCCTGGAGCAGGCCCCCGCCCGCATGGCATCGGGAGGCCTCCTCCTGCTGGAGATAGCCCCCGACCAGGCAGAGGCCGCCAGCGCCCTGGCCCGGCGCGCCTTCCCCGGCGCTCGCCCGTCCCTCCACCGAGACCTTTCGGGGGCGGTGCGTGCCCTCTCCCTGGAGACATAGGGCTGCCCAGCCTTGACAAAGGGTGGACAGGGCCTATCATGAAGGCGCTGCTCGGCCCGGGCAGCCAGACCAGCGACAGGAGGCAGGCGATGACGCGGGGAGTCGCACAGGAGGCCGCCCTGCAGGAGCTGCTCGACCGCCAGGCCATCTACGACTGTCTGGTGCGCTACTGTCGGGGCATAGACCGCTGCGATGCCGAGCTGGTGCGTTCCGTCTACCACCCGGACGCCTACGACGACCATGGCCCCTTCTTCCGCGGCAGCGGCTATGAGTTCGCCGACAAGGTGGTGGGGATGCTCCAGCGCTACAAGTGCACCACCCATTTCATCGGCAACCACCGTGTGGAGCTGGACGGCGACGTGGCCTACGCCGAGACCTACGTCATCGCCTACCACCGCTTCCAGCGGCGGGACGGCAGGGAGTACGATTTCGTCTTCGCCGGCCGCTACATCGACCGTTTCGAGCGACGGGACGGCGAGTGGAAGATCGCCCATCGCGTGGTGACGCACGACTGGAACCGCATCGACCCGGTGGGGGAGACCTGGGACCCCCGGGACATGACGCCCGGCCTGCGCTCCCGGGAGGACGCTGTCTACCGTCGCTAAGGGCTCAGGGGCGAGAGCTGGCCTCTATGGCCTCCGCCTTGGCCAGGATGTTCTGCATGATGCGGATGGTGGCGGCGTCTATGAGGCGGCCGTCCACGGCGATGGCCCCCACGCCCTCCCGCTGGGCCTGCTCGTAAGCGTCCACGATCTTACGGGCCAGGGCCATCTCCTGCTCTGTGGGGGAGTAGACCTCGTTGGCGATGTCTATCTGGCTGGGGTGGATGGCCCACTTCCCTACGAAGCCCAGGATGCGGGCCAGGGTGGCCTCCCGGCGGTAGCCCTCCGGGTCGCGAAAGTCGGCGTAGGGGCCGTCTATGGCGTCGATGCCGGCTAGGCGAGCGGCCACCACCACCTGGTTGCGGGCGTAGTGCCAGATATCGCCCGGGTACTCCCTGACCCGGTCTATGATGATCCCCTGAGAGGCGGAGTAGTCACCGAAGCCCAGGATGAGGGCCTCCAGGCGGGGGCTGGAGCGGGCGATCTCCACCACGTTCACCAGCGCCTCCACGTCCTCGATGATGGCCTCCAGACCGATGCGGCGTTCCGTCTTCAGCTTGGCCTCTATCTGGGATAGAAGGACGTCCACCCAGCGGACATCGGCCGCTGTCTTCACCTTGGGGATGATGAGGACGTCCAGGCGGCGGTGTCCACCCTCCACCACCTGAATGACGTCCTCATAGGCCCACTCCGTGTCTAGGCCGTTGATGCGCACGCCGACGGTCTTCTTGCCCCAGTCCAGCTCCTGGAGGGCGGCCACCACCTTGGCGCGGGCGGCCACCTTCTCGGAGGGGGCCACTGCGTCCTCCAGGTCCAGGAAGACCAGGTCGGCGTTGCTCTCGGCCGCCTTCTGGATCATCCGCTCGTTGCTGCCCGGGGTGGATAGCTCGGAGCGACGCAGACGCATGATGCCAACCTCCTCAGCCAGCCAGTCGGGGGAGCTTTATGACGCCGGCCCGCTCCAGGGCCTCTATCTCCTCATCGCTGTAGCCCAGCTCCTGCAGGACGGGCCGCGTGTGCTCGCCCAACAGGGGGGCGCGGGCCCGCACCTTCCCCGGGGTCTCCGTCAGCTTGATGGGGACGCCCACGATGGTGGTGGGGCTGGGGACGCCGGGGTGCTCCACCTGGACCAGCATCTCCCGGCGGGCCATGTGCTCGTCCTGGAAGATGTCCACCACGGTGTTGACGGGCCCGCAGGGGACTATGCCCCCCAGGGCCTGGACCACCTCCCGCTTCGTCCTGGCGCTGGTCCAGGCGGTGATGGCCTCCCGCACGCGCTCCCGCTGGCGGGAGCGGGCGTGGCCGCCCGACAGCTCCGGGTCCTGGGCCAGGTCGGGCCGGCCCATCGCTTCGCAGAGGCGCTGCCACTGGCGCTCGGTGGGGGCAGCGATGGTCACCCAGCCGTCCCGTGTGGGGAAGGTATCGAAGGGATAGGTGAAGGGGTGATGGTTCCCCTCCGGCCCGGGGACGAGGCCCAGATAGGAGTGCTGCCAGACTATGCGCTCGCACAAGGCGAGGATGGCATCGTACATGGCCACGTCCAGGAACTGGCCCCGCCCCGTCTCCCGGGCGTGGAGGATGGCGGCCAGCAGTCCCAGGGCCATGAGGGTGCCGGGGAAGATATCGCCGATGCCCGGCCCCACCTTGGTGGGCTGCCCCGGCCCCGGGCCGGTGATGCCCATCAGTCCACCCATGGCCTGGGCGACGATGTCGAAGCAGGGCCATTCGGCGTAGGGGCTGCGGCCGGTGCGGGGGTCGCCGAAGCCCCGCACGCAGCCGTAGACCAGGCGCGGGTTCTCCTCCCGCAGCGCCTCGTAGGAGAGGCCCAGCCGCTCCATGACGCCGGGCCGGAAGTTCTCCACCAAGGCGTCGGCGGTGCGGACGAGGCGACGTACTATCTCCTGGGCCTCCGGCCGGCGCAGGTCCAGGGCCAGCCCCTTCTTGTTGCGGTTGATGCTCTGGAAGTAGCCGCCGTAGTCCCGCAGACGGTCCTCCGGGTGGTAGCCGCCGCTCTTGCGGATCAGGTCGCCCTCCAGGGGCTCAATCTTGATGACTTCGGCGCCCAGGTCGGCCAGGAGCATGGTGCAGAAGGGACCGGCCAGCATCTGGGTAAGGTCTATGATCCTCACGCCGGCCAGCGGTCCCTCCTTCATGGTCGCACCTTCCGCTCGTCCCGCCGCGGGTCCCCTCCCGTCATGACTGCGGCCCCCAGTGGCTGCGCCGCTTGATGAGGGCCCGCCGCTCCCCCTCGAACACCACCTTCCCCTCCTGGTTCACGCCCCAGTGACGGAAGACCACCTCGCCGGCGTCGGGCCGCTCGCTCTCCCGCTTCTCCAGCACCTCGGTGAAGGCGTAAAGGGTATCGCCGTGGAATACAGGGGCGCGGAAGCGGATCTTGTCCAGGCCCAGCTCGGCCAGGGCGTTCTCCCCGGTGTCCTGCATGGCCAGGCCGATGACGATGGAAAGGGTGACACCGCCGAAGACGATGCGCCTCCCCAGGGGGGTCTTGGCCATGCGGTCCTCGTTGAAGTGGCCCTGGGCGGTGTTCATCACCAGGTTGGTGATAAGGACGTTGTCCATCTCCGTGACCGTCTTGCCGCGGGCGTGCTCGTAGACGTCGCCCACCTGGAAGTCCTCGAAGTAGTTGTTGGGGCTGGTGAGGCGGTGCCATTGGCCGGTCATCAGCGCCCTCCCCGCCCTAGCAGTCGGTCCGAGATGTGGAGGAGCTGGATCTCGGAGGTGCCCTCGAAGATCTTGGTGAGGCGGGCGTCCCGCCAGTAGCGCTCCACGGCGAAGTCGGTGGTGTAGCCGTAGCCGCCGTGGATCTGGATCCCCTCGCTGGTGACCCGCTCTGCCATCTCGGAGGCGAACCACTTGGCCATGGAGGCCTCCAGGTCGGCATTCTCCCCCCGGTCCAGCTTGTCGGCGGCGTAGTAGGTGAGCTGGCGGGCCGCCTCTATCTCGGCCGCCATCTCGGCCAGCTTGAAGCGGATGGCCTGGAACTCGGCGATGGGCCGGCCGAACTGCTTGCGCTGCTGGGCGTAGGCCAGGGAGTCCTCCAGGGCCCCCCTGGCCAGGCCGATGGCGCGGGCGGCGGTGTGGATGCGGGCCACGTTCATGAAGCTCATGGCCATGTAGAAGCCGCGGCCCTCCTCCCCCACTAGGGCCGTCTCCGGCACCCGCGTCCCCTCAAAGCGCAGCTCCCAGGTCTTCCAGCCGAAGTAGCCTATCTTGTTGATGGGAGTGCCCTGCACGTTGGGGGGGAGGGCGCCCCGCTCCTTCTCGATGAGGAAGGCGCTGATGCCCACGTGGCGACGGCCCGGCTCCGGCGGGCTGGTGCGGGCGAAGACCAGGATGAAGTCCGCCTCATCGGCGAAGGTGCACCACATCTTGGAGCCGGTGATGACCCACTCGTCGCCGTCGCGCTCGGCGCGGGTGGAGACGGCGGCGGCATCGGAGCCGGCGTCCGGCTCCGAGAGGGCGAAGGCGCCCAGGTACTCACCCCGCGCCATGGGGGGCAGGTACTGGCGCTTCTGCTCCTCCCGGGCGTGGCGCAACCCCAGCCCGTTCCCGCGGGCGATGATGCTGGCCACGCTCATCCAGGCCCGCGCCAGCTCCTCCGTCACCAGGGCATACTCGAAGGAGCCCAGCCCCAGCCCCCCGTACTCCGGCTCGATGAGGATGCCGAAGTAGCCCAGCTCCCCCATCTTGGCCCGCAGCTCCATGGGGATGCTCCCCTTCACCTTGTCCAGCTCGTTGGCCACCGGGAGCACCTCCTTCATGGCGAACTCCCGCGCCGTCTGCTGGATGAGCCGCCTCTCCTCGGTCATGTAGGTCATTGCTCGTGCCCCCTCCGGACGACAAGGTTGGAGCGGTGGAAGTCTATCACCAGCTCCTCCCGCTGGTTGAATCCCTCCGTGTGCCAGGTGACGATACCGTGGTCCGGGTAGCGCTCCGACTCCCGCACGGCCACCACGGTGCTGCGGGCGGTCAGCGTGTCCCCAGGGTAGACCGGGCGGTGGAAGGTCAGGTTGTCCACCCCCAGGAAGAGGCCGCCCGCCTCGCTCAGGTCCTCCACCGTGAGGCCGAAGACGGTCAGGAAGACCAGGAAGGGGTTCACCTGCACGTCCGGATGGCCGTGGGCGCGGGCGTACTCACGGTTGAAGTAGAGGGGGTTGAAGTTCATGGCCAGGGTGGTGAAGATGCTGTTGTCCCCCTCGTTGATGGTGCGGCCCCAGTGGTG
>BEIB01000030.1 GCA_002898615.1 bacterium HR25 | reverse complement strand
AGGACCGCCGCCTTGCCGAGGAGGGTGAGGTTCCACCACCACCGCACTACCGCCCACTCTCCTCCCTCTGGGGCTCGCTCAGGGGTGGGCCCGTCACCGCCGTCAGTGTAAACCCAGCCCGCCGGAGGGCGCAATCCATCTCCACCCTCTCTGCCAAGGCAACCAGAGGCCGAAAAAGGTCCTGACAGCTAGATAAAAAGACAGGAAGACGGAGAAATGCAACAGGGAAAGCCCCTGGAGGCGGAGAAATCTCTTCTTTCCGCCGTGCCCGCCTGGACCGGTGGCTGGCTCAGCTCACCAGGGGGAGCGTCACGTGGGAGGGGCGCTCGGCGTCGTGCAGGACCCACTGGGTGGCGGTGCGCGCGTCGGCGGGGCCGCCCTCCCCTGGCCGCACCACATTGTTCAGGTTGCGGTCGAAGCGGGGGAAGTTGCTGCTGCTCACCTCCAGGCGGATGCGGTGCCCTGGCCGGAAGGTGTGGGCCACCGCCCACAGGTCGATGGTCAGCTCGTACACCTTCCCCGGCTCCAGCAACTCCTCCCGGTCGGGGCCGTTGCGGTAGCGGGCCCTCAGGATGCCCTCAGCGATGTTGGCGCAGTAGCCGTCCGGCTGCACGTCCACCAGCTTGGCGGTGAAGTCGGTATCGGGGGCGCTGCTGGCCACATACAGGGTGACGGTGACCGGCCCGGCGATGGTCAGGGGGCGCGTCAGGTGGGCCGAGGTGTAGACCAGGACGTCCTCTCGCTCCTCCACGCGGGACTGGTCGGCCACGCCGCCCAGCCCGAAATTGGGATGAAGCGTCCTCCCGCCCACCGAGGGGACGGGGTCATTGGGGTCGTAGACGTAGCTGTCGGGCGGCTCGGCGCCGGCGGGCGGGTCGGTGGTGAGGACACCGTCGCCGAAGCGACTGTTGGCCCGGCCAGCGCTGCGCAGGTAGTAGCGTATGGGCGTGTGGGGCGGCGGCCAGGAAGAGGACTCCTGCCAGGCGTCGTCCCCCATGACGAAGTAGCGGACGGGGGCGGCGTTGGCGATAGGCGTCAGCTCCCCCTTGAGCCAGCGGTCGAACCACTGGAAGGCGACGGGCGCCATCATGGGGGCGCCGCCGATGGCTGAAGGGCCGAAGTCCCGCTCGCCGGCGGCGGAGAGGCGGGTGGTCATGTAGGCCTCGTGGTCCCAGGGGCCGACGATGAAGCGGTGGTTGGCCCGTATCTCGGCGTCGGGGTGGGACTGGAGGGCCTCGGCCAGGGCCAGGTGGCCCTTTAGAAAGTTGTCGTACCAGCCGGTCACGTGGAGCACCGGCGCCCTGATCTCCCTCGCCCGCCGGGCCACGTCTATGGCCTGCCAGTACTCGTCGTAGGTGGGGTGGTCCAGCCATTCCCGCCAGTAGGGGGCCAGCTTCTCGAAGACGCCTATCTCCTTGAGGGGGAGGTGGCGGATGAAGCGCTCCTGCTGGGAGTGGAGCTGGACCAGCTCCTGGGCGGCCTGGCGCTTGGTGGCGGCATCGCTCAGGCGGCTGAGGGCGTTCCAGCAGAAGTAGCCGGCCCACCAGAAGTTGAAGCCTAGCTCGAAGGCGCCACCGCTGTAGGTCCAGCCCTCGTGGTAGTTGCTGCCGGTGAGGTAGGCCAGGACGGCCTTCAGGTGGGGAGGGGCCGCTACGGCCGCCTGCAGGGCGGTGACGCCCATATAGGAGGATCCGTAGACGCCGACGTTGCCGTTGCTCCAGGGCTGCTGGGCCGCCCACTCCACCGTATCGTAGCCGTCGTTGGCCTCGTCGAAGAAGGGGCGCCAGTGGCCTTCGGAGTTGAAGCGGCCGCGGGTGTCCTGGACCACCACCACGTAGCCTCGCTCCGCCGCCTCGATGGGGCTGAAGATGAGGCCACC
The DNA here is from genome assembly GCA_002898615.1 of bacterium HR25. The sequence goes on along the minus strand of BEIB01000030.1, from coordinate 8,357 downwards.
CACGTAGGACAGGGAGGATTTGTTGTAGGGGATGCGCTGGACCAGGACGGGATGGCGAGCGTTGTCTTCGGGCCGGTAGATGTCGGCGGCCAGGCGGGTGCCGTCCCGCATGGGCACCAGGACGTCCCGCTCGATGACGACTCTGCCAGGCATGGCCTGCTACCTCCTCAGGGGCGCGGTGGCGGACGGCTTTGGCGGGCAGGAGCGGGAGAACGTCCGGCGGCGCCCGCCCTCCTCTGAGCGCTGCCCCAATCTAGCGCCCCGCTCTGGAGGCTGTCAAGCTGTCCGGTGGCCCTCCTCAGCCCTCCGCCACCGTTATCTCCACCTGGACGGCGGTCGCCACGGCGACCGTGCGGTAGAGCGGTCAGCGACGCTGGTAGGCCGCCACCAGCTCCTCGGCCTGGGCGCGGCTGGGCCCCACCAGGTGGAAGCGCATGTTCACCTGTCGGAAGAGGGAGGGGTCAGTGCGGCTGCGCACCCCCTCTATCTCCACCTCCGCCCGCTGGAAGGGGACCCCCGCCTGCCGGGCGAAGCTCTCCAGGAGGAGGACGCCGCAGGCCGACACACCGGCCAGGAAGGCCTCGGCGGGGGTGATCTCCTCCCCGGGGCCGCCGCCGTAGGCCGGCTCGTCGATGACCAGGTGGTGGTTGCGGGCCTGGCTCAGGGAGCGCCCGGGCGTCCCCGTGCTGTAGGAGCGGACGCGGTTGACTATCAGCTCCTCTGTCATCTCCTCCTTACCTCGGCGCTGGCCCCCTGGTGTTGGCTCCGAGGATAGGCCAGGCGGCAGCGGCTGTCAAAGGGTGGCCGCCGCCGGTTGAGAGTGGGGGACGGGGGCTGCTATGGTGACTTTAGCGAACGAGAGGAGGGATGCGCCATGGTGACGGAGACCCTGCTGGACACGGTGCGGGAGTGGCTGGCCCGGCCGAAGCGCCTCCTCATCGGCGGCGAGTGGGTGGAGGCCGCCTCCGGCCAGACCTTTCCTGACTACGACCCCTCCACGGGCGAGGTCATCGCTCAGGTGCCGCGGGGCGGCAAGGAGGACATAGACCGGGCCGTGAGGGCCGCCAGGGAGGCCTTCGATAACGGACCCTGGCGCCGTCTGCGGCCCATGGAGCGGGAGCGGCTCATCCGCAAGGTAGGCGACCTGCTCTACGAGCACCTGGAGGAGTTCGCCCAGCTAGAGGCGCTGGACAGCGGCAAGCTCATAGCGGTGGAGCGGCGGGCGGAGGTGCCCATGGCCGCCGAGACCTTTCACTACTACGCTGGCTGGCCCAGCAAGCTGGAGGGGCGGACCATTGCCCCCTCCGTCTCCTTCGACCCGCGGGGCGTCTATCAGTCCTATCTGGTGCGGGAGCCGGTGGGCGTGGTGGGGGCCATCATCCCCTGGAACTTCCCCCTGCTGATGGCCTCCTGGAAGCTGGCCCCCGCCCTGGCGGCCGGCTGCACCATTGTCCTCAAGCCGGCGGAGCAGACTCCCCTCACCGCTCTGCGCCTGGGCGAGCTCATACAGGAGGCCGGCATACCGGAGGGCGTGGTCAACATCGTCACCGGCTTCGGTGAGGAGGCCGGCGCCGCCCTGGCCGCTCACCCGGACGTGGACAAGGTGGCCTTCACCGGCTCCACGGAGGTGGGTAAGCTCATCGTCCAGGCGGCGGGAGCCAACCTGAAGCGGGTCTCCCTGGAGCTGGGGGGCAAGTCCCCGGTCATCGTCTTCGATGACGCTGACCTGGAGGCGGCCGTCCGTGGCGCCTTCAACGCTATCTTCTTCCACCAGGGCCAGGTCTGCGGCGCTGGCTCCCGCCTCTACGTGGCCCGTCCCAACTTCGAGAAGGTGGTGACCGGCGTGGCCGAGGCAGCCAAGAAGATCAGGCTGGGGCCGGCCCTGGACCCGGAGAGCCAGATGGGCCCCCTGGTCTCCCAGGAGCAGTTGGAGCGGGTCACCCGCTACATCGACATCGGCCTGCGGGAGGGGGCCCGGCCCCTGGCCGGCGGGCGGCGGGCCGGGGAGCGGGGCTACTTCGTGGAGCCGACGGTGCTGGTGGACGTCAAGGACGACTCGCCGCTGGTGCAGGAGGAGATCTTCGGCCCCGTACTGGTGGCCCAGCCCTTCGAGGAGCTGGAGGAGCTGGCCCGCAAGGCCAATGACACGGTGTACGGCCTGGCAGCCAGCGTCTGGACGCGCGACCTGAGCAAGGCCCACCGCATGGCCTCCCTGCTGCGGGCAGGCACGGTCTGGATCAACTGCCACCACGTCCTGGACCCCACCCTGCCCTGGGGGGGCTTCAAGCAGTCAGGCTGGGGGCGGGAGATGGGCCGCGAGGGGCTGGAGCTGTTCACCGAGGTCAAGACGGTAACCATCCGCCTCTAGGCGTCAGGGGGCGGGATGCTGCCCGTACGGGGGGACGCCCGGGACGCCGCTAGTGGCCGTGGGCGTCCTCCCGACGACATTCCCTGGCCCGGGCCTCTATCTCCTCGGCGGAGAGGAGGCCCCGCTCCACCAGCAGGCGCTCCAGGGCGGCCAGCCAGCGCTCGTAGTAGCTCCAGGAGGCCTGGTCGGCGCCCTGCTGGCCCTCCCAGTGCCCGATCTCCTCGATGAGGCGGCGCCGGAACTCCTCCCAGTCGTCCACCACCCCCTCCTGGTAGAGGGCGACGGCGATGCCGAAGGCGCGGCTCTCCCAGGGCGACTCGAAGACCAGCTCGCCGTTGCGACGGGGGAGGGCGGCCGCCCCCTCCATGTTGGCGATGACGCGCTCCACGCCGGCCTCTCCCATGGGGCTACCTCCTGGCGGCCTCCGGCACCGTCACCCGGGCGACGCCGATGAGGGCCTCCCTGGTCACCAGGGAGGCCAGCTCCTCCTCCGTCCAGCCCTCGGTGCCCGGGGGGCGTTCGGGGAGGACGAAGTAGCGGGTCTCGGCACTGGAGTCCCAGACCCGTATCTCCACCGAGTCCGGTATGTCCAGGCCGAAGTCCTCCCGCAGGACGCGCCGGGGCTCGATGACGATGCGCGCCCGGTAGGCGGGGGACTTGTACCAGTTGGGCGGCAGCCCCAGCACGGGCCAGGGGTAGCAGGAGCAGAGGGTGCAGACCACCACGTTGTGGACGGTCGGGGTGTTCTCCACACAGACCATGTGCTCCCCCTGTAGCCCGCCGATGCCCAGCTCCCGGCAGGCCGCCGTGGCGTCCGCCAGCAGCCGCTGCCTGAACTCGGGGTCTACCCAGGCGCGGGCCACCACCCGGGCGCCCAGCAGAGGGCCGATGTCCCTCTCGTAGGCGCTGACCACCCGGTCGATGGCGTCGCTGCTGAGGAGACCCTTCTCGATGAGGAGGGACTCCAGGGCGCGCACGCGGGCGGCTATCTCCTCCTCTGGCAGGGGATAGCGCCGGGGCGCGGGCTGCCCGCTGCCCGTCCCTCGTTCGCTCATCCTTTCTCCTCCCTCTCCGGGGCCGTCGGCCCCTCGGCTGGCTCCAGGTAGCTCTCCCACAGGTCGAAGTAGACGGCCTGGTTGGGCTCGGCGCTTTCGCCCCACAGCTCGCGGGCCTCGAAACGGACGCAGTAGACGTACTGAGGGTTGCGTCCCTGGCCATGGGCGTGGGTATCGGGGAACGTCCAGGGGTCGTATACGTGGGCCACGGTGCCCTGCCTGCCCCGCACGTAACGGGCCAGTCTGGTGTGGCCTGGGGGATGCAGGTTACGGGCGCGGACGCGGTCGCCCACCTGGAAGCGGGGCGGCGTCTCCAGCCGGGCGCTCCGCTGGCCCCCCTCCCGCACGAGATGAAGGAGGAAGGCGGTGAACTCCGGGTCTTCCCTCCGGGGGAGAGGCTTGGCTGGGTCTTCCAGGAACTGGCGGGCGCGTTCCTCCAGCTCCTCCCGAGAGACGATGCCCTTCTCCACCAGGTTGCGCTCCAGGGAGTGGAGCCAGCGCTCGTAGTAGCGGGCGGTCAGATAGTGGGCCGGCGGCATGCGCTCTATGCCGTGGCGGAACTCGGCCGCATTGTAGAGCCGCTTCCCCATGGTGTAGAGCATCATGGCGAAGACGGCCCGCTCCCAATCAGCGTGGAAGACGGGCTCGTTCTCCTCCCGCACCACCGGCCCGAGGCCGTGCATGCCGCCCAGGTCGTGGATGCCGTTCATCGTCCTGCCCTTGCGCAGCGGCCCGGCGAGGTCGCCAAGATATAAGCACCGGCCAGGGGCGGCTGTCAAGATGGCGAGGCCAGGGAGCAAGGAGGGATGCCAGCCCTTGCGGAACATATATAATCTTGAACCAGAATGGAAGGCCGGTCGGCTGCCCGGGGCCCGGACCGGGAGGAAGGAGGAGATGAACTTCATGGAGAACGGACGCAAGCCTCTCATGCCGGAGGCGTTCGGCCCTCTTCAGGGAGTGCGCATCCTCTCCACGGGGACTATCATCGCCCAGCCTTACGCCGCTCACATGGCGGCGGAGATGGGGGCGGAGGTGGTGCAGATAGAGCGACCCAACAGCGTGGGCGACGAGTACCGCTACCTGGGGATCCGCCTCAAGGGGCCGGAGGGCCACGAGGCCGGCACCTCTTGGGTGCAGGAGCGACGGAACGCCTTCTACATCACGCTGGACCTGAGCTCTCCCCAGGGCCGCGACGTCTTCCTTCGCCTCATCCCTCACTTCGACATCTGGATGGAGGCCTCCCGTCCCGGCACCTATGACCGCTGGGGCCTGTCGGACGAGGTGGTGCTGCAGGCCAATCCAAGGCTGGTCATCGCCCACGTGTCTGGCTACGGGCAGACGGGCCACCCGGACTATCTGGGCCGCCCCTCCTATGACATGATCGGCCAGGCCTTCGGCGGCCTCATGTACCTGACAGGCTTCCCCGACCCGGAGCCGCCGGTGCGGGCCAACCCCTGGACGGGGGACTACATCACCGCCCTCTTCTGCCTCTGGGCCTCCCTGGCCGGCTACATCTACGCCCAGCGGACGGGCCGGGGCCAGGTTATAGACGTGGCCCAGTTCGAGTGCATCCATCACACCCTGGCGGGGACGATGGTGGAGTGGTTCCAGGCGGGCGTGGTGCGGGAGCGTAGCGGCAACAAGGCCACTGCCTTCCAGCCCTATGACGCCTTCATGGCCAAGGACGGCTGGCTGGTGGTGGGCGCCTTCAACGAGTCCATGTACGAGCGACTCTGCCGCGTCATCGGCCTCGATCCTCAGGACGAGAAGTGGCGACGGGCCCGCACCAATGTCTTCTCCCCCGAGGGAGAGGAGTTCGATGCCATACTGCGGGGCTGGATCATCGAGCGAACGGTGAAGGAAGTGGTGGAGGCCCTCAGCGCCGCCGAGGTGGCCTGCTGCCCCATCATGAGCAGCCGCGACATGGCCGAAGACCCCCACTACCAGGCCCGTCAGGTGCACGTAGAATGGGAGGACGTGCAGGTGGGGAAGGTGAAGGGCTTCGGCGTGACGCCCCGCTTCTCCCTGACGCCGGGGAGGATATGGCGGGGCTCCGTCCCCGTGGGCTACGACAACGAGCTGGTCTACGGCCAGCTACTGGGGCTCAGCCAGGAGGAGATGGCCTCTCTGCGCAGCCAGGGCGTTATCTGAACGGAGGGGGAAGGGGGCGGCCGCCCGCGCCGGCGGCCGCCCCTTTTTCGTGCAGGGCTGTAGGCGATCGGTTATCATAGAGTCCATGGCGCTCTGACCTGAACGACGACGCGGGCGGCCGGCAGCCCCGCTGGCCCCCGGACGCTTGCCACTCGCGCTTCCCTGCGATACTCGCCCGAAGGGAGGGATATCAGTGCGCATCAGGGACGACTCCAGGCGGCCGCGTCGCCGTGGAGGGAGGGACGGGCCCCGCGTGGGCATCGTCGGCTACGGCACGGTGGGCCGGGCCACTGCCAGCCTCTTCCGGGACGTGGCCATCTATGACCCGTACCAGGGGTATGACGACCTGGCCAGTCTGGCCGACCGCGACGTTGTCTTCGTCTGCGTGCCCACGCCCAACCGCCCGGACGGCCACTGCGATCTGAGCGCCGTCTACGACGCCGTCCGGCGGGTGGCTCCCCGCCTCTCCGAGCGCCAGGTGGTGGCCATACGCTCCACGGTGCCGCCAGGCACCGCCAGGAGGCTACAGGAGGCGTTTCCCAACACTCACTTCGCCGCCAACCCGGAGTTCCTGCGGGCCCACCGCCTGGAGGAGGACGCCAAGCGCCCCTCGCGGGTGGTCATCGGCGCCGATTCCGTCTTCGCCCGCCAGAGCCTCCTGCGGGCCTATCACTCCTGCTTCCGCGACCGGGTGCCCTACCTGGTGACCGATTCCCTCACGGCCGAGTTCATCAAGTACGCCGCCAACTGCTTCCTGGCCACCAAGATCCTCTACGCCCGGGAGCTGCGCCGGGCCGCCAAGCGGCTGGGCGTCAGCTTCGGCGATGTGGTGATGGCCCTGGGCCTAGACCCCCGCATCGGTGGAGGCGAAGAGTGGTGGCTGGAGGGTCTCCAGGACGAGTGCCTCCCCAAGGACCTGGAGGCCTTCGTCCACTTTCTGCGCTCCCGCGGCATCGAGAGGGAGCTACTGGAGACGCTCCTCCGCCTGCGGGACTCTACCCTGATGACGGAGGGCGCCCCCAGCGAGCCCCAGCCCTGACGGCGGTACCTCCCTAGCGGGGGGCCATGCGCAGGGCGCCGTCCAGACGGATCGTCTCACCGTTCAGGTAGACGTTCTGGACGATGTGCTCCACCAGGGCGGCGAACTCCTCCGGGCGACCCAGACGCCGCGGGAAGGGGATGGCCTGCTCCAGCGCCTGCCGGTTCTCCTCGGGGAGGAGGCCCAGCATGGGCGTCTGGAACGTCCCGGGGGCGATGGTGAGCACCCGGATCCCCAGGGAGGCCAGGTCACGGGCGGCGGTGATGGTGAGCCCCACCACGCCGGCCTTGGAGGAGGCGTAGGCCGCCTGACCTATCTGCCCCTCGAAGGCGGCCACCGAAGCCACATTGACTATGACGCCTCGCTCGCCGTCCTCCAGTGGCTCCGTCTCGCGCATGGCGGCGGCGGCCAGCCGCAGGACGTTGAAGGTGCCTATAAGGTTGATCTCGATGACCTTGCGGAAGGCGTCCAGGCTGTGGGGGGTGCCGTCCCGCCCCAGGATACGCCGGGCATAGCCGATACCAGCACAGTTCACGGCCACCCGCAGAGGGCCCAGGGAGCGGGCCCGCTCTATGGCCGCCTTCACCGGCTCCTCCTGGGTGACATCCACGTGGGCGAAGACGGCGCCCTGGCCCAGCTCGCTGGCCAGGGCCTCGCCGCGGGCGGCGTCCAGGTCGGCGATGACCACCCGCGCCCCGCCGGCCAGGAGGCGGCGTACCGTGGCCTCGCCCAGACCGGAGGCCCCTCCCGTCACCAGGGCTACGGCGTCGCTCAGCTTCATCTTCGACCTCCCCAGAGCGAAGGTTGCTGACAGGGGGCGCCCGGCCGTCTCGATGGCCAGGGCCCGGCGCAACGCTATCACACTGCGCCCGTTAAGGAAAGGGCTTTGACGGAGGGGGCGCCCGGCGCCAGAATGGGCCCGAGGACGGGATGGACAGACCCCAGCGGCGGAAACAGGCGATACGAGAGCGGGTGTGGCGGGCCCTGGAGGAGGCCGGCGTGGCCCTCTTCCCCGGCGCCTGGGGGAGGATACCCAACTTCCAGGGCGCCGCTGCCGCTGCCCAGCGGGTGCGTCAGCTCTCCGTCTGGCGGGAGGCCAGGGCCCTCAAGTGCAACCCCGACCTGCCCCAGGCCCCTCTGCGGCGGGCCGCCCTGCGGGAGGGGAAGACCGTATACATGGCCGTGCCCCGCCTGCGGGACGAGAGATGCTTCCTGGAGCTGGACCCGGCCCGCCTGGGCACCAGGGCGGGCCGGGCGGCCAGCATCGCCGGGGCGTTCCGCCACGGGAGGCCCGTGCATCCACGGGAGCTGCCCCCTATAGACCTGGTGGTCTGCGGCTCCGTGGCGGTGAACCGGGCAGGCGCCCGCATCGGCAAGGGGGGCGGCTACTCGGACCTGGAGCTGGCTATCCTGACGGAGCTGGGGAAACTGGGACCGGGGACGCCCATCCTCACGACGGTGCACCCGCTGCAGGTGCTGGAGGAGGAGCTGCCCATGCTCCCCCACGACCTGCCGGTGGACTATATAGCTACCCCGGAGGGCGTCATCCCCTGCGAAGGCGCCTTCCCCCGCCCCCGGGGTGTCTACTGGGAGCTCATTCCTGAGGAGAGGCTGGCGGCAGTGCCCGTCCTGGGCTGGCTGCGCTCCCTCAGACGGTGACGCCGTAGGTCTTGCGGGCGGCCTCCTTGAGCTCGGCCCGGAAGTCGGGGTGGGCCACCGCTATCAGCTCCCCCACCCGCTCCCG
>BEIB01000029.1 GCA_002898615.1 bacterium HR25 | reverse complement strand
CCGTCTACTGGGCTACCGCCTCAGCCCCTTCCTGTGGCGGAAGGTGAAGCGGGGCCTCTCCGCCGGGCGGGTGCAGTCGGTGGCGCTGCGGCTCCTGGTGGAGCGGGAGCGAGAGATAGAGGCCTTCGTCCCCCAGGAGTACTGGACCATAGACGCTCTCCTGGCCAGGGAGGACGCCGAGTTCCTCGCACGGCTGATGGGCTACCACGGCAAGCGGGGCAAGCTGGAGATACCCAACGAGACGGAGGCGCAACGGCTGGTGGCCCTCCTTCGCTCCGCCACCTACCGGGTGGCCTCCTTCGACCGTAAGCAGCAGGCCCGGCGGCCGCCGCCGCCCTTCACCACCAGCACCCTCCAGCAGGAGGCGGCGCGGCGGCTGGGCTTCCCCGCCCAGAAGACCATGGTCATCGCCCAGCAGCTATACGAGGGCATCCGCCTGGGGGCGGAGGGCGAGGTGGGCCTCATCACCTACATGCGCACGGACTCTGTCCACCTGGCCGCCAGTGCTAAGGCGGAGGCGCGGGAGTATATCCGCTTCCGCTTCGGCAAGGAGTACCTGCCGCCGGCCCCCCGTGAATTCAAGACCAAGGTGAAGAACGCCCAGGAGGCCCACGAAGCGATCCGCCCCACCTCCGTGAGGCGGGAGCCCGATGCCATCAGGCAGTACCTCAGCGAGGACCAGTACCGCCTCTACACCCTCATCTGGCAGCGCATGCTCGCCTGCCAGATGGCGGACGCCCAGTACGAGGTGCGGACGGCCGAGATCGTCGCCGTTCCGCCAGCAGGGGACTCTTTCCTGCTACGGGCCAGCAGCTCCGTCCTCGTCTTCCCCGGCTACCGTCAGCTCTACATCGAGGGAACGGACGACGAGGCTGAAGAGGAGCAGGCGGGGACGCTGCCGGAGCTGGCACCGGGTGACATCCTGCAGCTTCGTGACCTGCTGCCCAAGCAGCACTTCACCGAGCCGCCCCGCCGCTACAGCGAGGCCACCCTCGTCCGCACCCTGGAGGAGAAGGGCATCGGCCGGCCCAGCACTTACGCCGTCATCATCTCTACCCTGCTGGAGCGGGGCTACGCCGAACGGGAGGGGCGTCAGCTCCGGCCCACCGCCCTGGGCCGTCTGGTGAATGACCTCCTGGTCCAGTACTTCCCGGACTTCGTGGACGTGGGGTTCACGGCGGAGATGGAAGACCGGCTAGACGAGATAGCCCGCGGGGAACGCCCCTGGCAGCCCGTCGTCGGCGATTGCTACCGGCCGCTGGAGGAGGCCCTGGCCCGTGCCGAGCACGCCCCCAAGGCTACGGAGGCCACTGACCAGACCTGTGAGCTCTGCGGCCGGCCAATGGTGGTTCGCTGGGGGCGACGGGGCCGCTTTCTTTCCTGCTCCGGCTTCCCCGAATGCCGCCATGCCCGCCCCCTAGAGGGCGACGAGGCCGTCGCCGCCCCCGCCGACGAGGAGTGCCCCCAGTGCGGGGCGCCAATGGTGGCCAAGACGGGCCGCTACGGCCCCTTCCTGGCCTGCTCCCGCTACCCGGAGTGCAAGGGGACACGACCACTGCTGGTGGGCACTGGCGTCCGCTGTCCCGAATGCCAGGAGGGGGAGCTGGTGGAGCGCCGTTCCCGTCGTGGCCGCACCTTCTTCGGCTGCTCTCGCTATCCGGAGTGCACCTTCACAGTGTGGCAGCGTCCCCAGGCGGAGCCCTGTCCTCAGTGCGGCGGCCTTCTGGTGGCCGACGGTCGCCAGGGCGTCCGCTGCACCGCCTGCCAGTGGAGAGGGGCGCTGCCTGCGCCAGCCACTGCCGGCGATGGACGCTCCTGAGCTACTGGACGCCTACCTCCGCTATCTGGAGGCGGCCCGCAATCTCTCCCCTTACACCCTGCGCAACTACCGGACCGACCTCCTCCATCTCTTCGCCTTCCTGGAGAGGGAGGGGGTGGCCCCCCTGGAGCTGGACCGGCAGGGGTTCCGTCGCTATCTGGCCCACCTACATCAGGCCGGGACGGCGCCGGGCAGCGTCGCTCGTAAGGTGAGCACCGCTCGCTCTTTCTATCGCTTCCTGGTCCAGCAGGGGCACCTGGAGGCCAGCCCTCTGGCCGAGGTGCGGCCGCCCAAGCGCCCGCGACGCCTTCCCACCTACCTGCCGCTGGAGGCGGTCACCAGCCTCATCGAGGCGGCGGATGGAGAGGGGCCCCAGGATCTGAGGGATCGCGCCCTGCTGGAGCTCCTCTACGCCTGCGGCGTCCGCCTGAGCGAGGTCACCAGGCTGGATCTGGCCGATGTCGATCTGGCCGAGGGGACCGCCCGCGTCAAGGGTAAGGGTGGCCGGGAGCGGGTCGTCCTCATTGGAGAGCCGGCCCGGCTGGCCCTGCGCCGGTATCTGAGGCAGGGCCGGCCCCGCCTCTCTCGCGACCCTGGCGAGGCGGCCCTCTTCCTGAACCGGGACGGCCGCCGCCTCTCGGGGCGCTCCGTGCAGGCCATCGTCCACAAATATGCCGAGCGGGCGGGCATCGACCGGCGGGTGTGGCCCCACCTCCTGCGCCACACCTTCGCCACCCACATGCTGGACGGTGGCGCCGACCTGCGGGTGGTCCAGGAGCTGCTGGGCCATGCCACTCCCACCAGCACCCAGATCTACATGCACGTCACCCAGGAGCGGCAGCGGCAGCGCTATCTGGACTCCTTCTATCGCCAGGTGCGCCTGCGAAGCCGCCAGCCGGACTAGCCTTCGGGACCGTCCGATTCCGGCGGGTGGATGGTCAGCGGCTCCCTGGCCGGGGGCATGCGCAGGGCGGAGACGATGGTGTGCAGGGCGATGATCCCCAGGAGGATGGCGTAGATGCGGCGCAGGGTCTCCTCATCCAGCAGCCCGGCGACGCCGCTCCCCACCAGGGCGGCCACTATGGCGGGCAGCGCTATCCAGGCTACCTGCCTGGGCGAGACGTAGCCGGCGCGCAGGTTCGTCAGGGTGGCCACGGTGGCCACCAGGGCGATGACGGCCAGGGAGGCGCCCTGGGCCTGGTGCTGCTCCACGCCTAGGAGCAGGACCATGGCGGGCACCATGATGGCCCCGCCGCCCACTCCCAGGAGACCGCTCAGGACCCCGGCCCCCAGGCCTATTACCACCTCCAGCAGCAGGTCTTCCACCGGTAGCCAGCCTCAGCGGGCGCTCAGGAACATGACGATGCAGACCGAGAGGATGAAGAGGCCGAACCCCAGCCTCAGCGCCCGCTCTGAGAGCCGTCGCATGAGACGGGCCCCCAGGTAGCCGCCTATCATCCCCCCGGCGGCCAGGGGCGGCACCAGCTCCCACGAGACGGCGTCCTGGAGGCCGTACCCCAGGAGGGCGGCGGCTGCTGTGAGGACGATGACGGCCAGGGAGGTGGCATGGGCGCGGTGCTGGTCCATCCCCAGGAGCCGCACCAGCAGGGGTACCATGATGGCCCCGCCGCCCACGCCGGAGAGACCGCTGTAGAGGCCAGCCAGCGTCCCCGTCAGGATGCTGCGCGCCTGTCTGGGCAGTATCATCGACGGCCCATCTCTCCTGGGGACATTCTGACCCCGCCGCCCGTCCGGGACAAGGGCGGCTCGTTGACACGGCCTGGCCCGCCTATTTAGCATGGGCAGCGGCCGCAGTTTGCCAACGGAGGACGGAAAATGCGCATAGGTATATTCCTGGTGGGCGTCGGGACGGTGCAGCGCGTCCTGGAGCGCATCATCGAGGCGGAGGAGCAGGGGTTCGACAGCATCTGGTTCGGTCAGCTCTTCGGGCCGGATGTCCTCACCGTCATGGCCATGGCCGGCCAGCGGACCCAGCGGGTGGAGCTGGGTACCTCGGTGGTGCCCGTACACATACGGCACCCCTTCTTTCTGGCCCAGCAGGCGCTGACGGTCCAGGGGGCCACGGGAGGCCGTCTCTCCCTGGGCATCGGCCCCTCTCACCGCGTCGTGGTCGAAGGCGCCTGGGGCCTGAGCTACGACCGCGCTACCGCCTTCATGCGGGAGTACACCACCGTCCTGCGCTCGCTGGTGCACGAGGGGCGGGTCAACTTCCAGGGCGAGTTCTTCCGCGTCAACGCCTCCGTGCAGGTGCCGGAGGTCTCGCCCATGCCCATCCTCGTCTCCGCCCTGGGGCCCCTCATGCTGCGCATGGCCGGCGAGGTGGCGGATGGCACCATCACCTGGATGGTAGGTCCCAGGACGCTGGAGAAGCACGTGATACCCACGATACGCAGAGCAGCGGCCGCCGCCGGCCGGCCAGAGCCCCGCATCTGTGCTGGCTTCCCGGTGGCCGTCACCGACGATCCGGAGACGACCCGTCAGCGGGCCGCCCGCGCCCTGCAGTCCTACATGGAGTTCCCCAGCTACCGCCGCATGCTGGAGATGGAGGGGGCGGAGGGCCCGCAGGACGTCTCCATCATCGGCAACGAGGCCGAGGTGGAGCGCCAGATCAGGGCCATACGGGACATGGGCGTCAGCGATTTCCTGGCGGCGCCCATGCGGGCCGGCGATGAGGACAGGGAGTCCCTCGTCCGCACCCGTCGGCTCCTCACCTCTCTGGCGGGGAAGCTCTAGGCGGCCGCAGACGGGACCCGGCCCTCGCCCTGATGGTGCGGGAGCACTTCGCTGCTCGTTACGGCTCCCCCTGAAGCAGCCAGGCCGGCCCCAGTCCCCCAATCTCTGTCCCATGCGTTAACATAGCTATTGGCCCCCGGAGCGGAGGGGTGCCGGAGCGGCTGAACGGGCGCGCCTGGAGAGCGCGTGTGCCTTACCATGGGCACCGTGGGTTCGAATCCCACCCCCTCCGCCATATCCCACCGTGACCCTACCCGCTGCCCATGAGGCCCTCCACCTCGGGGCCGGCCTGGCAGCGAGGCGCCGGGAGCGCAAGCGCCTCAGTGTCGAGTAGCGTAGGCGATCGACAGCGAAATGTGGCAAAATAGAGACACCGAAGCCCCAGCGCTTCTGAAGGACGCAGCAGGAGGGGAGACGATGCAGACCAGCGAGACGAGGGTCTACCGCAACATCCTCGTGGAGACGGACGGCCGCATCGCCTACGTCACGATGAACCGGCCCGAGAAGCGGAACGCTCTCTCCATGGAACATATGGAGGAGCTGACAGACTGCTTCCGCAGCTTGGGCGAGCGGCCCGATATCGCTGTCATCGTCCTCAGGGGTAACGGCCCAGCGTTCTGCGCCGGCCACGACCTGGCCGAGATGACGGGGCAGGACGTGAACTTCTACCGCAGGCTCTTCCAGACCTGCACCGTCATGATGGACACCATCCAGAACATCCCCCAGCCGGTGATAGCCCAGGTTCACGGCATCGCCACTGCCGCTGGCTGCCAGCTAGTGGCCACCTGTGACCTGGCCGTGGCGGCGGAGGACGCCCGCTTCGCCACGCCGGGCGTGCGCATCGGCCTCTTCTGCTCCACGCCCATGGTGGCGGTGAGCCGCAACCTGCCCCGCAAGAAGACGCTGGAGATGCTCCTCACCGGGGAGCCCATCTCCGCCCAGGAGGCCCTCCAGTACGGGCTCGTCAACCGCGTCGTGCCGGCGGAGCGCCTGGCCGAAGAGACCCGCGCCCTGGCGGAACGCATCGTCGCTGCCAGCCCCTTCGTCATCGGCATCGGCAAGCAGGCCTTCTACCGCCAGATGGAGATGCCCCAGCACCAGGCCTACGCCTACGCCCAGGAGGTCATGTCCCTCAACGCCCTGGCCGCCGATGCCCAGGAGGGGATGTGCGCCTTCCTAGAGAAGCGCCAGCCCCACTGGCAGGGCCGCTGACGCCCCCGGCCGAGCGCTGCAGAGATGAGCAGGCCCCGGGCAACCCGGGGCCTGTACCTTGTGGCGACCGCGACGCGGGGTCACTCCGCGCCCTGGCGCAGGAAGGCGAGGGCGCGCCCTCCCCGGCCCCGCCAGGCCGCCTCCGGCAGGTTGACCAGCACCAGGCTGACGGCCACCAGGAGGAGACCGGGGAAGAGGAGGGGCGGCAGGGGCTCCCCCAGAACGATGGCCCCCAGCAGCACGCCCGAAACCGGTATGCCGAAGACGAAGACGCTGATGCGGCTAGCGCCGTGCCGCTGCACCGTCCAGAACCAGAGGGTGGAGGCCACCGCCGTGGTGAAGAGCCCCAGGTAGAAGAGGCTGAAGACGGCCTCCGGCGTGAAGCGCACGGGGCCCCACCATTCGGGGATGGCCACCGCCGTCATGATGAGAGAGGCGAAGACCATCTGGCAGGTCACCAGGGTGTGGGTGTCCTGCCAGCCGGGGCCGGGCTGCCGCATCAGGAGAGTGCCAGCGGCCCAGGAGGCGGAGGCCATGAGGAGGGCCGCCAGGGCCACCGGCTGGAACTCCAGGGAGGCGCCACTCTTGGCGTAGGCCACCAGGCCCACCCCGGCGAAGCCGGCCGCCAGGGCCAGCAGACGGCCCCGGGTGAGCCGCTCCCCTCCGGGCCAGCGTTGCAGCATCAGGGCCACGAAAAAGGGGTGGGTGGCCATCATCACCATGGCCAGCCCGGCGTCCACGCGGTGGACGCCCCAGAAGAAGAGGCCGGTGGGTATCCCCGTCTGCAGGAAGCCGATGGCGGCCGCTCGCTGCCAGGCGGCCCAGCTACGCGGTAGCCGGGGCCGGCGCCAGAGCAGCACCAGCGCCAGGATGAGGAATCCCACCCAGCCCCGCAGAGCGCCCAGCGTCCAGGGCGGGATGTCGGCGGTCCCGATACGCCCTACCACGCCGTTGGAGCCCCAGAGGAAGCAGGTCAGGAGGGCGGCGCCGATGCCTATGGCATCCAGAGGCCGGCCGCCCCGCGGCGTGCCCCTCGCTGGAGGGATGGCCTGACCAGTACGGGGCGTCCCCGCTAAGGGCCCATCTTCGGAGGGTGGGCCAGCCATGCCTCAGCGGCGCTCCCGTGCTGGCGCCTGCCTCAGCCGGTAGTAGCGGGCCAGCATCTCCTGCTCGGCCTGGCGGGCCGCCTGCTGGGCCTCTGACCAGGCCTGCCTGGCCTGCTCCACCGCCTCGTGGGCGGCCCGTCGCAGGGGAGCGGTCAACTCCTGCGCTGCCCCCTCGCCGCCGGCGGCGGGACGCCCCTCCCCACCGCCGGCCTCCCCCCTGCTGGAGGCCCGGGACAGCAGATAACCGGAGAGCCCGAGGACGAATCCCAGGGCGATGCCCAGCAGCAATCGCATTCCATTACCTCCTGCGCGCGCCTCCACGGAAGCGCGCCATCACCCGGACGAAGCGCCGGCCCGCCGCCATGATCCCGTAGACGCGGGCCACCGGCCTCACCACCGTCTCCGAGAGGAAGGAGGTGGTGCCCCGCACCGTGTCCGCCGTCTCCCGCAAGCTCTCCAGGGCCGACGGCAGATTGGCCGTCACCAGGCGGTTGACGGAGGAAACGGTGGAGCGGACCTTCAGGAGCACCAGAACCAGCAACAGAGCGACGATGATCCCGAGGAGGAAGAGGACTGTGCCCGCTATGGTGAAGGCGACGATGGTGAGATCACGTAGGTCTTGAAGGTTGTTGATCTCCGGCACAGGCTCTCACCTCCCAGGGGAACGTCAGGGGCGATGTAGCGCCAATTATAGCACGTCGGGCCCCTTATCTGAAGACTACGGGCTCCCGGCACGGCGGGCAGTGGCGATGATGCCTCCCCCCAGCACGCGCTGTCCTTGGTAGAAGACCACCGCCTGGCCCGGCGTCACCGCTCTCTGGGGCCGTTCGAAGCGGAGGACGGCACGCCCTCCCTCGACCGCCAGGAGGGCTGGCACGGGCGGGCTGCGGTAGCGCACCTTGGCCTCCACCGGTACGGCGCCATCGGGCGGGCGGCCGGCCACGAAAGAGACGTCCTCGCACTCCACCGTATCACTGTAGAGCTCCTCTTCGGGGCCGGCCACTATGACGTTACTGGTGGCGTCTATCTCCAGGACGTAGAGGGGGGGCTGGCCACCGCGGGCTGGGAGGCCCCGTCGCTGCCCCACCGTGAAGTGGACGATGCCCGGGTGGCGTCCGAGCACCCTCCCCTGGCGGTCGACGATGTCGCCGGGGGCGCTGCTGGCCCGCTCCGCCACGAAGCGACGGTAGTCGCCATCGGGGATGAAGCAGATGTCGGCGGAGTCCGGCTTGTCGGCGTTGGGCAGGCCCAGCCGGCGGGCCATGGCCCGCACCTCCTCCTTGGTGTACTCGCCCACGGGAAAGAGGACGCGGGAGAGCTCCGCCTGGCCCAGCATGTAGAGGACGTAGGACTGATCCTTGCGGGCGTCCACTGCCTGCCACAGCTCGTAGCCGTCCCGCCCCTGGCGGATTCGGGCGTAGTGGCCGGTGGCGATGCAGTCCGCCCCCACGGCCCGGGCATACTCCAGCAGGGGGCCGAACTTGATGTGGCGGTTGCAGGCCAGGCAGGGGTTGGGCGTGCGGCCCCGCTCGTATTCCGCCACGAAGTAGTCCACCACGAAGGTCTGGAAGGGCCGCTCGAGGTTGAGGACGTAGTGGGGGATGCCCAGGACATCGGCGGCGGCGCGGGCATCGTCCGTGTCCTCCACGGAGCAGCAGCGACGGTGATGACGGGGGGCCAGGGGGTCTTCCAGTGTCCACAGGCGCATGGTGACCCCTATCACGTCGTACCCCCGCTCCAGCAGCAATGCCGCCGCCACCGAGGAGTCGACGCCACCGGACATGGCCACGAGGGCCCGCTTCCTGCCCATCTCCACCACCATGTTATAATGTCTTGTCCCAGACCACAAAAGGCAGCGGAGGCAGCGCCGAGAGCGTTGACGGCGGAGCCCAGGACGGCGGCCCTCGCCCGCAGGCTGGCGGACCTGCTGTCGGAGAAGCAGGCGTCAGACATCCTGCTACTGGACATCAGCGATGTTGCTCCCTTCGCCGACTTCTTCCTCATCGCCACCGGAGAGTCCCGGCGCCAGATAGAGGCCCTGCTGGCCGCTCTGGAGGAGGAGCTGGAGCGGGAGGGGCTGCCGGCCCTGGGCCGCGAGGGGGAGCCGGACTCCGGCTGGGTGTTGCTGGACCTGGGGGACATCGTCGTCCACATCTTCTCGCCGGAGGAGCGCTCCTACTACGACCTGGAGGGGCTCTGGCAGTCGGCGCGGCCGGTGGTCCGCATCCAGTAGGGGGAGATGGACGCCTACCGTCTCATCGTCAGCAAGCGGGACTCGCGCCAGTTCGCGCCTGACCCCGTGCCGGAGGAGGCCCTCCGCCGCATCCTCCAGGCGGGGAGGATGGCCGGCAGCTCCAAGAACGGTCAGCCCTGTCGCTTCATCGTGGTGAGAGAGCAGGAGATGAAGGAGGCGGTGGCCCGCTGTGGCCACTACGCCGACTGGACGCCGGCCGCTCCCCTCATCGTCGTCATCGTGGTGCCCACCGGCGGCCCGCGGAACGACTTCGACGCGGGCCGCGCGGCCCAGAACATGATGCTGGCTGCCTGGGCGGAGGGCCTGGCCTCCTGCCCCTTCGTCCTGCACGAGGCCGAGCGGGCTCGCCGCGTCCTGGGCCTCCCGCGCGGCCGGCGGGTAGCCATGGCTATCGCCTTCGGGCGGCCGGCCTCGGCGGAGTCGCTCCATCGCGGACAGCCCCGCCTGCCCCTGGAAGAGCTAGTCCACTACGAACGCTGGTAGCTTCCCGCCCGTCCTCTTCGGCATCAGCGTGTCCCTGAGCGGCCGCTATGCCCGGCAGGGACGACAGGCCCTGGCCGGGCTCCTGACCTGGGCCGAGAGTCAGAGGACGCTACGACTGGGTAGGGACCGCCGTCCCTTGCGCCTCCTCTGGCTGGACGATGCCAGCCAGCCGGGGCTGGCCGCCCGCAACATGGAGAGGCTGGCCGGCGACGGCGCCCATGTCCTCATAGGCCCCTACGGGAGCGACCTGGCCCTGGCGGCGGCCAGAGCGACGGCTGCCCTGGGGCGCCTCCTCTGGAACCAGGGCGGTGCCAGCGACTCCCCCCACGAGGTGGGGGGACGGGTGATAGGCCTCATGACCCCCGCCTGGCGCTACTTCACGGCCTTCCCGGACCTGGCCCGAGCCCTCGGCTGCGGCAGCGGGCCGCTGGTCGTCGTCCACCGGGAGGGACGTTTCGGACGGGAGTGCGCGGCGGGCGCCCTCCAGGCAGCCACCGCGGCCGGCCTGGAGGCCGTCGTCCTTCCCTACCACCGGCCGGAGGAACTACCCTCCCTGGCCCGGACGGCGGGGAATGCGCCCGTACTGCTGGCCGCCACGCCCTTCGAGGACGGCGTGGCGCTGGCGCGGGCGCTACTGGCGCTGCCGCGGCGGCCCCTCGCCTGCGGGCTGGTGGCCGCCGCGCTGGCGGATTTCGGCCGCGCTCTGGGGGAGAAGGCCGAGGGCTTCCTGGCTCCCAGCCAGTGGGAGCCTGCCCTCCCGCTGGAGCCGGACATGGGGCCGCCGCCCCGGGAGGTGGCGAGACGGCTGGTCGCCCGCGGCGCCGAACCGGACTACACCGCCGCCCAGGCGTTCGCCGCCGGCCTCATCGCCGGCCATTGCCTGGAGCGGGCCGGCACCACGGACGAGGAGGCGGT
>BEIB01000028.1 GCA_002898615.1 bacterium HR25 | reverse complement strand
GTGGCCATGCGCACCGCCTCACTGGCCGTCCAGCTATGCGAGTGCCACCTGGGCGAGGTGGAGATAGACTACGCCGGCGAGGTAGCCGCCCACGATACCACGCCCCTACGGGCGGCGGCCGTGCGGGGGCTACTGGCCCCCATCAGCGAGGAGCACGTCAACATCGTCAACGTGGACATCGTCGTCCAGCGGCGGGGGCTGCGGGTCACCGAGCGGCGCGGCCCCTCCCACGAGACCTACGCCAACCTCATCAGCGTCACCATCCGCGGGCCGGACGGCCAGCGCACCACCGTCTCCGGCACCCTGGCCCACGATGGCCCCCATATCGTCGCTATCAACGAGTTCCCGGTGGACATACCGCCGGCGGAGGGCTACCTCCTGGTCTGCGAGAACCAGGACCGGCCGGGCATGATCGGCGCCGTGGGCACCCTCCTGGGCAGCTTCGATGTCAACATCAGCTTCATGAACGTGGGGCGCCACGAGAAGCGAGGCCGCGCCCTCATGGTCCTCACCCTGGACGAGCCCCTCACCCCGGAGCAGCTCAACGCTGTCCGTCAAATACCGAACATCTACTCCGCCCGCCAGGCCAGGCTGTAGGGCCGCCGCCTCAGGCGTCCAGAGGGTTTATGAGGAGCCCCGCCGGCAGCTTGGGGTAGAAGTAGGTGGACTTGGGAGGCATGCGCTGTCCGGCATCGGCCACCTTCATGATCTGGCGGGGCCGGGCCGGGTTCACGAAGAAGGCGTAATCGAAGTGGCCCTGCCGCACCAGCGCCAGCGCCTCCTCCGCGTCCTCCGTGTACTGGACGGCCTCGCCCCTCTGCACCTGCGCCTCATCGATCCCCAGGGCCGGCGAGAGGACGGCCACCTGGAGCACCGCCGTGTCTATGTGGGCCCACTGGCGGGGGGCATCGGGTGGCAGCAGGCGGGCGATGGCCTCCACGTCCAGCGCCGATAGCAGATAGAGGTCCGGTGAGCCGGCGGCCGCCATCCCCAGGGTGGTGATGGCCTTCCCCCGCTCCTCCAGCAGTTCCAGCAGGCGGGGCAGGGAGCTGACCAGCTCGATGTCGAAGACGGGCATCAGGGCCTCCAGGGCCCGGTCCAGGGGCACCGGCGACCGCACCAGGCGGTGGAGGGGCAACAGGGTCAGGCCGGGGTCGGTGGCCGCCACCAGCCCCATCAGGACGAAGTTCTCCGGCTCCTCGCCCGTCCACTCCTTGGCCTGCCGGTGGCGCTCGTCCCGGTACAGCAGCGCCGTCTCGTAGCGGTGGTGGCCATCGGCGATGTATATGGTGCGTCCCGCCAGCCTCTCCTGAATCACTCTGATGAACCCCAGCTCGTCCAGCCGCCACAGGACGTACTCCAGGCCCTCCGGGTCCTGGAAGCGGGCCAGGGGAGGGATGCGCTCCGTCGTCCGTTGCAGGATGGCACCTATCTCCCCATCCGGGTCATCGTAGAGGCCGAAGATGGGGCTGATGTTGGCCCGCACCGCCCGCAGCAGATTGAGCCGGTCCTCCTTGGGGGGGCCCAGCGTCCGCTCGTGGGGGCGGACGACGCCGGTCTCCCAGGGCTCCAGGCCCACCCGCCCGAAGAGGGCCCGCCGGCGGTACTGCCGGCCCCGGTGCGTGAACCCCTGCTCCAGCAGATAGAAGGCCGGCGAGTGGTCCTGCTTCAGTACCCCCTGGGCTACCCAGCTCCGCAGGGTGGTGGCCGCCCGCTGATAGCGGTCGCCGTTGCCGCGGGGCAGCTCCAGGCGGACGGCGTTGTAGGGGCTGCGCTCGTACAGGGCGTCCTGCTCCTCGGTCGATATGACATCGAAGGGGGGGCAGATGACGCTGCCTAGGCCGATGCCGGCGGAGAATCGGAGAGCGCGAAAGGGGCGTACCTCAGCCATCGAACATCGCTCGGGAGGGATGTGGCGGACCGAACATCTCAGGCGGTAGCTCCGCTGCCGTCCGTGGGGACCTCCTCCACGTCCACCTCTATGAAGGGGTTGCCGTAACGGTCCCGCTTGATCTCGGCGGCGGTCACGCGCCCCTCCCGCAGGACGCCGTCCTCCTCCCAGTACTTGATGACCTGACCGACGAGCTTCTGGGCTATGACCCTGAGCCCCCTCTCATCGGCAGCGAAGCGGAATTCCCGTTTGGCCATATCAGCTCCCTCAGGAAGCCTGCCCTTCCAGTTCAGGATGATAGCATAGCTGGCCCTTCTGGACACCTGCCTTCTCGCCCTAGCGCCGAGAGGCTGCTATTATAGGGCTGCTATGGAGCGGCAAGTAGACCTCACCGATAAAGTCGCCATCGTCACCGGGGCCTCCAGGGGCATCGGACGGGACACCGCCCTGGCCCTGGCGCGGGCGGGTGCTCACGTAGTGGTGGCTGCCCGCAGCACCAGCGAGAGCCCGTCCCGTCTCCCCGGCACCATAGAGGACACGGCCCGGCAGGTTGAGGCGCTGGGCCGGCGCGCCCTGGCCATCCCCACCGATATCACCAAAGACGAGCAGGTGCAGTACCTGGTGGAGCGCACCCTGCAGGAGTTCGGCCGCATCGACATCCTGGTCAATAACGCTGCCGTCAACTCTCCCTCCGTCTTCGCCGAGCTGCCCCTGCGCCGCTGGGACCTGGTGATGAACGTGAACCTTCGGGGCACCGTCCTCTGCACCCACCTGGTTCTCCCCCACATGCTGCGTCAGGGCAGCGGCCACATCATCAACCTCTCCTCCTACATGGCCATCGGCCGCGTGAAGGGGGCGCTGGCCTACAGCGTCTCCAAGATGGCGGTGGAGAAGTTCACGGAGGGGCTGGGCTGGGAGCTGGCAGGCACCGGCGTGGCCGTCAACTGCCTGCGCATCGAGATGGATCTGGCGTCCGAGGGCTGGACCTTCCTCAACCCGGACGTGGACGTCTCCACCTGGGAGAAGCCGGAGCTGGCGGCCAGGTGTATTCTCTGGCTGCTGGGCCAGCCGCCCCAGTATACCGGCCAGGTGGTGATGATACGGGAGCTCCAGGCCCTGGGCGTCGTCCCCAGAGAGTAGTCGCGGCCGCCCTCGCTAGTCCTCGGCCGGGAACATATCCCGGAAGGGGTACCACTGGGCCGGGTAGCGGGCCACGAACCGCTCCAGCTCCTGCACCATCCGCTGGGTGGTGAGGTAGGCGTCCTCCTCCGGATCGCCGCCTCGCTCGGGCAGGACGGGCGGGCAGATGTAGGCGGTGAAGCGCCCTCCCCGCTGGCGCACCGCCAGCCCCAGGACGATGGGCGCCCCGCTGAGGCGGGCCAGCCGCGCCGGCGCCGTGGGGAAGAAGGTCCGATGGCCGAAGAAGTTCACCGGCCGGCCGTCCCCGTTCTGTACCCCCAGGTCCAGCACCAGGGCCACCAGCCCGTTGCGGCGCAGCTCCCGCAGCAGCCGCAGCCCCGTCCCCTCCGTGGGCAGCAGGGTCACCCCCATCTGCGCCCGCGAGAGGACGACCCACTGATGGAGCCATAACGGGCGCAGAGAGTTCATCACGGAGGTGACTCGGTGGCCGTAGATGAGGAGGAGGGCGCTGGCCACCTCCGTGCTCCCCATGTGGGCGCTGACGAAGATGGTCCCGCGGCCGTGGGCCTGCGCCTCCCACAGGTGCTCCTCCCCATGGACGGTGACACGGTCCCGCAGGTCCTCCGGCGTCCAGCCGTGCACCAGCAGGAGCTCGGCTATGGACATGGCGAAGTGGCGGAAGCTCGCCCGGGCCAGCCGCCGCACCTGCGGGTCGTCCGGGCGGCGGTGGAGGAGGCGAGCGTAGTTGCGGCGGGCCGCCTCCCGCTTGCTCCGCCAGAGGGCGTGGACAGCATCGGCCACCGGGCGGGCCACCAGGTAGCCCAGCTCTAGGGGGACGAGGCCGGCCAGAGCCCGCTCCGCCTGGAAGAGCCAGCGCAGGCCGGGGATCAACCGCTCCTCTGGCCCGGGCTGCCGTAACGTCTGGGAAAGGGCCATCGTGCCCATGCTAGGGCAGCGGCCCCTTACGCTCCAGGGGGCGCAGGCTCAGGCCCCGGGCGGAGCCAGGAAGGCCTCTCGCAGCCGTTCCGTCTCCTCGGCCGAGAGGAGGAGAAAGAGCCCCTCTGCCTCCGCCAGCACCTGGCCCTCAGCGTCGGTCAGCCAGGCGCGGGCCAGGCGCCGCCGCCCCCGGCGCTCCACTACCCGCCCCCGTACCGTCAGCGTCTCTCCCACCGGCATAGGCCGGCGGAAGCGGACCACCATGCGCAAAGTGACGGCCCAGCCATCCCGGGCGTAGACGGCCCAGCCCATCGCCTCGTCCAGGGCGGCCGCCGCCAGGCCGCCGTGGGCCCGCCCCGGGAAGCCCTGGTGCTCCCGCCGGAAGGCCAGCTCCCCCACCACCTCCTCCCCCTCCAACCGCAGGGCGATGCGCAGCCCCTCCGGGTTGGAGCGTCCGCAGCCGAAGCAGAGGTTGCGGGGGCTATCGGTGAGCTCCCTGATCTCCCTCATAGCGGCGGAGGAGGACGGCGGCGTTCTGCCCCCCGAACCCGAAGGCGTTGACCAGCACAGTCCGCACCGGGGCCTGGCGGGCCGTCTTGGGCACGTAGTCCAGGTCGCATTCGGGGTCCGGCTCGTCCAGGTTGATGGTAGGGGGGATGACGCCGTCCCGGATGGCCAGCACCCCGGCCAGGGCCGAGAGGGCGCCCGCCGCCCCCAGCAGGTGTCCCACCATGGACTTGGGGGAGCTGATGGCCAGCCGGTAGGCGTGCTCGCCGAAGACCCGCTTGATGGCCAGCGTCTCCGTCACATCGTTCAGGGGGGTGCCGGTGCCATGGGCCACCACGTAGTCCACCTCATCCGGGGAGAGGCCAGCCGAGCGCACCGCCCGGCGCATCGCCTCGGCGGCCGCCTCCCCCGAGGGCTCCGGCGCCGTGATGTGGTAGGCGTCGCTGGTGAGAGCGCCCCCCGCCACCTCGGCGTAGATGCGGGCGCCGCGGGCCAGCGCCGTCTCCAGCCGCTCCATCACCATGGCCACCGCCCCCTCGCCGAAGACGAAGCCATCACGGTCCTTATCGAAGGGGCGGCAGGCTGCTGGTGGGTCGTCGTTGCGGCGGGAGAGAGCACGCATGTTGTCGAAGGCGGCGATGGTCAGGGGATGGAGGCTCGCCTCCGTGCCCCCCACGATGACCACGTCCGCCTCGCCCCGGTCCAAGAGCCACTTGGCCTCCACGAAGGCGTAGGCGCCGGCAGCGCAGGCCGCTACCGAGGTGATGACCGGCCCCCGTATGCCGTAACGCATGGCTATTTGACAGGACGGCATGTTGGGGGCCAGCTGGGGCACCAGGAAGGCGCTCAGCCGCCCCGGCCCCTTCTCCAGGAAGGTCCGCTCCCCTTCGGCGATGTCCGGCACATCGCCGCCCCCGGTGTTCATCACCACCCCCACCGACCAGGGGTCGAGCTGCTCCAGGGACAGGGCGGCGTCCTCCACCGCCTGGGTGGCGGCCGCCAGGGCGAACTGGCTGAAGCGGCCGCAGCGCCTGGCCGTCTTGGCGTCCATGTAGTCCGTGGGGTCGAACCCCTTCACCTCGGCGGCGATGCGGCAGCCCAGACCGCTGGCATCGAAGGCGGTTATGGGCCCCACCCCGGACACCCCCGCCACCAGGTTGCTCCAGAACTCCTCTACGCTGAGGCCGATGGGCGTTATACAGCCCAGGCCGGTAATCACCGCTCTCGTCAGGGCCATCACCTCCTAACTCGCCTCGGCGGGGGCCGGTAGCTGCGCCTCGGCGCTCACCAGCAGCTCCCCCCGCTGGTTGCGGCACTCCAGGGTGCAGGTGACCTGCCCTCCCTGCACCCCTGTCACCCGGCCACCGACGGCGACGGCATCGCCAGGGCGGGCGGGTGCCCGGAAGCGGGCCCGCAGCCGGCCCGCCTCCAGCCAGCGCCGCCCGAAGGCCAGGGTCATCAGCTCCGACAGATAGGCCAGCAGCAGCATCCCGTGGGCCACTGTCCCCCCGAAGGGGGTGCCCGCGGCGAAGGCAGGATCCGTGTGCAGGGGGTTATGGTCACCGCTCACACGGGCGTAGCGGTCTATCTTCGCCTGGTCCAGTCGCCTCTCCAGACGGGGCAGCTCCGCTCCCGTCCGCAGGTCCGGCGCGTCCCTCTCCCTCATGGGGTGGCGCCCTCCACCGGCATCCCCAGGGTGGCGCGGCCGGTCATCACGGGCTCTCCCCGGGCGTCGCGGGCTGCCATCTCGATGGTGAGGAGGAGCCAGCCCTGCCGCTCCCCCCGGCTGACGATGCTGGCCTCGGCGGTGACCCTTTCCCCGGCCTGAACGGCCCGCTGGAGCTGCACCTCCTGGGAGAGGTGGACAGCGCCTGGCGGCAGCCGCACCTGCTCCAAGAGGGCGCGCACCGCCAGGGTGGCCAGGGCCATCCCCGGCACCAGCCCCGCTCCCAGGGCCGGCGTGGCCGCGTCCTCCACCGCCGACAGGTATTCCGTCACCCAGTCAGGATCCAGGGTGTAGATGAGGGGCGGAAAGCGGTAGCCCCGGGGAAGCTCGTCCAGGGAGGGGCGGCCCGCCTCGTCCACGCCCTAGCCCCCCTCGCCCCGGGCGAGCCGGTCGGCGAAGCGGCCCAGATCCACCACCCGTCGCTCGTGCAGCCCCTCGCCTATCTTGGTACCGCTATCGTTATAGGCCTCCAGCTCGAAGAGAAAGCGCCGGCCCTCCGCCTCCCGGACGCGGGCCCGCAGCGTCACCCGCTGACCGATGAGAGTGGGCGCCAGGTGGCGCAATTCCAGCCGGTAGCCCACGGAGCCTTCGCCGGGGTCCAGGTAGGGGGCCAGCATGCCGGTGCACAGGTCCTCGAACTGGGCTACCATGGCCGGGCTGCTGTAGACCGATATATCGCCCAGGTGCTTCGTCCCCATCTCCGGCGTGGTGACGAAGCTCCTCTCGCCCGCCAGCTCCGCTGGTATCTCCCTCATGGTGGCCTTCCTGGCTTCTTTTCCCCAGTATAAGGGGACGTCAACGCTCACGGGCAAGCGGTGGTAGTATGGTGGCGGGGAGGGTCATGCCCAGAGTCATCGTTCTGCCGGCCGGCCTCGTCCTGGAGGCCCAGGAGGGGCAGACCATCATGGAGGCGGCCTGGGCGCACGGCCTCTACTGGCCCACCACCTGCGGCGGGCAGGGGCTGTGCACCAGTTGCGCCTGTTTGGTGGAGGAGGGAGAGGCCAATCTGGACCCGCTGGGCCGGAGCGAACGCCGCACCCTGGCGGCCGAGTTCGGCGAGGCGCAGGCGCGGACAGGGCGCCTCCGCCTGGCCTGTCAGGCCCGGGTACGGGGAGAGGTGACCGTGCACAAGCGGGGCGTGCGCCCCGCCTAACCTGGCCCGGCGGGCCCGCCAGCGCCGCCGGATGACGTCTAAAAGTTGTCGGTTTCCCCGATAGAAGAATATAATCGGCCACAGGATATCCCACACTGGTATAACTAGTCCTGATGCCATGAGGCTGGTGTGGAGGGACAGGAGATGGACCTGAGTCAGATCGAGGCCTTCGTGCAGGTAGCGCAGCAGCTCAGCTTCAGCCGTGCCGCCCAGGCCCTGCAGCTCACCCAGCCCTCCGTCACGGCCCGCATCCAGTCCCTGGAGCGGGAGCTGGGCGAGGAGCTCTTCGAGCGAGGCGGCCGCGGCGTCCGCTTGACGGACGCCGGCGAGGCCTTCCTGCCTCACGCCCTGAAGATCCTTCAGGTGGTGAAGGAAGGGCGGGACGCCGTGGAGGAGGTGCGCAGCCTGGGGCTGGGCCATCTGCGGCTGGGCTCCGCCCTCACCATAAGCACCTACGTCCTCCCCAAGATCCTGCACGCCTTCCGCCGCCGCTTCCCAGGGATTAACGTCTCCGTGCGCACCGGCCGCTCCGAGCAGGTCCTGGGCATGGTCCTGAGCGACGAGGTCCAGGCCGGCCTGGTGCGCTCCCTCCAGCACCCGGAGGTGGAGACAGTCCCCCTCTATGAGGACGAGATAGTCTTGGCGGTGCCCCGTGACCACTCCTTCGCCCAGAGAGGGGAGGCCCGCCTGGAGGAGGTGGCCACCCAACCCCTCATCCTGTTCGACCGTGGCTCCAGCTACTTCGGCCTCATTCACTCCTACTTCCGCCAGGCGGGGATGGTCCCCCACGTGGCCATGGAGCTGGACTCCCTGGAGGCCACCAAGCGCATGGTGGAGGAGGGACTGGGCATCGCCATGGTGCCCCGCGTCACCATCGAGCGGGAGCTGGAGCTGGGGGTGCTGGTGGAGGTGCCCATAGTGGACGCCGCCCCCCTCAGCCGCACCATCGCCCTCATATACCGGCGCAACCGGCGCCGGCCGCGGCCCGTCCTTGCCTTCCTGGAGGTGCTGGGCGAGATCTACCGCTTTCAGCCCGCCTCCGCCTAGCTCCCCTCCAGGGCGCGGCGGAGCTTCTTCAGGGCGCGGTAGAGGAGCACCCGCACCGTCACCTCTCGCACCCCCAGGAGACGGGCAATCTCGGCCGTCGTCAGGCCGCCGTCGAAGCGGAGGGAGAGGGCCTGTCGCTCCCGGCGGCTCAGGAGCCCCATCTCGCTCTCCAGCAGGACGAGGTCTTCCGCCACCGGCGTCCCCTGGGCCTCGGCCTCTCCATACTGCTGCAGAGAGCGAGCGAAGGCCTGCTCCCGCTGACGGCGGCGGTAGTGGGCCGCCAGTAGGTTATGGGCGATGACCAGCAGCCAGGGGAGGCGGGAGTCCCACTGGCGCAGCGTGTGGAAGCGGGCGAAGGCCCGGACGAAGACGTCAGCCGTCAGATCGCGGGCCAGCTCGAAGTCCCGCACCTGAGAGTAGATGTAGTGGAAAACCCGGCCGTAGCACTCCTCGTAGAGCCTGGCGAAGGCGGCTGCGGTGCGCTCGGGACAAGCCACAGGTACGGATGACGGGTGCCCCTTCCGGGCACCTTTCGTCCTCTCTGTGGCATTCTAAGTCGATAAAAGCGATTGTTACAGATCAAAAGACGTCAAAGACGTAAAAGAAGCGTGAATCTTCCCTCGGACTCATCAGCCAAAGCGGGACCATACCCCGGAGAGGGGCGATGCTGTCATCCACCCAGGGCCAGGGCCCGCAGCTCCTTCAGAGCGTCCACATTGGGCTTATCAGGGCCCTCGCCATCGTAGCCCGGCACCTCCAAGAAGAAGGCCAGCTCCCGGAAGGCAGGGTGGGAGATGATGTTCAGAAAGCCCTCGCGCCCTATGTGCCCCTGGCCGATATTCTCGTGGCGGTCCTTGCCGCCACCCAGGGGGCACTTGGAATCGTTGGCGTGGACGGCCACCAGGCACTCCAGCCCCACCTCGCGGTCGAACTCTTCCATGGCGGCCTCCAGCCCCTGGCGCGTCGTCACGTCGTAGCCGGCAGCGAACATGTGCTGCGTGTCCAGGCAGACCCGGAGGCGGGGACTGGCCGCCGCCTTCAGAAGCTGGCCCAACTCCCGGAAGCGGGAGCCCACGGAGCCGCCCATGCCGGCCGAGTTCTCCAGCACCAGCCAGGTGTCCTCCGGCGTCGCCTCCAGCACCTTCACCAGCGCCTCCACGATCTGCCGCTCCACCGCCTCCAGCCCCGCCCCGCGATGGCTACCCAGGTGGAAGATGACCCCCTTGAGGCCCAGGGCGTGGCAGGCCTCCATGTCCTTGACCAGGGCGTCCACGGACTTGGCCAGATGGTCCGGGTCGGCGGCGGCTAGGTTGATCAGGTAGGGGCCGTGAGCGAAATTGGGCCCCACACCGCTCTCCGCCACCTTGGCGCGGAAGGCCTCTATCTCCTCAGGGGTGAGGGTGCGGCGGCGCCAGCTCTGGGGCGCCGCCACGAATATCTGCACCGCCTCGGCGCCCATCTCCAGGGCGCGGTCTATGGCCCTGTCCACGCCGCCAGCCGCCGATACATGGGCCCCGACCTTCATTTCCTACCTCCTGCGCGGTCTGGAAAACAGGGACAGGAGCCGGCGGAGGGGCCACAGCAGCACCTGCCGGCGTACGGCCTCTCTCAGACGCTCCATCTCCAGGGCGCCCCGCCCCCGCACGATGGCCCGCCCGGACTCCAGGTTCACCCGGGCATCCACCACCCCCGGCAGGGCCAGCAGGGCCCGCTGCACGCGGGCGGCGCAGAGGTCGCACACCAGCCCCTCTATGGCCAGCTCCATCGTCTGCCCCTCCGCCCCTCGCTCGGCGCGGAGGAGGCGGGCGCGGGGCAGAACGAACACCCTGCGCCACTTGATGCGCATCGTCTTCATGGGTGGCCTTGACAGCCTCCGTCCCCATTATAGGGGCGCAGCGGTCTACGCCCCGCCCTGGCCAGGCCAGCCTCACCAGAAGAGGCGCTGGGCCTCCCGTCGCAGCTCCGCCCGGAAGTCGGGGTGGGCCACCGCTATGAGCTCCTCCGCCCGCTCCCGGTGATTCTTCCCGGCCAGGCGGGCCACCCCGTACTCCGTGATGACCGTATCAGCGAAGAAGCGGGGGATGGTCACCAGGGAGCCGGCCTCGTGCGTGCCGACGATACGGGAGACGGCCCCTCCCAGGGCGGTGGAGGGGAGGAGGGTTATGGCCCGCCCGCCCCGCGAGATGAAGGCTCCCAGGTGCAGCTCCGGCTGGCCCCCGGTGCC
>BEIB01000027.1 GCA_002898615.1 bacterium HR25 | reverse complement strand
CCCAGCCGCATGTGCACGGTGCGGGCCAGGGCCGCCAGGGCTCCGGCGTCGTCGGGGTCGAGGCCGCGCCGCAGGGCCAGCCAGGTGAGGGCGCGGTACATGCTTCCCGTGTCCAGAAAGTAATAGCCTAGGCGGCGCGCCACCGCCTGTCCTACCGTCGTCTTGCCGGAGGCGGTGGGGCCATCGATGGCGATGAGGAGGCCCCGCTCCTGCCCGGGGCCCCTGCCTTCGCCGGCCCTCGTCCTGGCCTCCGCCATCTTCCAGCCTATTTTACGGCCCTCGCCCCCCTTGCGACACGCCGGTTGACACCTCCTCCCCTGTAGGGCTAATTTGGAGCCAGCGCGTGTCACGAAGCGCAGGAGGCGGAGAGATGACCACCACCAGCTTCACCCTGATGATGACGCCGGAGATTAAGGAACTGAGGGCCCGCACGCGGGCCTTCATGGAAGAGCACATCTACCCCAACGAACGCCTCTTCCAGCGGGGTGGCCCCGAGGCCGACGAGCTCATGAAGGAGCTCAAGAAGAAGGTAAAGGCGCTGGGGATGTGGGCGCCCCACATGCCCAAGGAAGCCGGCGGGATGGGCATCGGCTTCTTCAAGTATGTCTTCATGAACGAGATCCTGGGGCGCAGCTACTGGGCCCCCTTCGCCTTCGGCTGCCAGGCGCCCGACGCCGGCAACGCCGAGATCCTCTGGCTCTTCGGGACCGAGGAGCAGAAGGAGAGGTACCTGCGGCCCCTGGTGGACGGCGAGGTCTACTCCTGCTTCTCCATGACGGAGCCGGACACCGCCGGCTCGGATCCCACCCTGCTCAGGACCAGGGCGGTGCGGGACGGCGACGAGTGGGTCATCAACGGCCACAAGTGGTTCACCAGCGGCGCTGGACGGGCCGCCTTCGCCATCGTCATGGCCGTGACCGACCCCGATGCCAGCAGCCACCGCCGCGCCAGCATGATCATCGTCCCCGCCGGCACCCCTGGCTTCAAGATCGTCCGGCCCATACCGGTGATGGGGGAGGAGCACAGCGACCACTACGAGGTCATCTACGACAACGTGCGCGTACCTGTCACCAATACCCTGGGCCAGCCAGGGGACGGCTTCCTCATAGCCCAGAAGCGGCTGGGACCGGGGCGCATCCACCACTGCATGCGCTGGCTGGGCCAGTGCCAGCGGGCCTTCGAGCTCATGTGCCAGCGGGCCCTCTCCCGCCACGCCTTCGGCGGCCCCCTGGCGGAGAAGCAGGCCATCCAGTGGATGATCGCTGACTCGGCGGCGGAGATCCAGGCCTTCCGCCTCCTCACCATGCACGCCGCCGCCAAGATCGACGCTGGCGAGGACGCCCGCCTGGAGATCTCTCTCATCAAGTACTACGGCGCGGAGGTGCTGCACAAAGTGATCGACCGCGCCGTCCAGGTGCACGGAGCGCTGGGGGTGACGGAGGACACGCCCCTTTCCTTTATGTACCGCCAGGCGCGTCTGGGCCGTATCTACGACGGGCCGGACGAGGTCCACAAGATGGTGGTGGCCCGCCGCGTCCTACAGGCCTTCCAGGGCGGCGGCGTCTACGAGTTCCAGTAGCGCCTCCACCAGCGCCACGCCTCGAGAACGGCCAGCGCCAGGAGGAGGCTGCCCAGGCCGCCCAGGCCCGCCAGCAGCGGCCAGGGCCGCCCGCCCGGGGCGCGCTCCGCTGGCGGCGACGGCGGACGTTGGTTGACCAGCGGCGTCGCCCCTATCTGTATGCCCGATATCTCCTGGAAGGGCGTCGCTGTGGGCGACGCCCCTCCCGTGGGGGCGGACTGCCCTCTCCCCTGCAAGGGGCCAGCGCCCGCGGCCTCCCCCCGTCCGGGCGAGGTGAGGGGCGCCGCCACCTCCTGGAAGCTGACGGCATCGAAGTAGGCGCGCGCAATGGCGGCGGAGCGGGGCCGCAGCATCAGGCGGAGCCGGGCGCTGTGAGCGCCAGGGGGTGCAGTCGCCGGGCCGGTGGAGAGGGCCCGGAAGGCGGGCCCGTCCTCATCCAGACGCTGAGGGGAATCGTGAGAGGAAAGGGCCTGCCCGCTTCCGTCCTCGCTGGCGTACCAGGATATGCTCAGCCAGACCTCTTCCGCGGCCGGGTCATCCTTGAGGACGTGGGCCCGCAGCTCGTAACTCGTCCCCGCCCGGACGCGCACCGTCTGGTAGGCCCACTTGGTTGAGGGGGAATCGCTCACCAGGACGGCGGCGTGGCTCCCCTCCAGGGCCGTCCCCGGCTGCCTCGCCAGCGTCCCGCCCACCTTGCGCCAACCATAGGGGGTGCCATCGGGGCGGGCCTCCTCGAAGCCGCCGTTGACCAGGACCGGGAAGACCACAGGCTCCTCCGCGGTGACAGGGGTGAGGGTAGGAGAGGGAGCGGGGCCTGGGCCATCGCTCACCGATGGGGAGGGGGTGGGCGAGGGAGTAGGCAGTTCGCAGGGCTGGCCTGTCGCCCCTTCCTCCTCCAGATGGAGGGAAAGGACGCCGGCGCCCCCCGTCAGCGAGGCGATGCCGTAGCGGGCGGATCGTGAGCGGCAGGGGGCGGTCACGGCCTCCGAGGCTTGCCAGCAGTGGCCGGCCTCGTCCTCGGGGGAGCCCGGTACAGTCTGCTCGGCCAGGGAGTCGCCGGCGGCGTCGGGAGCGTCGTAGAAGACCACCCTGAGCATCACCGCTTCCACTTCCCTGGAGTCGAAGCAGGCCCTCACCCGGTAGGAGGTTGCCATGGTGATGGAGGTCGTCTGGAAGGCCACCCAGCCGGACTGGGCGGCTGCCGGCCGGAGCGAGGGGGTCGGCGAGACGAGGGCCGCCATGCAGGCGGCCATCAGGAGGACGCCGAGCAGCCTGGACATGGGCTCGCCAGCCAGCGAAGGAAGCAGTTAATTCTTTCGACGCTTCAGCCGCTGTGTCAAGTCCGGCGGGCGAGGCCGGACGCAGCCCTGCCCCGGGGCGGGCCCCGGCGCTTGACAAGACCGGCGCATTGACTATCATTTCTAGCGCTAAAACTGGATATTGCCTATATATAGGGAGATTTATTCACGTTGGAGGTGAGGTATGGGGAGGAGCAGGCCTCGGCGGTGAGCGGTGGTGATGCAGCACTCAGGAGGGGGTGTCTCTCGCGATGAAGTTCGTCCTGTTTCCGCTGCCCACGGTGCCGGCGGCCTCGCTGGAGGAGCGGAAGGCCCTCAGGCCCATAAGTGCCCGCACGGAGCGCTTCCAGATGATGATCGACGAGGTGACGGAGCTGGCTCAGATGGCGGAGGACCTGGGGTTCGACGCCATCGCCTTCCCGGAGCACCACCTGCACTCGGAGGGGCTGGAGATGGGCTGCACCCCTTCGTGGCTCCTCTACGTGGCCATGAAGACCAACCACCTGAAAGTGGGGCCCATCGGCTATGTGCTGGGCTCCTGGGACCCGCTGCGGCTGGCGGTGGAGATAGGCTGGCTGGACCAGCTCACCAAGGGGCGCACCTTCGTGGGCTTCGCCCGTGGCTATCAGGACCGCTGGTACAACAATATGGCGCCGGGCCAGTTCTTCGGCGTGCAGTCCACCCACCACGAGCCCGGTGAGAGGGACGCTCGGAACCGCCGCATCTTCGAGGAGGTCTTCCAGGTGCTGAAGCTGGCCTGGAGCGACGAGCCCTTCTCCTTCAAGGGCGAGTTCTACCAGTACCCCAACCCCTACGACGAGGGGACGGAGTGGCCCCCCGCTCCCTGGACGCTGGAGCTGGGCGCCCCGGGCGAGGTGGACCCCGAGACGATGCGGGTCAGGAAGATCTTCGTGGTGCCCAAGCCCTACCAGAAGCCGCACCCGCCCCTCTGGCAGGCCTTCTCCATCTCGGAGGCCACCATCCGCTGGACGGCCCGCCAGAACATAACGCCTGCCATCCTGACTCCCTATCCACCGCAGCTCCGCCAGCTTGCCGAGGCCTACGTGGACGAGGGGGCCAAGGCGGGCCGCAAGCTGCGCATGGGGGAGAGCATAGGCGTCCTGAAGACCGTGTACTTCAAGGAGGTAGGCGACCCCGAGGACATGGCGATGCGGGGGCTCCTGGGGGTGGGCTTCCGTAACTTCTGGTTCTACTTCGGCTTCGGCGAGGCCTTCCGCCTGCCCCAGGACGAGGAGAAGTGGCCCTTCGGCAAGGCGCTGCTCCCCCTGGAGGAGATCACCTTCCAGCGGGCCGTGGAATGCGACTTCGCCTGCGCCGGCACGGTAGACGATGTCCTGCGCCGGGTGGAGGCGCTGGAGGAGAACGTCAACCCGGAGTGGTTCGTCTGGCTCATCGACCAGGGGCTCCTCTCTCGCTACGAGCTGAAGAGGGAGCTGGAGCTCTTCGGCCGGTACGTCATCCCGCGGTTCAAGCACTGAGCGGCCCCCGGTGTCAGACCGTATCGGACGGGGGGCGGCGGGGCCGGGGCTGGCCACAGGCCGGCCGCCCCCGCCGTCGGGGGCCGTGCTCCCTGCTCCTGGGGGGCAGGGGCAGCGGGCGAGGGGCCAGGAGAGGCCCCTCACGGGCGGCGGCGCCACCAGGATATGCGGCGCACTATGACGACTTCGCTCACCTCCACGGGGGGAGGGAGGACCTCCGTCCCGGCCAGCTCGCCCCGCCGGGGCTGACGGCGGATGGCGGGGGCCAGGGGCCGCAGCGCCTGACGGACGGCCGCCCGGGCCAGGGCGCGCAGCAGCCACTGCCCCAGCACACCCAGGGCGAGATAGGCAGCCCCCCTGGCCAGGACGGGCACCAGGGGGAGCGAAGGCGCCGGCAGGGCGCTCCTCCCCTCCTCCACCGGGAGCGGTCGTAGCGCTCCCAGGGTGGAGCCGCAGTTGTGGCAGTAGTTGTCCTGCGGCGAACAGTCGGCCCGGCAGTAGGGGCAGAGCATGGTCATCTCCTCCTCAGCGTTCGCCCGGGCCAGCCTCCCGGGAGGCCGCCACCAGCCTCTCGATCTCCTCCGTCAGGTCGAGGCCCGGGATGGGGCGTCCCCGGGCGTCCACCACCCGCTTCTCTCGGACGGCCACCCGGCCCTCGGCCAGGGCGCGCACCGTTTCCACCACCAGGGGCACCTCCCGGGCCACGCCGTGGCGCCGTATCTGGAGGAAGAGAGGGTTCTCCTCCCCCTCGGTGGCCCGGACTTCGGCCAGGGCGCGTCCCTCCATCTGCTGCCACAGGGGGTCGAAATCGGGGCCGCGCAGGGAGTAGAGGCAGTAGGTGACCGGCGGCCCCTCGTCCACCTCCGGCGTCGCCAGGTGCATCATGACGCCTGAACGCTCGGCCCGCGCCTCGATGAGCTGCCAGATGACCTCCTGCCAGATGCCCTTGGGGCCGCCTGGCGGCGCCGGGTGGAGGTTCAACAGGTCATACTCCTGACACATGACATCGCTGGCCACCAGCATGTAGCCGGCCAGGACGGCGATGTCGAAGGCGTAGGGCCTGAGGAGGCGGATGACTTCGCGGTCGTAGTCGCGGCGCCAGGGCGGCAGGGGCTCCCCCTGCCTCACGGGCGGGAGGCCCCGCTGCTGGCGAAAGCGCCGGTAGGAGAAGGTGACCAGGGGGATGCCGTAGGCCTGGACGAGACGCAAGAACTCGTCGGTGTTGGCGTCCTCCCCGGGCTCGCGGTTGCAGAAGACTACGACGATGCGACCCTGAATGTAGCCGCGATCTAT
The DNA here is from genome assembly GCA_002898615.1 of bacterium HR25. Next base: position 5,092 of record BEIB01000027.1, on the reverse strand, counting down.
GGCCTCCTGCACCGCCGTCAGCAGCTTGCGGGAGGTCTGGCCGCGGGCCGTGGAGAACCAGCCGAGCCTCAGCACGTCTCACACCTTGGCCGGTCGCCAGCCGAAGACGCGTCGGCGCAGGGCGGCCCAGCGGCTGTAGAGGTGGACGTGGGGCGGCGCCCGCCGCTCCACCAGCCGGGCCTCCGCCAGCGCCTCCAGGAAGCCCTGGGGGCCATCGAAGGCGGGCAGCTCGATACAGGCACGCCCCAGCTCGCCAGGGGAGTGGGCATCGCTCACCGCCACGCCCGGTATCCCCTGCAGAGCGGCGAAGTGGCGGGCCTGCTCGTCCGCTCCTGGCGTCATGTTGCGGGCATTGAAGGTCTCTATGACGTCCACGGCGGGAAGGATGCGCCTCAGTCCCTCCTCCCCCAGGCTGTTGCGGAAGCGATCAAAGGGATGCGGCACCATCACCAGCCCGCCCTGGGCCTTCACCCGGGCCACCGCTTCCTCCAGGGGGAGGCCCGGCGGCACCTCTTCGCGGAGGAAGAGGCCCACGATGTCGCCCGCGTCCGTCTTGATCTCCTCGCCGATGATGACGGGGAAAGGACAGAGGCGCTGCATGAGCCTAGCCCCGGCGATGGTGTTGTGGTCGGTGATGGCCACGCAGTTGATCCCCCGTTGCAGGCAGGCCATCACGAACTTGCCAGGGGAGGTAAGGGCGTCCGGTGAGTAGTAGGTGTGGGTGTGCAGGTCCAGCCGCAGGGTGCGAGTAGCCATCAGCCCAGGGACAGCTCCTCACCGTTAGGATATTCCTCCAGGGCGGAAGGGGCCAGCCCCTCGCCGAAGCGGGGGGCCAGCTCCTGCCGCAGGGTGGTTATGCGCAGCCTGGCGCTGTCCAGCATCTCCTGGCAGCGGCGGGCCAGGCGCATCCCCTCCTCGTAGAGGGTGATGGCCTCCTCCAGCCCCAGGCCGCCCGCCTCCAGCCTGGCCACCACCTCCTCCAGGCGACGATACAGCTCCTCGAAGGAGGGCTCTTCCTCAGAAGCCATACTGTCTTGACACCTCGGCCGGAAAGCGGCCCCTGGCCACCTGCACCTCCAGGCGGTCGCCCGGGGCCACCTGTTCGATGCCTGTCACCACTGGCCCGCCCTGCCTGCGCACTATGGCGTAGCCGCGGGCCAGGGTAGCCCGGGGCTCCAGGGCCACCAGGTGCCGTTGCAGGGCTGCCAGCCGTTCCGCCAGGCCGTCCAGGCCCCGTCCGCCCGCCTGATGCAACCGCCGCGCCAGCTCCAGGGTGCGGCGGCCCAGCTCTTCCAGGTCTGGCAGCGCCCGCTCCAGGCGGCCCATGGCCCCGGCCAGCAGGGCGCTGCGGCCGCGCACGGCCTCCTCGGCCTCCTCCTCCAGAGAAGCGATTATAGACCGGAGACGGTGCAGGAGGGCGGCCATGTCTGGGACGGCCAGCTCCGCCGCCGCCGAGGGGGTGGGCGCCCGCAGGTCTGCCGCCAGGTCCGCCAGGGTCAGATCCGGCTCGTGCCCGATGCCACAGATGACAGGGACGCGGCTGGCGTAGATGGCCCGCACCACCGGCTCCTCATTGAAGGCCCAGAGCTCCTCCAGGGAGCCACCGCCCCGGGCCACGATGATGACGTCTACCGCCTCCTCGTTGAGCAGGCGGAGGGCCTCGATCACGCCAGGGACGGCCTCCGGTCCCTGCACCGCCGTGGGGGCCAGCACCACCTCGGCCAGGGGCCAGCGCCGGGCGATGATGTTGCAGATGTCATGGAATACCGCCCCCACCGGCGAGGTGGCGACGCCGACACGCCGGGGGAACGCCGGCAGCGGCCGCTTCCGCGCAGGGTCGAAGAGCCCTTCCGCTTCCAGCTCCGCCCGCAGCCGCTCCAGTTGGGCCTGCCGCAGGCCTACGCCGGCCGCCCGCACGTAGTCGACATAAAATTGGAGGTCGCCCCGCGCCCCGTAGAAGTCAACGTGGCCGTGGGCCAGCGCCTGGAGACCGTTCTCCAGGACGGCGGCGCCGTAGCGACCGCGAAAGAGGACGCAGCGCACCTGGGCGCCCTCGTCCTTGAGGGTGAAGTAGACGTGACCGGCGGCGGTGCGCCGCAGGTTGGACACTTCCCCCTCCAGCCAGAGGTCGCCCAGGTCGGGGTCGCTGGAGAGGAGCTGGGAGAGGGCGCTGGCCAGACGGGAGATGCTCCAGGCCGCCGGTTCGGTGGCCACGCTAGCTGACCTTGCCCAGGTACTCGCCGGTGCGGGTGTCTATCTTCAGGCGGTCGCCCTCGCCTATGTGCAGAGGTACCTGGACCACCAGCCCGGTCTCCAGGCGGGCGGGCTTGGTGCCGCCCTGGGCGGTGTCGCCCTTCACCCAGGGCTCCGTCTCCACCACCCGCAGCTCCACCGCCGGCGGCAGCTCCACGCCGATGGCCTGGTCGCCGTACATGAGGAGCTCGCAGGGGGAGTTCTCCGTCAGGTACTGGATGGCATCGCCCAGGGCCTCGCCGCTCATGGGCACCTGGTCGTAGGTCTCGGTGTTCATGAAGTAGTGGATGTCGTCGTCGCGGTAGAGGTACTGGGCGGGCACTCGCTCCACTCGGGCCAGAGGGAAGCGCGTCCCTGCCTGCACCGTCCGCTCGATGATGTGGCCTCCCCGCACGTCCCGCAGCTTGAGGCGCACCTGGGCGGTGCCCCGCCCTAGCTTCAGGTGCTGGAAGTCCAGGATGCGGTAGAGGTTGCCGTCCACCTCTATGGTCATGCCGCGCTTCAGGTCACCGGTCTCGACCATCTCGTCACCACCTCGGTAGAGTGTGGCCCCTGTCCCTCAGAGGCTGTAGAGCTTGGGGGCGTGGCTGAGGACGCGCACCCCGGCCTCCTCCACCACTACCATGTCCTCGATGCGGATACCGCCCCAGCCCGGTATGTAGATGCCGGGCTCGATGGTGACCACCATGCCGGGCTTCAGGACGTCGTTGGAGCGGGGAGCCAGGCGGGGTGCCTCGTGCACCAGCAGGCCGACGCCGTGGCCCAGGCCATGGCCGAACCGTTCACCGTAGCCGGCCTCCTCGATGACCCGCTGGGCCAGCAGGTGGGCCTCCTCGCCGGTCATGCCCGGCCGCACCAGCTCCTCGGCGGTGAGCTGGGCCGTCAGGACGATGTCGTACAGGCGGCGGAACTGCTCATCCGGCTCGCCCAGGACGATGGTGCGGGTAAGGTCCGAGCAGTAGCCGTTGACTCGCACTCCCATGTCTATGACGATGGGCTCCCCCTCCCGTATGGGCCGCTCACGAGGGTAGGCGTGGGGCATGGCCGACCACTCCCCGGCGGCCACGATGGTGGGGAAGGAGAGGCCGTCCGCCCCGTGTTCGCGGGCGTAGCGCTCTATCTCCCAAGCCACCTGCGCCTCCGTCCATCCGGGCTCCAGGCGGCGGGCTACCGCCTCGAACGCCTCGTCGGCCAGGTCGACGGCCCGCTGGATCCAGTCCAGCTCTTCCGGCTCCTTAATGGCCCGCAGCTCCTCCACCAGTGGCGGGGCAGCCACCAGGTGCGGTCGCTCCTCCTGGGGCATCTGGGAGAGGCAGCGGACCAGCGCCTGCTGCTGGGCCACCGTCACGTTATGGGGCTCGTAGCCTATGCGCCCCCCCGTGAGGCCGGCCTCCCGGACCAGCGCCGGGAACCAGGACTCCGGGGCGCCCACCGCCTTGAAGAGGGTGAAATGGGGTGCCTCCCGCTCCGCCTGCTCGTAGTAGCGGAAGTCGACGGCGATGAGGGCCCTCTCCTGGCCGATGAGGAGCCAGCCTACGGAGCCGGTGAACCCGGAGAGGTAGCGCCGGTTGGCCCCGTAGGTCTTGAAGATGTCCTCCACCGGAGCGCCCACCAGGAGGGCGTCCAGGCCCTCCTGGGCCAGCCTCTCCCTGAGCCTCTGCAATCGCCGCTCCATGCTCTCCCCCTCTTCATGGTCGCTCGGTCCGCCGGCCGTGCCCCTGGCCCGCCGGCCACCCGTTCCTGTCCTCCGTCATGATACCGACGCTACCAGACCGACGACCAGCGCCCCCGCGCTCGCACTCCCCGCCTGTCACAGGATACGGGACCGTTGCCGCGTCGGGCCACCTTCGTCACCGCTGGCTATCGGGCGGGGTGGCCTCCCGCAGCATCTCCACCAGTGCCTCCAGGGCCAGCAGGTAGCCCCGCCAGCCCAGGCCGCTCACCTGGCCCAGCGCCACTTCCGCCACCACGGAGCGCCGCCGGAAGGGTTCGCGGGCGTGGATGTTGGACAGGTGTACCTCCACCACGGGCCGCCCCACCGCTTCCAGGGCGTCACGGATGGCGTAGGAGTAGTGGGTAAAGGCTCCCGGGTTGATGATGATGGCGTCGCTCCGCTCTCCTTCCCGCTGAACCAGGTCTATCAGTTCTCCCTCGTGGTTGGTCTGGAAGCAGGCCACCTCCACCCCTAGCTGGGCGGCGCGCTGGGCCAGCCTCTCCTCGATATCCCTCAGGGTCAGGGTGCCGTATATCTCCGGCCGCCGTCTCCCAAGGAGGTTCAGATTCGGGCCGTTGAGGACCAGGACTCTCACGACAGCAGCGCCCCGTCAGGGCATCATGGGGAATTATAACTCGCCCAGCGCTACCGTTAGAACCGTATGGCGGCCGCCTGCCCGCCGCGGCCCGGGCTGGCGTCCCCCAGTGAGGGGGCGCTCTTGACGCTCTACCCTGTAGCTGGGTAAACTCTCGCTACCAACGTTCCTGGTGGCTGGTCGTGGATGCCATAGTGGCCACCCTGGGTAGCGAGCCCCAGGTGGTGACCCTTACCCTGGACGTCCTGCTGGCGCGGGGCTTCGCCATCGGCCAGGTAGTGGTGGTCCACACCGAGCCCTCCGCCCTGGGCGATTCCCTACCCCGCCTCAAGGCGGAGGAGGAGCACTACGCCCGCCGCGACCCGCCCGTGGTCTTCCGCTACGTCCCCATAAAGGATGGACGGTTCTCCCCCCGCGACATCACCAGCGAGGAGGAGGCCGCCCTCCTCCTGCGCGTCCTCTACCGTGAGGTGGCCGCCCTGAAGCGAGAGCGACGCCGGGTGCACCTGTGCATCGCCGGTGGCAGGAAG
>BEIB01000026.1 GCA_002898615.1 bacterium HR25 | reverse complement strand
TGGCTGTGGGGCTCAAGGGCGTGGACCAAGAGCCAGTCCGTGTCTCCCTGGCCCTGCACGTAGCGCAGATAGGTGTTGGGGACGGAGATCTCCCGGTGCCGGCCCCGACGATAGAGGGTGGGCCGGTAGCGGGTGAAGTCGTAGAAGCGGCCGGGGCGGGCCAGGTGTCCCAGCGGGCGGGCGCCCCATGCCTCCTCCAGGTAGGTGAGGGCCATGCTCCCCACGGAGCCTACGTCTATCCAAGGCTGCAGGGCCAGGAGCAGCGTGGGCTCCCGCAGCTCTGGGAGTGGCTCTACCAGCTCGAAGGCACCGACGAGCATCTCGGACTCTTCCGGGGCCGCCCCACCTGTCCCCTATGTTTTACCACTTTTCCGCCGCCGCGCCTACCTCGAGGCGCCGTCCTCGCGCATCTCGTCCGGGTCTACTCCCATGCGGGAGCACCACTCGCGGTAGGCGAACGGAGAGATCTCGGAGGGCTTGATCTCGCTGCGGCCGCCCCAGAAGACGTTGGTGTAGAGGACGGGGATGCCGACGGCGGCCAGGTGCTGGTCTATGGCCGCCTTGTGGGCCAGGAGCCACTCCTTGTCCTGGCCGTGGGCCACGCCCATGATATTGACGTTGTGAAACTCCGGGCCGGCCTCCCGCCAGTAGCAGTGGGTCAGTATGTGGTGGCGTCCCACCTCTCGCCCCGCCTCTATCTCCCGGCCTGGCGGCACCGCCCAGTGGAAGAGGGCGTTGTAGCGAGTCACTCGCTGGCCCCCGGCCACGGGCTTGTAATGCTCCAAGAAGGTGGAGAAGCGGCCTATGATGCCCCTCCGGTCCAGGGACTCCGCCACCTGGTAGAAGGTCTCCAGGGGGACGCCGGCCTCCTCGGCCCTGGCCCGCCAGATATCGGGGACGATCTCCTCCGGCCGGAACTCGCGCTTGAGGGCGGTGAGGACGCGCCACTCCAGCTCGTTCAACTCCTCGTCCTGGACCCACTGCACATCGGCCGGCTGGTCGGACTTGCTGCCCGGCTCCAGCCCCCTCCGCCGTGTGTGTCCCACGCCCAGGACGAAGAGGGCCTTGGGCGGCATGATGCGGAACCGCTCCGCCCCCGTCCGCTCCGCCAGGAGACGACAGTGCTTCTCCAGGGAGTAGCCCTGGGGGACCTTCACCGTGGTCCACAGGCGGTAGTGGGAGCCAGGGCTGGCCACGTCGGTGGTGCGGATGACCACGTGCCCGGTGAAGGGGTCCTCCTGAAACATGAAGTCGAAGGCGGCGTGGAGGCGCTCCTGGGGCACCTGCCAGGCCACCAGCGCCCCCTGGGCCAGGTTGGTGGATAGGAGGGTCTGGCGGACGCGGCGGATGGTGCCCGCCTGCAGCATGGCCCGCACCCGCTCCACCACCAGCGGCAACGGCACCCCGGAGCGGCGGGAGATCTCCCCCAGCGGGTCCCGCTGGAACCCCTCCAGTCGGTCCTCGGAGATCCGGAGGATGGCCACGTTGATGGGGTCGTCTATGGTGACCGGGACGTTAGAGGTCGTCATCGTCGCTATACGCTCCTGGCGCAGTATCGCCCGCCCGTGGCGGGCCTGGCTTTCCCTTTTATACTAGTCTAGCATCCGGGCCGCTGCCGTGGCAGCGACGCCCCGGCGGCGTCAGGCCGGCCAGCTCAGGCGGTACCAGCCGCCCCCTTTGGTGGCGTCCCGGCCCACGTGGGCCACCTCTCCCCAGAGGAGCCAGGGTAGGAAGGGGGACAGCTCGCCAGCGAAGGTGATCTCCCCCACCAGTCCGCCGATGGGTGTATAGCGCCCCTGGCGTGTGGAGTAGCTGCGGACGTCCCGCCAGCGCGTCTGGTCTGACGCTACCCTTACCCCCTCAGCCAGCCGCAGAAGGAGGCGATGGTCGAAGGCGGGAGGGAGGCCGGTAGCGGTGAGGGAGAGGTCGGTGAGGCGGCGCAGGAGACGGCGCAGAAAGACAGGGAAGGTCAGCCTCCTGACCAGACGGCCGGCGCTGACCAGGCGCATGGGAGTCAGCAAGTGCAGGGTGACCTGGCGGGGCCGCCCCAGGAGGCGGCAGCAGGCCAGGACGTCGGCGTGGGTGAGGGGGTCGGCGAGGATGCGGACCAGCTCCTGGCCCTCCTCCCAAATGGCCCGGCGGCGGCCCAGGAGGGGATGCTCCGTCTCGATACGGGCGATACGGAAGCGTCCCGGTTGGCGGCCGCGGCCACCGATACCGCTCTCGCCCATGCGGCGCACACCCATGATGACGTAGGGGAGCAGGGCGGCAGCATCGCCGAACAGGGTGACGCCGAAGGAGAGGAGGTCGCCTGGCCTGTAGAGGGTCGTCTCCTCCAGGGGAGGCTCGATGGTGCAGGGGCGGGCCACCTGGGCGCCCCGCCCTGCTCCCTCCCCCGCCGGGGCCAGGAGGGCGCACACGGGGCAGCCCTGCCGCCCCGGCCAAGCGCTGCACTCCAGCTCCCAGGGGGCCAGGCAGAACTCCTGTCGGAGGGCGGCGAAGAGGGCGCCCCGCACCAGGGAGCCCTTGTAGGGTGGGGCGTTGATGGCGCTGACGGCCCGACAATAGAAGCGAAGGCGATGCGCTGTGAGCTCCATCCCCCTGCCGCCTCGTCAGTCCGTCATGCGGAGCTTGCAGGGAGCCGGGTCTATGGCCGCCAGCAGGGGCCGGCCCAGGCTGGTGAAGGAGAGGATGGCCTGCCCCGGCGCCAGATTGGGCAGCCGTCCCCACAGGGCGTCATCGATGCCGCCGATGGAGCGCCGCAACCTGGCCACGACGGCGGCGTCGTTCACCTTGTGCAACACCCAGTTGTTGACTAGGCCCAGGACCTCGTCCGGCAGGTGCTGGGGCAACTGGGTCACGAAGACCAGGCCCAGCCAGCGCTTGCGGCCGCGGCGGGCCAGGCGGGCCACCTGCTGGAAGAGCACCGGCATGCGGGCTATCCGCTCCCGGGAGAGGAACTCGTGGGCCTCTTCGATGAAGAGGATGACCGGGGTGGGCGTCTCGCCACGGCGCTGGGCCAGCCGGTAGTTACGGTCCTGCTGACGCTGCAGCCCCCGCAGCAGCTCGGCGATGACCAGGTTGTTAACCTGAGGTGAGTCGGTATCGCTGACGTCGATGATGGAGACGCGCCCGGGCCGCAGCATCTCGCTGTAGTCCAGTGGCTGGGCATTGGGGCTGTCGAAGACGCCCAGCCGCTTCAGGCGGCCCAGCCGGCCCATCAGGGCGCGCCAGCTCATGAGGTGCCCGGGTGGCGCTACCGCCCGTACGGCCTCCGCCACGGCAGCCGGCTGCTGGGCGAAGAGAGGCGTCTCGAGACGAGGGGGCGGGCCATCGGCGAGCTGGGCGACGATGGCCTTCACCACGTCGTACAGGTAGGCCAGCGTCATCTTCGGGTAGCCGGCCTCGAACTCGTCCAGGCGCAGCAGCCGTTCGCGGTCCACATCGTCGCTGGGGAAGATGCCCAGCCGCTCCATCAGGAGCTTGGTGGCGTCGTAGGCCTTGAGGAAGCGCTCCTGCTGGGCGTCGGTGAGGTCGAGCACCTCCATGACGGCGTAGGGCGAGAGGGCCGAGAAGCGGAGCGAGAAGGGGCGCCGTTCAGGGTGGGCGGGGTTGGCGGTGCTCCGCCCCACCAGATGATAGAGGTGGGTGCCAGGAACGCCGGCCGGCCGTAGCCCTCGTCGCTCCAGGGCCCTGACCATGTGCGGATCGTCGGTGGGCTCGTGGATGGCCGTATACTCCCCTTCGGTATCGATGAGGACGACAGCGGCGCCCTGCCGCTGCAACTGGGCTATGAGGCTGGCGATGGTGGTGGACTTGCCGCCGCCGGTGGTGCCCAGGACACCGGTGTGGCGGGGGAAGACCCCCTTCCCCTCCCGCCCCTTGAGGGGCACCCTGACCTCCAGCTCCTCCTGGCCGTCGGCCAGGCCGAGGACAATCTCGCCCTGGCTCCCCAGGACTCGGGCCATCTCCGGACGCTCCAGGAGGAAGACAGGGCTGTTGGGGAGGGGCCGGCGGCGAGGAGGCACTAGCGTTCCTCCCTCCACCTCCTCCCCCAGCAGCTCCACCTGGGCGCGGCCATGGTAGTTGGGCAGCAGTATGCGCCCCCGGCCCCGCACCGTGGCCGTCACCACCAGGGGCATGTCCGCCCGCAGCCCGTCCGGCTCCATGAAGGGGCCGCGGACGATGGCCGCCAGGTAGCGGCGGCCATCGTTGCTGTGGATGCGCAGGAGCGACTGGTTGGTGACCGCCTCCAGGCTCTCCCGGGGGAAGAGGACGGTCACGGTGCCATCGTTGCTCTGGGCCGTGTCGAACATGGTCCAGCCGACGCACCCCGCCTCCTCCTCCAGCGAAGGCTGCCGGCCGTCCGTCGTCTCCTGGATCTCTTCCTCCAGAGAGCGCAGGGCCGACTCCGGCACCGCTGCTACCGGGCTGTCCTGGTCATCGTCCATCTGCCTCGCCTCCTCCCCTGACCTATCTGCTAGGGCCGCCTGCTCCCGCCCGCAGGTAGCGGAACGGCCCTTCTGTCCCCATGTAGGCGAGCTGGACCGGCGCCGCCAGCGTCTCGGCGCCGAAGTTGGACTGGCAGACCAGGGCCGCCAGGTCCAGCAGCATGGGGAAGCCGCGGTGGGGCTGGAACACGCTGTCGGCCAGGGCGATGAGCGCCGCCAGGTGGGCGTGCTCCCGGTGGGCGTAGAAGAGCTGGGCCGGCGCCAGGGCCGAGGCCCGATAGAGCCCCACCACCACTTGGGGGCCCGCTTCCAGGGCGAACTCCCGCAGGCGAGCCCCCAGGCCCCTTCGCGCCCCCCAGTACTGACCGGCGGCGATGACCTGGGCCAGGTCGTCGGAGATGGTGTCCAGGATGGCATACTCCAGGGGGGCCAGGGCGTTGCCGATGGCGAGGAGCCAGCGCCTCCCCGCGCTGGGCACGAAGAGGAAGCGACGCTGACGGAAGATGAGCTCCTCCAGCACCTCCAGCCCTCGCTCCACCAGCCCCGGCACCCCAGCCGCCGAGACCATCTCCAGGGGAACGGGGGCGCCGTGCCCCAGCCGCCAGCGAGCGTGAGAGCGATGGAGGAGGGCGGCCCGTTCGGCGTAGGCCATAATGCTGCGGCGCCCCAGCTCGCTCAGGGCATCGCGGCGGCCCTGGCCAGCGATGGCGTAGGCCCCCTGCCGCCGCGTCAGCAACTCCAGCGCCTCGTCCACCGTGGCGATGCTCTCCAGGCGCAGGTCGCGGCGGTAGAGGCGTTGGGCCCAGGCCCCCTGGTCCCCCTGGTAGGAGACGAGGCAGACAGCGACCTGGACGATGGATATGGGCAGGGTGTGATAGACGGCGCTGATGCCCTGGCAGGCCTCCACGGCGCCGCGGAGGAGCAGACCCTCATGCACCCGGGCGATCTCGTCCACGCCAGCGCGGTAGACGCCGGCCCCCGGTGGCGCCCCCGGCCGCTCCCGGATGCGGGGGAAGAGGGAGCGCCGCACCTGGCCCACCGTCTCCTCCTCCAGCCGGACCGCCTCCCTGACCTCCCGCTCCAGGCGCCCGTAGAGTCCCAGGAGATCGAGGCCGGGCTGCCAGGTGTCCAGGTCCAGGACGCGGGAGACCGGCTCACCGAAGGCGGCAGCGAACTCCTCATCCGTCAGCTCGGGGCGGCCCAGGGCCTCCCCTGTCGCTCCGTCGTCCTGCACCGGCCCTGGCCGTCTCACCGCCTCCTCCCCTCTCCTGCTCGCCTCGCTCACGATGCCCCCTCCCGGCCGTCCAGCCACTCCCGGACGGAGGGGCCGCCGAGTCGGCAGCGCACTATCCACTCTCCATACTCGCGGGCCAGGCCGGCCGGCAGACCGAAGCTGTCCATCAGGAGCCTCTCCACCGCCCGGAGCGACCCTGCCAGGCTGCGTCCCCCGCCGCGCTCCCGCAGGAGGGACCAGACCTGGCCGGCCGGCGCCAGCAGCTCCAGGGCCAGGCGGTCCGCCCGCTCCTCCCTGGGGATGTCGCGGGGACACAGCAGCCGGCCGTAGCGCTCCATCAGATGGAGGTGGAGGCCCAGGGGGACCCTGGCAAGCAGGGAGTCCAGCCGCTCGGTGACAGTAGCGGGCCGCTGGCCGTCCAGCACCTGCAAGATGGCATCCCCCAGGCGGGAGGCGGCCAGCTCGCGTGGTCGCTGATACTCCAGAAGGAAATGGGCTACCTCGTGGGCCAGGCTGTAGAGCTGCTCCGCGGGAGGGTCCGCAGCGTCCAGGAAGATGCGCCCCCGCCCGCCCCAAACCACCAGGGCGGCGTGAAGGGGGCGGTCGTCGTCCTCCAGTCTTCGGGCGAGCCCCAAGGAGCGCAAGAAGTGGCGGACGTGGGCGGAGGAGAGGCGGGGTGTCCTCTGGATCGTAAGTGGCAGCGAGTAGAGCGCCGCCTCTTCCAGGGGCAGATCGAGGGGACCCTGGGCGCCCACCCGGCGCCAGAACTCCTGGGCTATCTCGGCCACCCAGCCCCCGTTCACGGGCTACTGCCCGGCCTCCCGGCCGGCCTCGTCCCCCTCTCGTTGCGCTTCTACCTGCTCTTCTCGCTCTCGGGCGGCCAGGATGGCCCTTCCGGCCGCCTGCTCATCGGCACTGGCGGCCTCCACCGCTTCCCACCACTCTACCTCCCGCAGGAGCTGGGCTAGCGCTCTGGCCGATGCCCCGGCGTAGGCAGCTATGCGCTCCACATCGGAGCGGAAGCTGGCGCCCTCACCTCGGGGCCGTCGGCAGAGGGCCATTCGCTGCAGCCCTTCCCTGGTGGTGCCCAGGAGGGAGGCCAGTTCGGACTCGTCCATGCCCGTCCTCGAGCGGTAGGCCTCGAGGGCGCTGGCCAGGAAGAACGGGTCGGCGGCTGCCCGCCGGACCGCCCGTTCCAGGGGCCGGTCAGGGGGCGTCTTTTGCGCCATCGAGCCGCTCCAGCAGCCGTCGCATCCGCTTTTTCAGACGGTCCTTGTGGCGCTTCACGGCGGCCCGCTGCTGGGGGAGGCTGAGGTCGCCCAGTCCCAGGACCCGGGCGTAAGGCTCCGTCCTCCTCTCGCCTCGCAGCATCAGTCCCAGCACCTGGCGATCGGTGGGGTCTGGCAGGTGCTCCAGCAGGTACCGCAAGCTCCGGGACGCCTCCAAGCTTCCCTCCGGCCCGTCTCCTGGTGCGTCCACCATAATATTCCCTGGCTGTCCTCCCTGTGCGACGCTCTCCAGGCTGACGAGCCGGCGTTGCCGCCGCGCCTCCTTGGCCAGGGCGTTCAGCAGGTCGCCCCGGGCGACCATGGTCAGGTAAGTGAGGAGGCTGGACCGCCCGGGATCGAACCGGGACGGATTTTTGACATAACTCATGATAGCCTCGACGACGGCGTCGTGGACCGTATCCTCGTCCGCCTGCGGAAACCGGGCGCGCAGCCGTCTGGTGAGGGGTCCGTGGAAGTGGTGGAACACCTCGGAGGGCGCTGTCGGGTCGGCTGCCAGCAGACGGCGGTGCAGCTCCTCTCCCGGATCTTTGTAGTACACCATGGGGCCCTTCCCTCGCCTGTCACCCTGCCCTGCGGACAAAAGAGGAGAGAGCGAAGCCGCCCCCTCCCCGCACGAGAATAGCAAGAAGACCCTATCATTCTAAGGCGAAGGAGCGGCCTTGTGAAGCGGCAGAGCTCGTCAGGGCTCGCCGAAGCTGTCCGGCCTGGGCAAGGCTCCCGCCCCGGGGGTGGACAGAGAGGGCCATATCTACGTCCTCCCGCTCATCTCACGATATCAAAGCCAGTAAAACCTATTGACAGACTTTACACTCTTTGCTATGTAACAGCCAGCTAAGCTACATGGACGGGGGGAGAACGACATGCGGACGCGGACGTTCATGTGGGCACTGGCAGGCTCTCTCCTCTTCGCCCTGCTCGCCGTGGGGTGTCAGCCCGCAGGCGCTCCCGGGGAGGAGGCAGCGGCCCCCCAGGAGACCATCAAGATAGGTGGCATGTGGGCCATGACGGGGCTGCTGCAGAGCTTCGGCATCAACTCCTCGGCCGTCATGCGCTACGCCATAGACCAGATAAACGCCCAGGGAGGCGTCCGCCTCAGGGACGGGCGGATGGCCAAGCTGGAAGCGGTGCTCTATGACGAGGGCTGCCCCAATGTAGAGCAAGGGCTGGCGGCGGCCCGCAAGGCCGCCTCGGACCCGGTGCTGGTGGTGATAGGCCCCACCTGCTCCAGCATAGCCGAGCCCGTCTTCGGCATCCTCCAGAAGCGGCTGGACGACCCTTCCGACCCGGGCCTCCAGCTCCCCTTCTTCACCGACACGGCCATCAAGGCCGGCCTGGCCTCCCTCTCGCCCTGGGCCTTCCGTAACGTGCCCAGCGAGATCAAGATGTACGAGGCTCTCTTCAGGTGGCTGAAGGAGACCACCGGCTACAGCACCATCGGCGTGGGGACGGAGGTGGACTTCGCCCACTCCAAGAGCACGTCCGATGGCGCCATAAAGCCGGGCGCCCAGAAGGCCGGCTTCACCATCGTGGCCGACGAGGGCTGGAAGCTCACCGACACCGACTTCTCCGCCCAGGTCGCCAAGATGCGGGCGGCCAACCCGGACGTGGTGGCCCTCTCTTCCCACCCCTTCACCACCTGTGGCTTCCTGCGAGAGGCCAGCCGCCAGGGCTTCCGCCCCAAGGTGGTGGTCATCCTCACCTCCAGCATCACCGAGGAGACGGCGCGGGGCTGCGGCCGTGAGCTGGAGGGCGCCATAGGCCCCACCTCCTTCGCCCCCATCAACAAGAAGGCGAGCGAGGTCTCCCAGACGGTGGCGGACAAATACAACGGCTTCGTCGACCTGCACAGCGCCCCGGTCTACGAGAACCTGATGCTCCTCAAGCAGGTCATCGAGAAGGCCGGCATCGACGGCAGGCCCGACACCGTCCTCCAGGACCGCCGCAAGATCCGGGACGCCCTGGCCCAGGTCACCGAGTTCGATGGCCTCCTGGGGAAGATCCAGTTCCGGACGGACGAGCCGCGCGAGGTCAACAAGCCCTGGCTCATAGTGGAGTTCAAGGGCGGTAAGTTCCAGCCCAAGCACATACCGCCCGAGTACCAGCAGGCCATCGTGACCAACTAAGAGGGTGAGAGCTGGGGCCGGGCCGCGGGCCCGGCCCCAGCGGGCCGATAGCTACGGACGCGACCAGATGTGGATCGACCTGGTCCAGCAGGGGATAAGTGGCCTCCTCGTCGGCGCCACTTACGCCCTGATAGCCATCGGCTTCACGATGGTGTGGGGCGTCATGCGCCGTCTCAACCTGGCCTACGGGGCCGCCGCCCTGGGCGCCGCCTACATCGGCCTCTGGGTCTACCGCCTGACCCCGGACCTGACCCCGGCCATCCTGGTGCTGGCAGCCATGGGCAGCGGCATCGTCATCGGCTTCCTGGTGGACCTGGTCTGCTTCCGCTGGCTGCCCAGGGAGTACGAGCTGGCCCCCCTCATGAGCACCCTGGGCGCCCTCATCATCGCCGAGGAGGCCATCAACTTCCGCACGCGCGGCTACCCCCAGTCCTTCCCGGAGATGCTGCCCAACGTCCTCCACCTGGGGCCCCTCTTCCTGCGGCTGGACCACATCGTCATCTTCGGGGTCTGCCTGCTGATGGTGGGCGGCCTCTACTATCTCCTCTTCCGCACGAAGCTGGGGCTGACCATCCGGGCCGTCTCCCAGCAGGTGGTGGCCGCCCAGCTCATGGGGATGAACCCGGACCGCACCAACGCCCTCACCTTCATGCTCACGGGGATGCTGGCGGGAGCGGCGGGGGCCCTGGCGGTGATGGCCATAGGGACGGGGTCCTCCGCCCTGGCCATCACCTTCACCCTGAGGGGGCTCTTCGCCGCGGTCATCGGCGGGCTGGGGAGCATACCCGGGGCCATCGTGGGGGGACTCGCCCTCGGCGTCATTGAGGCGGAGGCCCTGCGGGTCTTCGGCATCGGCTATCGGGACGTATTCACCAACCTGGCGTTGCTGGCCGTCCTGGTCTTCAGGCCCCACGGCATCATGGGAGCGAGGCTGGCCCAGTAGCATGGAGTACTACATCGGCCTGATAACGCTGGCGGCCATTCAGGCCCTGCTGGGGCTATCGGTCTACGTGCTGGTGCTGGCGGGGCGGGTCTCCTTCGGCCAGCACGGCTTCGCCCTCATCGGCGGCTACATGGCGGGGGTGGCCACGGCGGTATGGGGCTGGCACATAGTGCCGGCGCTGCTCCTGGGGATGCTCGTCTCCGGGGTGGTGGGGGTGCTGGTGGGCTACCCGGCCCTCCGTATCCGCGGCGTCTATCTGGCTGTGGCCTCCATCGCCTTCGCCGAGATCTGCCGCAACCTGGCCCAGAACCTGAACTACTACCGTGAGGAGTCGGTGGGGGGGCTGGTGCGGAAGGTGGGCCCCGTGGGGCCGGAGGGGTTCCGTCACATAAGCTACCTCTATGACCACGGCTTCACGCGCGAGGCCGTAATGGGGCTGGTGCTGGGCATCCTGGCCGTGGCTACCCTGGCCGTCTGGCTGCTGGACCGCTCCCGTCTGGGCCGACGGTTGCGGGCCATAGGGGAGGAGGAGCTGGCGGCCCAGATGGCGGGGATCAATGTGGCCGGGCTGACCACACTGGCCTTCGGGCTGGGGGCCGTCATCGCTGCCCTGTCCGGCGGCCTCTACGCCCACTACCTCACCTTCGCCTCCCATGAGACGTTCACCCTCTTCACGGGGACGCTGGCGGCGGGCTACGTGCTGGTGGGCGGCTCCGCCAACGTCCT
>BEIB01000025.1 GCA_002898615.1 bacterium HR25 | reverse complement strand
TCGCCCCCGCCCAGGGCCCCGCTGGCCAGGGCGCCGAAGGCGGCCAGCAGCGCCTCCCTGGGGGGGCTGACCGCCAGGGCCTCCGGGCTGAGGCCGGTCTCCAGGAAATCGGTGGTCATCTGGCCAGCCAGCATCACTGGATGCGACACGACGGCCCGCAGGAGGGGCAGGTTCGTCCTCACCCCCTCGATACGGTAGCGCTGGAGGGCGTCGGCCATGCGGGCCAGCGCCTCCCGGCGGTCCCGTCCCCAGGTCAGAAGCTTGGCGATGAGCGGATCGTAGTAGGCGGTGATCTCGTCTCCCGGATAGGTGCCCACGTCGTTGCGGATGCCCTCCCCCGTGGGAGGCTCGAAGACGGTTATGCGCCCGGAGCTAGGCAGATAGCCGCGGAAGGGGTCCTCGGCGTAGATGCGGCACTCGATGGCATGCCCGTTGAGCCTGACGTCCTCCTGTCGCAGAGGCAGGGGTTGCCCGGCGGCGATGGCGATCTGCAGGGCCACCAAGTCGAGCCCCGTCACCAGCTCGGTGACGCCGTGCTCCACCTGGAGGCGGGTGTTCATTTCCAGGAAGTAGAAGTTGCCCTGGGCGTCCAGGAGGAACTCCACGGTACCGGCGTTGCGATAGCCGACGGCCCGGGCCACCTCCACCGCCGCCTCGCCCATGCGGCGTCGCAGCTCCGGCCCCACCGCTGGCGAGGGCGCCTCCTCGATGACCTTCTGATGGCGGCGCTGGGTGGAGCAGTCCCTCTCGCCCAGGTAGATGACGTTGCCGTGGGCGTCGGCCAGCACCTGCACCTCCACGTGGCGCCCCCCGACGATGGCCCTCTCCAGCAGGAGGCGACCATCGCCGAAGGCCCGCAACGCCTCCCTTCGGGCGCTCTCCACCGCTTCGGCGAACTCCGAGGGGGCCGAGACCAGGCGCATGCCGCGGCCGCCACCCCCGGCTGCCGCCTTGATCATCACCGGGAAGCCGATGCGCTCCGCCTCCCGCAGCAGCAGCGCGGGCTCCTGGCCATCGCCATCGTAGCCGGGGACGACGGGGACGCCCCGGGCAGCCACCATCTTGCGGGCGGCCGATTTGTCCCCCATGGCCCTGATGGCCTCCGCCGGCGGGCCGATGAAGACCAGCCCCGCCCGGGCGCACGCCTCGGCGAAGGCCGGGTTCTCGGAGAGGAAGCCGTAGCCTGGATGGACGGCCTCCGCCCCCGTCTCCAGGGCCGCCCGCACTATGGCCTCTATGTTCAGATAGCTCTCGGTAGGCGGCGCCGGGCCGATGTGCACCGCCTCGTCTGCCTCCAAGACGTGGAGGGCGCGGCGGTCGGCATCGGAGTAGACGGCTACCGTCGGTATGCCCAGCGACCGGCAGGTGCGCTGGACTCGGAGGGCTATCTCCCCACGGTTGGCTATCAGTATCTTCCTGAACATTCTCCTCAGTGAACAGACCACTCCGGGCGGCGGCGCTCCAGGAAGGCCCTGATCCCCTCCTGCCCCTCGGTGCCCGTGCGCAGCCCGGCGATGAGGGAGGAGGTGAACTCGTCCACCTGAGGGCCTCGGCTGGCCACCACGGTGCGGACCAGTCGTTTGATCTCCGCCTGGGCATGGGGGCCGCCGCTCAACAGCGCCCGCAGCGTCTCCTCCACAGCGGCGTCCAGCTCCTCGTCAGGGACGACGCGGTAGACGAGGCCGATCTCCTGGGCCCGCTGGGCGCTCACCCTCTCGCCGGTCAGGAAGAGGCGCAGCGCCCAGCCAGGGCCTATCTTCTCCACCACGTAAGGAGAGATGGTGGCCGGGGCGAGCCCCAGCCGCACCTCGGTGAAGGCGAACTGGGCCGAGCGTGTGGCCACGGCCAGATCGGCGGCGGCTACCAGCCCCACCCCGCCGCCGAAGGCGTTCCCCTGGACGCGGGCCACCACCGGCCGGGGACACTCGGCGATGCTGCGCAACATGGCCGCCAACGCCAGGGCGTCCCTGCGGTTCTCCTCCTCGCTCCAGGAGGCGGCGCGGCGCATCCACTCCAGATCCGCGCCAGCGCTGAAGGAGGGGCCCTCGCCGGCCAGTACCACCGCCCGTACCCTCTCATCCTGGCCCAGTCTCTGGAAGGCGGCGGCCAGGGCGGCGATGACCTCCTCGTTGAAGGCGTTGTGGACGGCGGGCCGGTTCATGGTCACCCGGGCCACCGGCCCGTCCTGGCTGACTATGATCGCCGGGCCCTCTGCCATGGTCACATCCTGAAGACGCCGAAGCTGGACTCCGGTATGGGGGCATTGAGGGCGGCGCTGATCCCCAGGGCCAGGGCCATGCGCGTCTCCAGGGGGTCCAGGATGCCGTCGTCCCAGAGGCGGGCGGTGCTGTAGTAGGCGCTGCCCTCCCGCTCGTACTTCTCCAGGGTGGGGCGCATGAACTCCTCCTGCTCCTCTGGCGTCATGTCCTTGCCCTGGGCCCGCAGGTTGTCCAGGCGAACCGTCAGGAGGACGCTGGCCGCCTGCTGTCCCCCCATGACGGAGATCTGGGCGTTGGGCCACATCCAGAGGAGGCGGGGCGAGTAGGCGCGCCCGCACATGGCGTAGTTACCCGCCCCGAAGGAGCCGCCGATGATGACGGTGAACTTGGGCACCTCGGCACAGGCCACCGCCGTCACCATCTTGGCGCCGTGTTTGGCTATCCCCTCGTGCTCGTAACGCTTCCCCACCATGAAGCCGGTGATGTTCTGGAGGAAGACCAGGGGTATCTTGCGCTTGGCGCACAGCTCGATGAAGTGGGCGCCCTTGAGGGCGCTCTCCGAGAAGAGGATGCCGTTGTTGGCCACGATCCCCACCGGGAAGCCCATGATGCGGGCGAAGCCGCAGACCAGCGTGTTGCCATAAGCGGCCTTGAACTCGTGAAAGCGGCTGCCGTCCACCAGCCGGGCGATGACCTCTCGCACATCGAAGGACTTGCGGTAGTCCATGGGGAGGATGCCGTAGATCTCCTCCGGGTCGTAGAGCGGCTCCTCCACCGGGGCGACTGGCCAGGGGAACTGTTTGGTAGTACGCCCCAGGTTGGCCACCACGCTGCGGCAGATGGAGAGGGCCTCCTCGTCGCTGGTGGCGAAGTGGTCGGCCACACCGGAGATGTGGGTGTGGACGTAGGCACCGCCCAGTTCCTCCGCCGATACCTCCTCCCCTGTGGCCGCCTTCACCAGGGGCGGCCCGCCCAGGAAGATGTTCCCCGTCCCCTGGACGATGATGGTCTCGTCGCTCATGGCGGGGACGTAGGCGCCACCGGCGGTGCAGGGGCCCATCACCACGGCGATCTGCGGTATCCCCTTGGCCGACATGCGCGCCTGGTTATAGAAGATACGGCCGAAGTGGTCACGGTCCGGGAAGACCTCCGCCTGGAGGGGGAGAAAGGCGCCGCCCGAGTCCACCAGATAGATACAGGGGAGCCAGTTCTGCTCCGCTATCTCCTGCGCCCGCAGGTGCTTCTTGACGGTGATGGGGTAGTAGGTGCCGCCCTTCACCGTGGCGTCGTTGGCGACGATGACTACCTCCCGCCCACAGACGCGGCCGATGCCGGTGACTATACCAGCGCCGGGGGCCTCGTTGTCGTACATCTCCCAGGCGGCCAGGGGGCTCAGCTCCAGGAAGGCCGTGCCCGGGTCTATCAGGCGCTCTATGCGCTCCCGCGCCGTCAGCTTCCCCCGGGAGCGGTGGCGCCGCACCTGCTCCTCCCCTCCGCCCTGACGCACCAGCTCCAGCCGCTCCTGGAGTTGGGCCACCAGATGCTGCATGCGCTCACGGTTCCTTGCGAATTCGGGGTCGGCGGTGTCCACGGCGGTGGGCAACACCGGCACGGCAGAGCCTTCCAGGAAGTCCAGCGCTGCCGCCTCGTCTGGCCGCTGGACGGTGGTCCTCGTCATTCGTCTTCGCCTCCCGCTGCTGTGGTGAGCGCTCGGGAAGAAGCAATCCAGCGTTAGCTTAGCATAGCTGAGGATGGGGCTCCAGTGGGCATAACGGGGAAGGAGGAAACAGGAGTTTCCAGCATAGCGCCGAAGATATTGACAGAGATGGGGCGATATCTTACGCTACATCCGACGATCTGGCCCGAGGACGCCAGCACCTGGTGCCTTTCCTGCCAGAGGCCGGCCGTTCCCGACCCGAAAGGAGGCCTCCCATGCCGAGAGCCTTCACTCTCACGCTGGCCCTCGCCCTGCTGGCCGCCCTGGCCCTTCTCGCTCCTGGGGGACGGGGGGAGACCGCCGAGGCCCAGCCGCCCGTCATAGAGGCCAGGGAGATCAGGGGGCAGCCCGTCCGGGTCAACGGACGCGAGCTCAGGCTCTACGTCCACGTCTTCCCGGCGGAGGGGCAGAGGGGGAGGAAGCCAGGCAGCAGCTACGATAAGTGCACCGACGGTGACCAGAGCACGACCGTCCCCCGCTTCGCCTCCGCCAACCCGAACGGCCTCGTCTTCAACATCAACCGCGACAGCATCCCCATAGACAAGGACGCCGCTACCACCGCCATCCAGCAGTCCTTCCAGGCCTGGGACGCCGCCGGCGACACGCGCCAGTATTTCACCGTCAACGCCACGGGCGGCGCCGCCAGCCCGGCGGTGGACGGCAACAACACGGTGGGCTGGGCCTATATAGTGCCCCGCAACGTCCTGGCCGCCACCTGGACCTGGACGGACGCTAGCGGCGCTATCATGGAGGCGGACATCTTCTACAACCTCCACCAGCCCTGGGGAGTCTTCATCACCTGCAACGCCCAGGACCGCTACGAGGTGGGGAACGTGGGCACCCATGAAGTGGGGCACGCAGTGGGGCTGGACCATCTGAGCGATACCGCCGGCCACGCCACTATGTACCCCAGCGCCCCCAGGGGCGAGGTCAAGAAGCGCACCCTCACGGCCGGCGATAAGAGCGGTTACACGGTAGCTGGCGGTTACTAGCCACCGGATGCGGCGCAGTTCAGGGGGACGCTTGCGGGCGTCCCCCTGTCGTCTCGCCGGGGCTTGATGCTGTCCGGCCTCTCCCGGTAGACTTGGGCCACTCTCACCCCACACAGGAGGCATACATGGAGCTTCAAGAAGTCATCGAGACGGCGGGCACCTGTCGCTACTTCCGGCCGGACCCCATACCCGACGATGTCCTGGCGCGGGTGCTCAACGCCGCCCGCTTCGCTCCCTCCGGGGGGAACCGACAGCCCTGGCGGTTCATCGTCGTCAAAGACCCCGCCAAGCGTCGCCAGCTCAAGGAGTGGTACCTGATCCCCTGGAAGGCCTACCTGCAGGCCGTCCACCAGGGGGAGATACGGGTGGGGAGCCCTCAGCAGCAGCGGGCCATCGAGGCGGCCGACTACTTCGCCGAGCACATGGACGTGGCGCCGGTCATAGTGGTCGTGTGCGCCCGCCTGGCCGATGTCCACATCACCGACGCGGAACTGGGGCGGCCCAGCATCGTCGGCGGGTGCTCCGTCTACACCTCGGTGCAGAACATGTTCCTGAAGGCACGAGAGGAAGGGCTCGGCGCGGCCATAACCACCCTCCTATGCCACTTCGAGCCGCAGGTGAAGGAGCTGCTGGAGATCCCGGAGGAGCTCTCCACCGCCTGCCACGTGGTACTGGGCTGGCCCGCCCGTCCCCTGCCCAGGAAGCTGACGCGGGCACCCCTGCACGAGATCGCCTTCGTGGACCGGTACGGCAACCCCTTCTATCCTCCCCAGCAAGGGAGCTAGCGCAGGGGAATATCGAGCTGGCGGGCCAGCAGCTCCTTCCCCACCACGAAGGCGATGGGCCCGCCATGGGGGCAGAGGACGGGCGCGCCGGGGGCGCGGTAGGCGGCCAGTATCTGGCCCATCTCCTCCTCCGTTAGGGCCCGCCCCCGGCGCACCGCCAGTCGACAGGCCAGAGAGCCCAGGAGCCGTTCCAGCCATCCCTCATCGTGGAGGGCGTCCCGCAGGGCCTCCTCCAGCGCCGACGCCTCCAGACCGTCCAGCAGGGCGGGCACCTCCCGGACCAAGAAGTGGTAGGGGCCGAAGACCTCCAGCGAGAAGCCCAGCTCCTCCAGCAGCCCCGGCGAACGCTGCAGCAGGACGGCCTGGTGGGGGCGTAGCTCCAGGAGGAGCGGCTCCGTCAGGGGCACCCGGTCGCCGCCGCGCCGGGCCAATAGCAGGTCGTAGAGGGCCCGCTCGTGCGCCCGGTGCTGGTCTATGACGTAGAGCCCCTCGGGACCCTCGGCCAGCAGGAAGGTGCCCATGAGCTGGCCCAGGAGGGAGAGGGGCTGCTCCGGCTGGGGCGGCGGCCCGGCCGGGGTCGCCTGGGGCCAGGAGGCGACGAGGGCGAGGCCCCTGGCCCGCTCCCGGGAGAGGGACGGCGGCCCCGCGCGCAGGGCGTCCCGCACCGCCTCCCGCAGCAGCGCCAGCGCCTCCTGCTCGAAGAGGAGGCGAACCCTGTCCTTGGTGGGGCTCAGGTTCACGTCCACCGCCCAGGGAGGCGAAAGGACGTGGATCACGGCCACCGGGAAGCGGCCCTTGAGGAAGACGGGCCGCAACGCAGCCTCCAGCGCCTCTAGAAGGGGTGAGCTCCCCACTGGCCGTCCGTTCACTGACACGTGCAGGTGGTGCCGGCCTGGCCGGGAGGCCGGCGGCCGGGAGACCAGGCCCCGCACCTGCACCCGGTCGTCCCCCAGGGGGCCGAAGGCAGTCATGTTGCTGGCCAGGTGAGGGCCGTATATCTCGGCCAGTGCCCCGGCGAGGCTCCCGGAGCCCGAGGTGCTCAGGACGGGCCTCCCGTCCAGGTGCAGTTCGAAACGGACGTGCGGATGAGCCAGGGCGTAACCCCGCACTACCTGGACGGTCTTCGCCTCTTCGCGCCGTCGGTCCAGGCGGCGGCGCTCCGGCTCGTCCTGGAAGAGGCGACGCACCGTCACCGTCGTCCCTCGGGAGCGGGCGGCCTGTCGCCTCTCCGTCACCTCGCCGCAGCGCAGGGCGAGCTGGGCAGCCGCCAGCGCCCCTTCCGTGCGGCTGACCACTTCCACATCGGCCAGGGCGGCGATGCAGGCCAGCGCCTCGCCCCGAAAGCCCAGCGTTGTCACTCGCCCCAGATCGTCCGGGGAGGCGAGCTTGCTGGTGGTGAAGTGATGGAAGGCCCGCTCCAGCTCTGCGGCGGGGATGCCACAGCCATCGTCGGACACCTGGACGGCCTCCAGGCCGCCGCCCCAGACCCAGACGCAGACGGACGAGGCGCCGGCGTCCAGGGCGTTCTCCACCAGCTCCTTCACCACGGAGGCCGGGCCCTGGATGACCTCCCCGGCGGCGATGCGCTCAACCAGGGACGAGGGCAGCGTCCAGAGGGGCATCAGCGGCTCCTGGCCTTCTGCTGCAGCTCGAAGAGCTTGTTGATGGCCTGAAGGGGCGTCATGTTGACCAGGTCGAGGGAGAGGAGCTCCCCCACCAGGCCATCGTGGCTGTCGGCGGCGGGGGCCGGGGCCCGAGCGCTGGCCGGCGGCGGCAGGCGCTCCATGGCGGCCAGCAACTCACGTGCCCGCTCCACTACCTCCTGGGGGAGGCCAGCGAGCTGGGCCACCTGCACGCCGTAGCTCCTGTCGGCCGCCCCGGGGACGACGCGATAGAGGAAGACGAGGCGTCCATCCTCCTCGGCTACAGCAGTGTTCCAGTTGCGGGCGCGGGGCAGCTCCTCCGCCAGGGACGCCAGCTCCAGGTAGTGGGTGGCGAAGAGGGTTCGGGCGCCCAGACGGTGGTGTATGTGTTCCAGAACGGCGCGAGCGATGGCCATGCCATCGTAGGTGCTGGTGCCGCGGCCCACCTCGTCCAGGAGAACGAGGCTACGGGACGTGGCCCCCCGCAGGATGCGGGCGGTCTCCGCCATCTCAAGCATGAAGGTGCTGGCCCCGGAGGCGATGTCGTCTTCGGCGCCGACCCTGGTGAAGAGGCGATCCACGATGCCGATGCGGGCTGCCCGGGCGGGAACGAAGCTCCCCACCTGGGCCATGAGGACGATGAGGGCCACCTGGCGCAGGTAGGTGGACTTGCCGGCCATGTTGGGCCCCGTCAGGATGAGCACCTGCTGCTCCTCCCTGTCCAGACGGCAGTCGTTGGGGACGAAGCTCTTCCCCTCCATAGCCAGGGCCCGCTCTACCACCGGGTGGCGGCCCTCGCTGATCTCTATGGCATCGCCCTCGTGCAGCTCCGGTCGGACGTAGCCGTGGGCGGCTGCCACCTCGGCCATGGAGAGGAAGACATCCAGCTCCGCTATAGCCTCGGCGGTGGCCAGAAGACGGCCGGCCTGGGCGGCCACCTGGGCCAGCACGTCCTGGTAGAGGGCCTGCTCCATCTCCTCCTCCTGCGCCTCGGTGTGAAGGAGGAGTGCCTCCTGCTCCTTCAGCTCCGGGGTGACGAAGCGCTCGGCGTGGGCCATGCTCTGCTTGCGGATGTAGTCCGGGGGCACCAGCCCCAGATTGGGCCGCGTCACCTCGATGTAGTAACCGAAGATGCGGTTGTAGCGCACCTTGAGGGAGCGTATGCCGGTGCGGACGCGCTCCCGGCCCTCCAGCTCCGCCATCCAGCGGCGGGCGCGCCCGGCC
Organism: bacterium HR25; assembly: GCA_002898615.1. The sequence continues at coordinate 2,323 of BEIB01000025.1, read as the reverse complement.
TGGCGGCGCAGAGCGTCGAGCTCGGGGTGGTAGCCGTCCCTGATGAGCTGGCCCTCCTGGTCGCTCACGGCCCGCCGGACGAGGCTGGCCACCTCCCAGCAGGGGTCGAGGGCCTCCCGCAGGCGGCGTAGGGGAGCGCTGCGGGCCTCGGCCAGGGCGGAGCGCAGGGCGGACACCGTCCGCAGGGCCTCGGCCAGGGAGAGGAGCTCTCTCGGCGTGGCGGAGCGGCCGCGCACCCGCGCCACCGTCCGCTCCAGATCGCCTATTCCGCCCAGGAGGGAGCGGAGCTCCCGCCGTGTCCCCGGGGACTCCTTCAGCTCCTGTACTGCGTCCAGGCGCTCGCCGATGGCGTGGACGTCCAGCAAGGGCTGAAGGAGCCGTCGGCGCAGGAGGCGGCCGCCCATGGGGGTGCGGGTGCGGTCCAGCGCCCAGAGGAGGCTGCCCTTGAGCTCGCCGGTGCGGGCGTTCTGGAGGAGCTCCAGGTGGCGGCAGGCGTCCGGGTCTATCGCCATGTAGGCCGATGGCAGGAGGGGGCGCAGCTCTCGCAGGCCGGCCAGCGCCTGGGGGCAGGTCTCTCGCAGGTAGTCCAAGAGGGCGCCGGCGGCGCCGATGGCCACCTCCATATGGGCGCAACCGAACCCCTCCAGCGTGGCCACCTGGAAGTGCTGGCAGACGGCCTCCCGCGCCTTCGTCAGGTTGAAGGCGAAGGCGCTCCTGCGGGTCATGTAGAAGCGCCCGGTCAGCGCCCCCTCCCCTCCTTCCGGGATCAGCACCTCCGCCGGCCGGAGGCGCTCCAGCTCCTGGAGCAGCTCCTCCTGCGCCGCCGGCCCCTCGAACTGGGCCACGGCGAACTCCCCGGTGCTGACATCGGCCAGGGCCAGGCCCGCCCGGTTACCGGTCAGCAGGGCGGCTGCCAGGTAGTTGTTCTCGTCCGGTGAGAGGAGGCCGGGCTCCATCAGGGTCCCGGGCGTCACCACGCGCACCACGTCCCGCTCCACCAGGCCGCGCCCGGGCTCGCTTAGCTGCTCGCAGATGGCCACGCGGTAGCCCTGCCGTACCAGCCGGCCCAGGTAGTGGGGCAGGGCGTGGTGGGGGAAGCCGGCCATGGGAGACCTCTCCCCCTGACCGAAGTCCCTGGAGGTCAGGGCCAGTTGCAGGACGCGGGCCGCCTCACGGGCGTCCTCGTCGAACATCTCGTAGAAGTCGCCGTAGCGGAAGAGGACGATGGCATCGGGGAAGCGTCGCTTGATGCTCAGGTACTGTCTGCGGACAGGCGTGGACATGGCTCCCGCCGCTCCCCCTCCGCTTCCTCTCACGGGGACGGCCCCTATGGCTCGACATAAGACTAAGGCGGCCAGCCCCTCCTGTCCAGTAGGGGAGCACTGTCGCTGTCGCCTCTGCTATACTTGGCTTGCCCCACCCCCGCGCAACGGGAGGCGACGATGATGTTCCAGCCGGAATGCGAGACGATGCCCCGCTCCCAACTGGCCGCCCTCCAGCTCCGTCGTCTGCAGGAGCTGCTACGGCGACTGGAGAACTCCCCCTCGCCCTTCTGGCGAGAGCGCCTCGCCTCGGCCAAGGTCAGAGCGGAGGAGTTCCGGCACCTGGAGCAACTGGCCTCCCTCCCCTTTACCGTCAAGGCCGATCTGCGGGACAACTACCCCCTGGGCATGCTGAACGTCCCCATGCGCCAGGTGGTGCGCCTCCATGCCTCTTCCGGCACCAGGGGGAGGCCCACCATCGTCGCCTACACCGCCCAGGATATAGACATCTTCGCCGAGGTCAACGCCCGCTCCCTGGCCGCCGCCGGCGCCACCCCGGACGATGTCATTCATAACGCCTACGGCTACGGCCTCTTCACCGGCGGACTGGGGCTGCACTACGGCATAGAACGCCTGGGGGCCACGGCCGTGCCCGTCTCCGGGGGGAACACGCCCCTCCAGCTCCAGCTCCTGGTGGACCTGGAGGCTAACGGCCTCTGCTGCACCCCCTCCTATGCCATGCTCCTGGCGGAGCGGGCGGCGGAGGCCGGCATCCTGGACCGCCTGCGGCTACGCTACGCCGTCCTGGGGGCCGAACCCTGGTCCGAGGAGATGCGCCGCAAGATCGAGGAGGCCTTCGGCGGCATCGACGCCTGCGATATCTACGGTCTGAGCGAGGTCATGGGCCCTGGCGTGGCCATCGAGTGCCGGGAGGAGAAGCGGGGACTCCACGTCTGGGAGGACCACTTCTACCCCGAGATCGTCGACCCCCAGACCGGGGAGCCCCTGCCCGAGGGCCAGCAGGGAGAGCTGGTGCTGACCACCCTCACCAAAGAGGCCTT
>BEIB01000024.1 GCA_002898615.1 bacterium HR25 | reverse complement strand
TGGACCGCGCCGATGCCCTCTTCCTCTCGGACGAAGACCTGGACCCGGCCGAGGCCCCATCCGTCCTGGAGCGGTGGGCAGAGCGCGTCTCCATCGTCGCCTTCACGCGGGGGGAGAGGGGAGCTGAGGTCTGCCACCGCGGGGAGTGGCGTCACATAGACGCCTTCCCCGCCCGGGCGGTGGACCCCACGGGGGCGGGGGACGTCTTCGCCGTCGCCTTCCTGGTGCGCTTCTACGAGAGCGCCGACGCCTGGGCGGCGGCCCGCTTCGCCGCTGCCGCCGCCTCCCTGGTCATAGAAAAAGAGGGGGTGGACGGCGCCCCCTCTCGCTCCCAGGTGGAGGAGCGGCTGCGGGCCTATCCGGACATCGTCTGCCGCTGAGGGGGGCCGGCCTCCGCCGTCTCCAGGTACTCCAGGCCCCGCTCTAGCCGCTGCAGGCGCAGCTCCGTCAGGCCGAAGCGCTCCCTCAGGTCTTCCAGAATAGGCGCCTCGTCGAAGCCGCGGCAGGAGAAGACGTCCATCCACACCATCCCCCGCTCCGGGAAGGTGTGGACGGCGATGTGGCTTTCGGCGATCATGACGAAGCCGGAGATGCCCCAGTCCTGGGGCTTGGGCCCCACATAGCGAACGACCACCGGCTGGCTGATCTTGGTCATGCCCAGCCGCTCCGGGTACTCGTCCAGCAGCTCCCGCACCAGGCCCTGGTCCGCCAGGGCCTGAGGGTCGCCCCCGTAGCCGTCCACCACCAGGTGCATCTGACCCCCCTTACACTCCGATGGCCCCCGCCCCCCGCGTCCCGACGCGGCTGACGGTGGCCATCTCAGTCTCGTATTCGTCTGACCCCATCAGGTTAGCATGCAGGGGGGCTATTGACAATGGGCTCACCGGCCCCCTGCCTCCGTCTGGGCCTGGCGCCGGCCTGGCCGGGAGCGCGGGCCGGCCTCAGCGGGGCTCTCCCGGCGCCTCCAGGAGGAGCACCTCCAGGGCCAGCCGGGCGTTGACGTTCTCCTCCAGGTAGCGACGGGTCGTCCCCAGGGAGGAGAGGAAGCGCACCACCTCCTCCGGCGGCACCGACCGCGCCAGCCTCTCCAGCTCCTGGCGGCGGTGGCTGTGCAGGACAGCCTCCGGCGCCCCCTGCTGGACCAGCAGCACGTCCCGCCACCAGGCCTGCCACATCTCCAGGGCCAGCGAGACCTCGTCCGCTCCCGGGCTGCTCCCCTGGCCGTTCTCCTCCCCGGCCGTCCCCTGGCGCAGGGAGTAGGACTGGGCCAGCTCCTCCGCCAGCGCCAGTCGCTCCCGCAAGTCCAGGCCCGGCAGTCTGGCCGCCCGCTCCAGCTCCCGCTCCCAGCGCTCCCTCAGGGCCTCGTCCCGGGCCAGAGTGATGGCGACGCCCGGACGCCCCTGGGCGAGGCGGGCCAGGTAGCGGGCCGTCTCCGGGGGAACTCCCCGCTCCGTCAGCGCCGCGACCAGGTCGGAGAGGGGGACGCGGCCCAGAGCCAGCCGCTGACAGCGGGAGCGGATGGTGGGGAGGAGCGCCTCCTCCCGGGCCGTCACCAGGGCCAGCACCACGTCCGGCGGCGGCTCCTCCAGCGTCTTCAGGAAGGCGTTCTGCGCCTCCTGATTCATGGCATCGGCCGGGTCGATGATGGCTACCCGCACGCGGCCCTCGTAGGGCTTCAAGGCGAGGGCCCGCTCCAGCTCCCTGACCTGGCCGATGCGCACCTCCCGCCGCCCCGCCTCTACGGTCACCTCCTGGACGTCGGCGTGGATGCCCTCCTCGATGCGCCGGCACTGGCGACACTCCCGGCAGGGCCGGCCCTCCGGCGGGGCCAGGCAGTTCAGCGCCTGGGCCAGCCGCTTGGCCAGGGTGTGCTTCCCCACTCCTCTGGGGCCGACGAAGAGATAGGCGTGGGAGGTCTGCCCCAGCCTGACCGCCGCGGCCAGGGCCATCACCGCCCGCTGCTGCCCGATGATGCCCCACATGGCTCCCGTCGGGGGCCCGAGCGCTGTTAGCCCTCCGGCCACAGCTCGCAGCGCATCAGGTCTTCGTAGCTCTCGCGGCGGCGCACGGGACGCGCCTGCCCGTCCCGCACCATCACTATCGCCGGACGCAGAGAGGCGTTGTAGTTGCTGGCCATGGCGGGGGCGTAGGCGCCGGCCGCCGGCATGGCCAGGACGTCGCCCGGCTCCAGGGGCGGCAGCTCCACGTCCCACAGCAGGACATCCCCGGACTCGCAGTACTTCCCGGCCACCGTCACCCGCTCCCGGCGCTCGTCCCGGGCCTTGTTGGCCACCAGGGCCGAGTAGCGGGAGCCGTAGAGGGCAGGGCGGATATTGTCGGCCATGCCGCCGTCCACGGCCACGTAGCGCCGCACCCCCGGCACCTCCTTGCTGGCCCCCACCGTATAGAGGGCCACCCCGGCCCGGGCCACGATAGCCCGGCCCGGCTCCACCACCAGCCGCGGCAGCGGCAGGCCGTGACGCCGGCATCCCTCTCGCAGCGAGGCGACGATGGCCTCGGCGTAGGCCGCCACGGCGGGCGGCGGCTCCTCCGGCACATACTGGACAGCGAAGCCGCCCCCCGGGCTCAGCTCCCGCAGCTCCAGGCCGTGGCGCTCCCCCATCTCCGCCGCGAAGGCCAGCACCAGCCCCAGCGCCTCCTGGAAGGGTGCCAGCTCGAAGATGGGCGAGCCCAGGTGAAAGTGAAGCCCCACCAGCTCCAGTGAGGGCGAGGCCAGCGCTCGTCCCACCGCCTCCTCCGCCTGCCCGGTGGCCAGCGGGAAGCCGAACTTGCTGTCCAGGACCCCGGTGGTGGTCTTGGCGTGAGTGTGAGGGTCGACGCCGGGAGAGACGCGCAGGAGGATGGCCTGCCTCCGGCCCGCCTCCGCCGCCAGCGCCGAGAGGATCTCCAGCTCGTAGAAATTGTCCACCACGATGCGCCCCACGCCGTAGGCCAGCGCCTCCTGCAACTCCTGGGGCGACTTGTTGTTGCCGTGGAAATAGATGCCCTCCGGCGGGAAGCCCACGGAGCGCAGGAAGGCCATCTCCCCCCCGCTCACCACGTCCGCTCCCAGCCCCTCCTCCATCAGCAGGGCGGCCAGCGCCCGCCCTATGTAGGCCTTGCAGGCGTAGATCACCAGGCTATCTGGGTGGCGGGCGGCGAACTCCTCCCGGAAGGAGCGGCACATGAGGCGCAGCGTTTCCTCGTCAAAGACGTACAGGGGAGTGCCGAAGGTACGGGCCAGCTCCACAGCATCGCACCCGCCCAGGGTCAGGTGCCCCGCCTCGTTGACGCCGGCCGTGACGGGCAGTATGCCGGACAGTCGCTGTACAGCGTCCAATTCCTTCCACCCTTTCGTGGAATAGGGGACGGCTAGGCCAGCGTCCAGCGCTCTTCGTCCCCCTCCTGGCTGCGTCGCACCCGCCCCTCTGCCTGCAGCTTGTGCAGGTGGGCCAGTATCTGGCGCCGCGCCATGGGGACGATGCGCCGGTCCAGCTCGGGATAGATGTAGCCGAGTAGCTGGCGCACCGTGTTGCGTCCCTGGCCCAGGAGTTGCAGCACCTGGGCCTCGCGCTCATGGCGGTGGTCTATCAACTCCTGCAGCTTGCGGTTCACGTCCTGCACGGGCGGTCCGTGGCCGGGCAGCATCACCGCCGCCCCCAGCCCCTTCAGCCGCTCCAGAGAGGCCAGGTAGAGGGCCATGTCGCCGTAGGGCGGGGGCGAGACCGCCACCGTGCCCAGCCCCAGCACCGTATCCCCGGTGAAGAGGGCTCCCTCCTCCCGCAGGTAGAGACAGAGGGAGCCCATGGTGTGCCCCGGCGTGTGCACCGCCTGGATGGTGAGGCCGCCCACCTGCAGCGTCTCGCCGTCGGACAGGTAGCGGGCGGCGCTGACCCGGGCGGCGTCCCGACGGAACTGTTCCACCCGGCGGGCCCACTCTTCCTGTCCCTCGGGCACGTCCACGTCCTGGGGGGCCTCGGAGCGCCAGTCCCGCAGGAACTGCTCCTCCTGGGGGTGCAGAACCACCTCGGCGCCCGTCGCCTCCTGGAGGCGGTAGGCGCCGCTGGAGTGATCGAAGTGGTGGTGGGTGAGGACAATGTAACGGATGCGGAGGCCAGGGAGGCCCTTCAGGTACTCCAGCCGGCTCTCCACCGAGTCATCGTCGCTGAAGCCACTGTCGATGAGGGCGCCCTCGTCGCCATCGGCCACCAGGTAGACGTTGGGCGGCAGCGGCCCTATATAAAAAGGTGGCCGGGTGACGAGCGCGCGGATGCGGGGGGTGACCTCTCTTACCTCCAACCTGGCCCTCCTCGCCCTGGCATCAGGGCAAATGTTATCATAGTAGGCTCCTCGTTGGGGAGGAACGGCTATGCAGGTCTACCGGGACGGCGCCTTGCGGCTGGTGCGGGTCGGCCCCCTGGGCGCCTTCGCCAACAACGCCTACGTGGTGGCAGACGAGGCCAGCGGCGAGGCGGCCATCGTGGACATGCCGGCGGAGGGAGAGAAGCTCCTGGCCGCCGTCGAGGGGTTGCGGGTGGTGGCCATCCTCCTGACCCACACCCATCCGGACCACTGGGCCAGCTACCGGCAGGTGAAAGCGGCCACCGGTGCCCCCGTATACTGCCACCCGGCGGAGGAGGGGATGCCCCGCAGCCAGATAGATGTCCCCCTGGCGGACGGCCAGGAGATAGCGGTGGGGCGCCTCAGGCTGCGCGTCCTCTATACGCCTGGCCACACGCCCGGTAGCTGCTGCTTCTACATCGGCCGCTACCTGATGTCCGGGGACACCCTCTTCCCTGGCGGCCCCGGCCACTCCCGCACCCCGGCCGACCTGCAGCAGGAGATAGCCTCCATTACCGGGAAGCTCTACCTCCTGCCGGACGAGACCATCGTCCTACCCGGCCACGGCGAGGGGACGACCATCGGCCAGTCCAAGCGGGAGTACGCTGTCTTCGCCTCCCGCCCCCACCCGCCCGACCTCTGCGGCGACGTTCTCTGGGAGCAGTCCTGATGGGCATCTTCACCGGCATCATCGAAGAGGTGGGCACCGTCCTGGAGGCGGAACGGGGGCGTCTGCGCATAGGCTGTCGCCTCTGCCTGGAGGGCACCCGCCTGGGAGACTCCGTGGCCGTCAACGGCGTCGACCTCACCGTCTCCCACCTGGACGACAGGTCCCTCCACTTCCATCTGATGCCGGAGACCTATCGTCGCTCCAACCTGGAGGACCTCCGCCCGGGTGACCCCGTCAACCTGGAGCGGGCCATGACCCCCTCCTCGCGCTTCTCCGGCCACCTGGTGCGGGGGGTGGTGGAGGGGACGGGCGTCCTGCTCTCCCTCACACCGGAGGAGGACGCCGTCATCGCCCGCTACCAGGCGCCGTCCCACCTCCTGCGTTACATCGTCGTCAAGGGGCCCGTAGCCGTGGACGGCGTCAGCCTCACCGTCATAGACCGGGACGCTACCAGCTTCGCCGTCTCCCTGGTCCTCTACACCCAGGAGCACACCAACCTGGTGCGGCGGCGCCCCGGCGAGCGGGTCAACCTGGAGACCGACATCTTCGCCCGTTACATAGAGCAACTACTGGCCGAGGGGCCCTATCTGGAGAGGCGGCGATGAGGACGCCGCTGACGCCCCCTACTCTCACGCGTGCGGTATACTATAGCCAGAGCTTGCTGCGGGAGCGTGAGCCCTGACGGACCAGGACGACACACCAGCCCCGTCCCTCCCCTGGCGCGGAGGTGAGCTGTCCGTGGCCCTGGCAACCATCGAAGAGGCCATCGAGGAGTACCGCCAGGGACGCTTCGTCATCATCCTGGACGACGAGACCCGCGAGAATGAGGGTGACCTGACCATCCCGGCCGAGTTCGTCACCCCGGAGCACATCGCCTTCATGCTCCGCTACACCAGCGGCATCATCTGCGTCCCCATGACGGGGGAGCGGCTGGACTACCTGGGCATACCCATGATGACCGGACACAACACCTCCCGGCACGGTACCGCCTTCACCGTCTCCGTGGACGCCCGCTACAACACCACCACCGGCGTCTCCGCCCACGACCGCGCCCAGACCATACGCGTCCTCATAGACCCCGCCACCAAACCGGCGGACCTCGTCATGCCCGGCCACGTCTACCCCCTGCGGGCCCGGGAGGGCGGCGTCCTGGTGCGGGCTGGCCACACCGAGGCGGTGGTGGACCTCTGCCGCCTGGCCGGCCTCTACCCCGCCGGCGTCCTGTGCGAGCTCATGAACCAGGACGGCACCATGATGCGCTGGCCCAAGATCCGCCGCTTCGCCCAGCGCCACGGCATCAAGGTCATCACCGTCAACCAGCTCATACGCTACCGCATCCAGCGGGAAAGGCTGGTGGAGCGGGTGGCGGAGGCCCGGCTGCCTACTCGGTACGGCGACTTCCGGGCCATCGCCTACCGCAGCGCCGTCGACCCCAACGAGCACCTGGCCCTGGTCATGGGGGAGATCGTCCCCGAGGAGCCGGTGCTGGTGCGCGTCCACAGCCAGTGTGTCACCGGCGACGTCTTCGGCAGCCTCCGCTGCGACTGCGGCGACCAGATCCAGTTGGCCCTCCAGCGCATCGCCGAAGAGGGGAGGGGCGTCCTCCTCTACATGCGGCAGGAGGGGCGTGGCATCGGCCTCCACAACAAGATACGCGCCTACTCCCTGCAGGACGCCCACGGCCTGGACACCGTGGAGGCCAACGAGGCCCTTGGTTTCCCCGCCGACCGTCGCGACTACGGCATCGGCATGCAGATCCTCCTTGACCTGGGCGTGCGCAAGATGCGCCTCCTCACCAACAACCCCGCCAAGCGGGCCGGTCTGGAGGGCTACGGCCTGGAGATCGTGGAGCGGGTGCCCATCATGGCCACCCCCAACCCCTACAACTGGCGCTACCTGGAGACCAAGCGGGACAAGCTGGGTCACCTCATCGAAATGCCCTACTGAGAGGGCGGCGGGCGTGGGCACCTTCTTCCAGGGCGATGTCCAGGGCGATGGCCTCACCTTCGCCATCGTCGTCGCCCGCTTCAACCGTGAGGTCACGGAGTGCCTCCTGAGCGGCGCCCTGGAGGCCTTCGCCCAGCACGGCGTCGACCGGGAACGACTGGACGTCGTCTGGGTCCCTGGCTCCCTGGAGCTGCCGGTGGTGGCCAAGCGGCTCGCCCAGACCGGCCGCTACGACGCCATCGTCGCCCTGGGCTGCGTCATACGCCACGAGACTCGCCACTTTGACCTGGTCTGCCAGGGCGCCACCCAGGGGCTGGTGCAGGCGGCCCTGGACACTGGCGTCCCCGTCCTCCATGGCGTCCTCGCCTGCTACACCCTGGAGCAGGCCCGCGACCGGGCGGGCGGCCCCCGCGGCAACAAGGGCTACGAGGTGGCCGTCAACGCCATAGAGATGGGCAGCCTCCTCCGTCGCCTCCGCTCCCTGGAGCCCCCTGGCTTGTAAGCCCCCCTCGCCCGTGCTACACTGGCCCCGACTCCCCGCCCGGCCGGCGACGACGCCGGGCCCGCAGGATGGCGCGCCGCTGGCCCGCCTCGCTCCGGGACGGGCCAGACGAGAGGAGGGAGCGACGTGGCTGTGGACTACGGCTCCTACCAGGACTTGGTCATCGAAAAGCGAGAAGGCATAGCCCTCATCACCATGAACCGCCCCGACCGCTTCAACGCCACCACCAGCCGCATGCACAACGAGCTGAGCCGCGTCTGGCTGGATATCGCCCGCGACGACGAGGTGCGGGTGGCCGTCCTCACCGGCGCCGGCGACTCCTTCTCCATCGGCGGTGATTACAGCCTCCTGGAGGAGAGCCTGGGCAACCCGGAGGCCGTCTGCAGCTTCCTCCTGCCAGAGGCCCGCGACCTGGTCTACAACATCGTAAACTGCGACAAGCCCGTCATCTCCGCCATCAACGGTCTGGCCATGGGCGCCGGCCTCGCCGCCGCCCTGGTCTCCGACATCAGCATCGCCTCGGAGCGGGCCCGCCTGAGCGACGGACACATGCGCCTGGGCGTGGCCGCCGGCGACCACGCCTGCATGATCTGGCCCATCCTCTGCGGCATGGCCAAGGCCAAATACTACCTCCTCACGGCCGACTGGATCGACGCCCGGGAGGCGGAGCGCATTGGCCTCATCACCATGGTGGTGCCCCATGAGGAGCTGATGGACCGGGCCATGGAGGTGGCGCGGCGGCTGGCCAACGGGCCCCAGCGGGCCATCCGCTGGACGAAGCGGGCCCTCAACCAGTGGCTGCGCCTGGGCGGCCTCGTCTCCTTTGACCTTTCCGTGGCCCTGGAGATGCTGGGCTTCCTGGACGCCGATGCCCAGGAGGGCTACCGCGCCATACGCGAGCGCCGGGAGCCACAGTGGCCCTCCCTGGGCGGCAGTGGGCCAGAGCGCAAAGGGTGAGAGTTGACTGAGGGCCCGCCAGCCAGAGAGCCCCTGACCGCCCCGCCCGTAGGGCCACCCGCCCTGGCCCGCACCTGGCGCTGTCTGAGAAGTCCAGACCCGCAATTCACGTCCGAAGGGGGCAAGAGATGGTAGACTACAGCTCTTACCACGACATGATCATCGAGAAGAGGGACGGCATCGCCCTCATCACCCTGAACCGGCCCGAGAAGTTCAATGCCACCGACGCCCGCCTCCACAACGAGCTGACCCGCATCTGGCTGGACATCGACCAAGACGACGAGGTGCGAGTGGCCCTGATAACGGGCGCCGGGCAGGCCTTCTCTGCTGGCGGCGACTTCACCCTCATCGAGTCCCAGTTGCAGGACCCGGAGCTGATCCTCCGCACCGTCATGAAGGAGGCCCACGACCTGGTCTACAACATGGTGAACTGCAGCAAGCCCATCGTCTCCGCCATCAACGGCGTGGCCGTGGGGGCGGGGCTGGCGGCCGCCCTGGTGGCCGACATCACCATCGCCTCGGAGCGGGCCCGCTTCGGCGACGGTCATGTACGCCTGGGCGTGGCCGCCGGCGACCACGCCTGCATGATCTGGCCCCTCCTCTGCGGCATGGCCAAGGCCAAGTACTACCTGCTCACAGGGGAGATGCTGGACGCCCGGGAGGCGGAGCGGATAGGGCTGGTGAGCATGGTGGTGCCCCATGAGGAGCTGATGGACCGGGCCATGGAGGTGGCGCGGCGGCTGGCCAACGGGCCCCAGCGGGCCATCCGCTGGACGAAGCGGGCCCTCAACCAGTGGCTGCGCCTGGGCGGCCTCGTCTCCTTCGACCTGTCGCTGGCCCTGGAGATGCTGGGCTTCTTCGATGTGGACGTGCGAGAGGGGTTGCGCGCCCTCCAGGAGAAGCGTCAGCCACGCTACCCCTCGGCCCAGGGCAGCTAGACGCCGCTCCACGGGAAGGGGTGAGGGCTCATGGGGAGGGCGTAGTCCTCTACACCGTCGGCCACTCCAACCGTCGGCTGGAGGAGTTCCTGGAGCTCCTGGAGGACCACGGCATCGCCCTTCTGGTGGACATAAGGCGCTTCCCTAGCTCGCGGCGGCATCCCCACTTCCAGGCGGAGGCCCTGGCCGTGGCGCTGGCCCGGCGGGGCCTGGACTACCTTCACCTGGAGCCCTTGGGAGGACGCCGCCGCGGCCTGGGGCCCCACTCCCCCAACGGCGGCCTGCGCAGCCCTGGCCTTCGCGCCTACGCCGACCACATGCTCACCCCCGAATTCCGGGAGGCGGTGGATCGTCTCCTGGCCCTGGCCGGGGCCAGGGCCACTGCTGTCATGTGCGCCGAGGCCTACTACGCTCGCTGTCACCGCCTCCTCCTGGCCGACTACCTGACCTCCCGGGGCGTGGAGGTGCGCCATATCCTGGACAGGGGGCGCTGGGAGCCCCATAGCTTCAGCCCCTCTGCCCGCGTCACGGAGGCGGGCGTCCTCTACCCTGCCCTCCTGTGAGGGGGCGACCTTGTGCCCCCGCCTGGCGGAGTTATACAATCGTCTTGGGCCTGCGGGCCCGTAGCTCAACGGCAGAGCGGCCGGCTCATAACCGGTTGGTTGGAGGTTCGAATCCTCCCGGGCCCACCAGCCCAACCCCTACTCGCTTCCTCTCAGAGGAAGGCCGCGGCTCCCGGGCCTTTTCCGGGACGCAGGTGCCCAACGGCCCGTCCATCCAGGGCCAGCGGTGACTTATACTGTCGATGGGGCCCGTCGCCTGACCGGCCCGCGGATGCCTATGGAGCAGGAGCTCGTCCAGCATATCCGCCAGGTGCTGGCCGCCTATACCCCCAGGCTTCTGGATGAGCCCGGGGCCATACCCGCGGCGGTGCTGGTACCCCTCTACCTGAAGCGGGGCGCCACCTACGTCCTCTTCACCGAGCGCACTCAGTATGTGGAGCACCACAAGGGGCAGATCTCCTTCCCCGGTGGCGCCTACGAGCCCCAGGACCCGGACCTCATGACCACCGCTCTGCGAGAGGCCCAGGAGGAGATAGGCATCCGGCCTCAGGACGTCCAGGTGCTGGGCCAGCTCGACGAGATAATCACCATCACCAATTTCAAGGTGACGCCCTTCGTGGGGCTGGTGACCGCCGATGAGGGTTACCCCTTCGCCCCCCATCCGCACGAGGTGGCCACTATCCTGGAGGTCCCCCTCTCCCATCTCCTGGACGACCGTAACATGGAGCTGGAGCTGAGGCAGCGGCGGGGCGAGGTGGTGCTGGTGCCCGCCTTCAACTGGAACGGCTACCGCATCTGGGGGGCCACGGCCCGCATCCTGAAGCAGTTCCTGGACCTGGTGAGGGGATGACCACGGGGGCGGCACCGGAGCAGCTCGTAGAGGGGGAGGGAGGCCCCACCTGCCGTCGCTGTGGCGGCCGGCGCTGGCAGGTGGAGCGACGGCCCAAGGGGCGGCTCCGCTGGCTGCTGGAGATGGCCATCGCCACCCCGGAGGTCCTCCTCTTCGGCGACGAGTCCCCGGGCTGGCCGTCTCGAGAGGCCGAGCTCTGGACCTGCCTCTCCTGTGGCCGCCGCGTCCGCCTTTAGGCCACCAGGGCCACCCGCCCCTTTACCGAGACGAAGAGATAGGCCGGCGGCTGGTTGCGGCGGAACAGCACCTCCACCCCCGGGTAGAGGTCCACCACGTCCACGTCTCGCAGGACCCAGTAGTGGTTGCCCAGGCGGACGTCCACCCTCGCCAGGGTGGGCCAGAGGGTGATGAGGAGGGTGCCCTCGCCTCCCTCGCTGGGCATGGTCAGCTGGTAGACGGGCCCCCGCGGCCCCTCCGAGGGTGGAGGCCGGCCCGGGGTGGGCCGCGGCACGCCGAAGGGGGCCTGCCGTACGGTGGCCCCCAGCAGTTCCCCTATGGCCTCCACCGCTCCGGGATCGGACAGGCGCATTCCCTAGCCTCTGGCCGCCTCCGCGCAGGTCACCCCCTCCGGCCCCACCACGGCCGAATGGGGAGTGCCCGCCGGCAGCTCCAGGCGGTCGCCCGGGCGCAGGTGGAAGCTGGGGCCGGCGGGCTCCACCGTGAAGCGGATGGAGCCCCGCACACAGTAGAGGACCTTGTGATAGGGATGGCTGTGGACGGCGTAGACGTAGCCGGGAGCGTTGCCCCACCAGCGGGGGGCCAGCCCCTCCCGGCGGAAGGCTTCCTCCACCGCCGCCTCGCTGGGGGCGTCCGCTCCCTGCCAGGGCACCAGCGTAGGCATTGCCGCCATCTTTAGCCCTCCGCT
>BEIB01000023.1 GCA_002898615.1 bacterium HR25 | reverse complement strand
GAGGAGGCCGCCCTCCTCCTGCGCGTCCTCTACCGTGAGGTGGCCGCCCTGAAGCGAGAGCGACGCCGGGTGCACCTGTGCATCGCCGGTGGCAGGAAGGTGATGGCCGCCTATGGCATGGTGGTGGCGCAGCTCCTCCTGGGGGAGGGTGACCACGTCTGGCACCTGCTATCGCCGCCCGAGCTTCTCCGCTCCCGCGAGATGCACGCCGCTCTCTCTCAGGTGGTGCTGGTGCCCGTGCCCGTCCTCCGCTGGAGCCTCCTCCCCTCCACCATCTCCGAGTTGCTCCTGTGGGACGACCCCTACCGGGCTATCCAGCGGCAGCGAGAGATGCAGGACCAGACGCGGCGCCAGATCCTCCGGGGGTTCTGGAGCCAGCTCACGGCGGCGGAGCGGCGGGTGGCGCTGGCCCTGACCCGCCACGGCGGCAGCAACCAGGAGCTGGCCCGGCGCCTCCGCCGCTCGCCCAAGACCATAGCCAACCAGCTCCAGTCCATATACGAGAAGTACCGCTCCTCTCTGGGGCTGCCGGAGGGCGCCAGGGTGCGGGAGCGCCTGGTGAGCGACCTCGCCTCCTCGCCCGACGTCACAGGCGAGGACGTCCCCACTGGCGCGGGCTCTCCTGCCCGTGCGCGGCAATGAGCGGGGGAAGCGATCGCTGAATATCCGGAGGGCGACCATGACGCCGAGAAGGGGCATGGTACTGACCGTCGGCACCGGGACGCGTCCTGACGTCGACATGTCGGCCCCCCTGGCCAGGAGCGTTCGCGAGGCGAACCCGGACAGGGTAGTCTTGGTCATCACCGAAGAGAGCGCGCCTGTGGCCCGGCGGGTGCGGGAGCAGGTGTCGGGCGTCGAAAGGTGGCACGAGGTGCCCCTCGCCTCCGCCGACGACATCGGTGAGGCGTTCCAGGCCTGCATCAAGGCCATCCGCTGGCTCCTGGGCGAGGGCCTGCAGCCAGACCAGGTCACCGCCGACTACACATCGGGGACGAAGTCGATGACGGCGGGGCTGGCCCTGGCGGCGGTGGCCCTGCGCTGTGGAAGCCTGCGTTACATAGCCGGGGAGAGGGACACGGGCGTCGTCGTCAGCGGGACGGAGCGCTTCCTGGTGACTCCGCCAGCCGCCGTGTTGGCCCTGGACGACCTGCGCCTGACCGAGGAGCTGATCCGGCGGTTGCAGTTCGACACCGCCCAGAGGGTCTGCGAGGCCGTCAACGTCCACCTGTTGCTGTACGATGACCGGCAGCGACGGGACGCCCTGCTGACGCTGGCCCGGGCCTATGAGTTCTGGGACCGCTTCCGCCACCACGAGGCTGTGGACCGCTTCCAGAGCCTGCGGGACGCTCCCGCGCCCCCCGACCTCCTCCCCGACCGCCGGACGGTCCAGCGGCTGAAACCCATAGGTGACGCTGCGTACATGGACGTCCCCACGTCAGACCTCCTGGCGGACCTCATCGCCAACGCCCAGCGTCGGCTGCTGGAGGGGCGCTGGGACGATGCCGTGGCCCGTCTCTACCGGGCCGCCGAGATGCTGGCCCAGATGGTCCTCTGGGAGCGCTATCGTCAGCGGACCGGCGACCTGGACCTGGACCGGCTCCCCGAAGCAGCCCGCTCCCTGGCCCAGACCGACGCCGAGGGGCGAGCGCGCGTCGGGCTGGAGAGGGCCTACCGGGTGCTGGAGGCCTACGGTGAGCGCCTGGGCCAGCGGTTCTACGAGACGGTGCGGCGCTACCTGTCCCAGCGCAACGACAGTATCCTGGCCCACGGCCAGAAACCTGTCGGCAGGGAGGCGGCTGAAGGCTTCCTCTACTCCCTCCTGGCCCTGGTCAGGGACGAGGTGCCGGACATCGACGAGCGGGTGCGGGCCCTTCAGTTTCCCTGGCTGGTCGCCGAATCACCGTCCCGACGGGAATAGGTTTCGGTAGAGGCGTCGCTAGGTCGTCCTGCCCAAGGCGAAACGGGCCGGTCTGCTCATGCGGGCCTCCGCCGCGAGCGGTAGCTTGGAGAACGGAACGTAGGTGCAAGAGGTAGCGTCGGTCCCGGAGAGGAGTGAGGATGCCAATGCGGACAGTCCTGGTGACGGTAGGCACATCGGCGATCAGCAACTTCGCCCGGCACAACAACGGGAAGTCGCCGGCCTCGGCGAAGGAGCTGGCGTGGTATCTGAGGCAGACATCGCCCAGGGAGGCCAGCGCCGAGACCAACTCCCTGTCTCATCTCCTGCGGGAGGACGACCGGCTGGTGTTTCTGGCCTCGTCCACGGAGGAGGGCCGCCTCTGCGCCGGGGCCCTGCGGGAGCTGTACGGCCCCAGCCGCTGCCGCATCGAGGAGGTGCCGGGTCTGACCTATGAGGAGGCCCGCTTCAGGATGCGGGGCCTTCGCTCCCTGGTCTCCAAGCTGGTGGAGCTGGTGGAGGGGGAGAAGCGCTTGGAGAGAGAGGTGGTCATCAATGCCACGGGCGGTTTCAAAGCGGAGATCGCCTATGCCAGCCTGGTAGGTCTCCTCTTCCGGGTGCCGGTCTACTACCTGCACGAGCGCTTCGACCAGATCATAGACCTGCCACCCGTGCCCGTCTCCTGGGACTACGCCCTGCTGGCTGAGCACCGCGACCTTCTCCGCTGGCTGGAGGAGGGCGGCCCGCGTCCGGCCCGCGAGGTGGAGCAGCGCCTCCAGGGCCGTCCCGAGGAGCTGCGCCTCCTCCTCTCCAGCGAGGACGGCGACCAGGTAGAGCTGTCGCCGGCGGGGCTGGCCCTCTTCCGGGCCTTCGAGGAGCGCTGGGCCGAGGCCGAGAGGGTGCCGGTCTATCTGTCGTCCCGGGCCAGATCCGCCTACGACTCTCTGAGGGGCGCCGACCGCTCTCAGGTCGATGATCTGCTGGAGAAGCTCCGCCTGCCCGACTGGCGCCGGAGCAATGCCCGTCACCCGGAGAATGTCGACTTCCTGACGGCGCCCGGGGGCCGCATCGGCTGGCGCCTCTGCTTCTACGAGGACGGGGATGGCTCCCTGCGCGTCCTGGAGGTGCTCCGCCACGACGACTATGAGCGAGTCCTCAGGAGGGGACGCCGCCGGGCGGACTACAGCGGCTTCACCCCCTGGAGGTAGGGATGATGCCTGGCGTATTGTGGCCCCTACGCCATGACCCCTGGCTGGACAACGGCCTGGAGGTACTGGGCTGCGTCCTTGAAGAAGCTTCCCGCCAGTTCCCGGGCCTGCTGACTGTCCGCTGGCAGAGCGATGGCCTGCTGGTGGAGGTCGCAGACCCCTCTCGTCTCGTGCCTCTCCTGGATGAGGCCATCGGTCGCCGGGCAGAGGGCAACCTCTTCTACACCACAGAGCGTGACGGACAGCGCCGCTCCATCATCCTTCCTTTCATAGGCTTCAACCAGCAGCCGCCGGGGCAGCGGCCGGCGCCCTATCTGGCCGACCCGGCCAAGAGGAGAGGCCTTCTCCAGGACGCTTTAGGCGATGGTGGCGGTGGAGGTCGGCCGTGCCCGCTGTGCGGCGCGGCGGTGGGCGCCAACCCGCAGACCCTCACCTTGTCCGTCTACCCTCTCGTGACCAAGAACAGGGCCTTCTCAGGGGCGCGCACCCGCTGGACGGGCGAGGCCTATAGGGGACGGCCCACCAACGTGGACGTCTGCCCCCGCTGCTACCTGCTGGGCGCCCTGGCCTGGGCCGACGATGCCCTGCTCTACCTCTGCGACCTCGGCCGTAACCGGGACACCGCCGTGGCAGTGATCCCGGCCCCTGTCAGCCCCGACCTCGCTGCTTTGCACGAGCAGAAGAACGGCTATCGCCACAGCCTTCGCCAGGAGCGCAGGCGGCGGACCAACGTTTACTTCCGCCTCTCGTCGGACAGGGCTCCGCGCGAAGACGAGGAGGGGGATGCAGTCCCTGAGCAGGAGGGCGCCACCGAGGAGCGACCGGTGGCCGAGGGGCGCTTCTCCCTCCTCGCTGCTTTCTTGGAGCGTTCCCTGTGGGAGGTAGGGCAGCGGGGTCTGGACTTCGCTGGCCTGTTCGAGGCCGCCCGGCGGACGGTCCCCCAGGGATGGCTCTTCGTCACCATGCCCCAGGGCCGCATGAAGAACGTCACCGCCCACGACCTGGTACTGGACGAGCCCATCCTCCACCTGCTGGTGCGTCTGGTAGAGGAGGGCGTCCAGCCTTATGCCCACATCTTCACTCAGGTGGGGCTCATGGACGATAAGGGCAGGCCCCTCTACGAAGAGCAAGCCGAGATGCGGGAGGCCATGTCCCAGGGGCTCCTCACCGACAGCTTCCCCGCTTTCGCCCGTGGCTTCCTGCCCCGTCCACGGCGCCAGCTCCGCCTCTACGGGGCGGTGGTGGAGCGCATCCAAACGCTGGTCAGGGAATGGAGGTGGAAAGAGATGCAGGAGCACCTGGAGACCGTCCGCAAGGCCGGCTACGCTCTGGCTGAGATCGCCGCCAGCCGGCGCCAGCCGGTCGTCTTATACGGCCTGGAGCGGGTGCGCTCCCGCTCCGACCTTCTGGTCGTTCTCAAGGAGGCGGTCCATCGCCTTATCGGCCTCAGCGCCGACGATATGCGCTACATCTCGGTAGCAGCCCTGGAGGAGCTAGTCCAGCTCCTGAACCGGGACGAGGTCCCCTTCGAGGATCTGAAGAACACGCTCTTCGTCTTCGCCGGGGTAGCCTACGCTCGCAAGACCATGGCCCAGAGCAGAGGACAGCAAGGGGGTGAGGCAAATGCGTGACGACGTGAAGGCAGTGCAGCTCGTCTGGCTCTCCCGGACGGGACTGACCAACCTCAACAGCGGCGAGGGCGGCAGCAATCTGGTGGACATAAAGAAATACCGCTTCGCCGGTCAGGAGTACCCGTACGTCAGTGGCCAGGCCATGCGCTTCTACCTGAAGGAGGCGTTACGACGCCACCTGCCATCCCAGGCAGCCTGCGTGGCCGACGACCAGGGCGAAAGCTGCGGTCGTATCCGCGAGTGTGTCCTGTGCGACCTCTTCGGTTTCATGACCACCTTGCCCGACGTGGGGGCCGTCACTCGCGTTTCTCCCGTCAAGGTCTCCCCCGCCATGGGCCTCGTCCCCCTGGACGGAAGCCTCAGCCTGGACTTCCTGACTCGTCGGCACCGCGGTGCCCGTGAGGCCGGTGAGATGACAGGGGACATAGTCAACGTCGAGCTAGCGGTCAACATCTACAAGGGCGGCCTCTGCCTCGACGTGGACCGGGTAGGACGAGAGGAGGAACGTTATCTCCTGGGGCAGACAGAGGGGAAGCGTCCCAAGCCTTTCTATTCGGTCCGCTTCAAGGAGCACATCGATGCCGGCGAGCGCGCCCGGCGCGTCGGCCTGCTCCTGGATGCCGTCCAGGACTTCAGCGACTACTCCAAGCAGGCCCGGCTGCTGACCGACTTCACGCCCGACGTGGTGCTGGTAGGCCTGCAGCATAACTACTCTCACCGGCTTCAGAAGGCGCTGGAGACGGAGGGCGACACCGCCAGGGCCAATGTGGTCAGGCTCGCCCAAGTCCTAGAGGAAGTGCGCCCCGACCTGACCGAGGTCGATGGCCGGCCGGCCCTGTGGGCCGGCCTCTTGGAGGGCTCCGTGGACAACGCGGAGGAGGTCCGGCGAGTCCTGGAGCAGGCCGGCGTTCCGGTAGTCACGCCGCGGCAGGCCATCGCGGCCGCCAAGGCCGCCTTGGGAGTGTGAGGGGGAGATGCAGGGCTTCACCGCCGATCTGGAGGTCCCTTACTTCGCCTCCTTCCGGAGGCCGGCCAGCACCAGCGTTGTCCTTACCTACCCCGTCCCTCCCTTCACGACGCTGGTGGGGCTCATGGCCAATGCTCTGGGCGTCCACTGGGCAGACTATGAGGAGGCGATCCAAGACCTCCAGGAGCGACTATACCTGAACGTCCGTCCCCTGGTTAGGGAGAGGCCGTCCCGTGAGCTGGCCAAGCTGCTGAAGCTGGTGGGGGAGGAGCGGGAGGAGAGGCGTCCCGCCTCCTTCCCTTCCTCGCCCATGTTCCGCTACTTCCTGGTGCGGCCGGCCTATCGCCTCTTCGTCGCCTCCGACGACGAGGGGCTGGTGGAGGAGATGTATGGCGCTCTGGCGCGGCCGGCCCGCCCTCTTTACCTGGGCCGCTCCGACGATGTCGTGGTCGTGGGCCTCGTCTGGCGGGGAGCCGTCCGACAGGTGGACTCCCGTGAGGCCTGGGCCCTGGTGCCCACCCTCCAGGATGGCGGCAGCGGGGGAGAGCTTCTGCGCCTTCCCCTGGCCTTCAGGGGCGGCCGCGATCTTCTCTACTCGCCGGTCCTAGTGCTGCCCGCTCGTTTCCCGCTCCAGCTGCCGGAAGCCCAGCCCATGTGGCAGTTCGGGGCCGAGACCGTTCACCTTTTTTCCAGTCATGACGCCAGCGTACGCGAGAGATGAGGGACTCGGGGTCGCTACTGGCCAAGCGTGAGGCCGTCGCGGGAGAGGCGCGCTTCCAGAGCCTCCTGGGGCACAGCCAGGACACTGTCATCGCCCTGGGACACCTGTTGCGGGGGAGGGGCGTCGCCGCTTTCTGCCAGCGGTGGCAGATACCGCCTCGCGACCTAGAAACAATCGCTTCGGCGGTGTGTCTGCTGCACGACTGGGGGAAGTCCACCAAGGCCTTCCAGGAGGCCATCGCCCAGGGGAGGCATTCCCCGGACTTCCCTCACGCCCTGGTGGCCCTGCCTTTGGTAACAGGGGTGTGGCAGCGTCTGTGCCTGCCCACCCTCTGGACGGGCGGGCCGCTCCTGGAGGCGCTCGCCGTGGCCAGCCATCACACCGGACTGTACTCGGGGCTGTACAAAGGCCTCCCGCAGCCTCTGCGAAGGCTCGGTTACCGGCCCGAAACCGGCGAGCAACTGGATGCCGCTCTGGGCTGGCTCGGCCAAAGGCTGGGCGACGAAAGACTCCGTCCTCTCGGTGCCTGGCCGGTCTCCGAGTGGGGCCAGCTCACCCTCGAGCGGTGCGTCGACGTCCTCTACGGACTGGGAGAGGTGGCGTCCCGCATATCCTCCAGCGGCGACGATGCCACCACCGTCCGTGTGAAGGTCCTCTACTCTTTTCTTCTCTCCCTCCTCAAGCAAGCTGACCAGCGGGCCAGCCAGCACTTCGCCTCAGAGGCATCACGTCTATCGATGCCGGTGGTGGAGGCGCTGGGACCGCCGTCCTTCCCCTGGCAGCTGCCTGACGATGCCAGGGAGCGAGTGGTCGGCTCCGTTCCCTCCCTCTACGCCTACCAGCGGCGCCTGGCCGGGACGGATGCCCCCTATGTGGTGCTGATGGCCCCCTGCGGTAGGGGCAAGACGGAAGCCGCCCTCCTCTGGGCGCTGGGGCTCTGGCGAGAGGGACGCGTGGACCGTATCGTCTTCGCTCTGCCCACCCAGGTGACGTCCAACGCCATGCACCAGCGGCTGGCTGACCTGTTCGGGCGGGACGCGGTGGGGCTGTACCATGGGCGCAGTTACCTGGAGCAGCGAGAGCTGGCCCGCCTGGGGCAGGCCGGAGCGAGTGAGGGAGAAGATATCGACCCTGCCGCCGAGATGGAGATAGCCCGGAGCGAGAACTACCAGGGGGAGCACTTCCTCCGCCCTGTCACCATCACCACCGTGGACCATCTGCTCTACACATTCGTCCACGGCTACAGCCAGGCGGACATGTCGCTGGGCACCCTGCAGACGGCAGCCATAGTCTTCGACGAGGTGCATTACTACGACCGGCACATGCTGGCGGAGCTACGGGAGCTCTTCCATCTTCTGCGCCTGATGCAGGTGCCGCACCTGCTCATGAGCGGCACCCTGCCCGCCTTCCTCGTCCAGGAAGCCCGGCTGACCGACTACTGCCAAGTGAGCGATGAGGAGGGATTGGGGCGGCGACCTTTCTATCTTCGCACGCGGCAGGAGCCGCTGCTGCACAGAAGGACGGACTCCCAGGGAGCGCCCTGGGCCGCCTCCCCGGAGGCCCTGGATGAGATCGTGGCCGGCCACCGGCGTGGGCTGGTCCAGTTCGTAGTGGTCAATACTGTGGCAAGGGCGCAGGGCCTCTACCTGGCGCTGCGGGAGAATCTGGGAGAGGGGGAACGCCTCGTTTGCCTGCACTCTCGATTCGCCTACCAGCACCGCAGGCAGAAGGAGCGGCAGGTTCTGGAGTGGCTGCGCAGCGGCCAGCGGCCCCTCCTTCTGGTGGCTACCCAGGTCATCGAGGTGAGCCTGGACATCTCCTGCGACCGCATGTACAGCGAGCTCTGCCCAGTGGACGCCTTGGCCCAGCGGGCCGGACGCCTCAACCGCGGCGCAGCCGAGCCGGATGGCCATGAGCTGGTGGTCTTCCCCGTCTCCTCGCCCGAGCCCTACCTGGAGCGCCGGGGCGAGCCGCTGCCCTACCTGACACAGACCTGGGAGCTGCTCTCCGATGGCCTGGCCGTCTCCTATGCCTGGGCGCGAGAGGCCTGCGACCGACTCTACCGGGACGCCACGCTCGGCGTGGCCGATCTCACGCCCCTGTTCCGCCGGTGCACCCTCTTCGGGCCCGGGCCGGACGAGGTTCGTTTCTCCGATGAGCAGGGAAAGATATACCAGCCGCGCCGGGTCACCATGCCCACCTTCGATGTAATCCCCCAGGCGGTGCTGGATACCCTGGGTGAGGAGGGGCTCGATTCCCTCTACTTGACGCCCGTCCCCCTATGGTGGTTAGGCAAATCGAACCGGGAGGGACTGGGCCTGTTCTATCCCCACACCCGCGGTAAGCGGACCTGGTATATCTGCCGGCTCCCCTACGACGAGGAGGTGGGATTCCACGAGGAGGCCATGGGCCAGCCGCCGGAAGGGTTTGTGATCGACTGAAAGGATGACCGCCAGGGTGACGACGCCGTGATCAGGATGCTGCTGACACCTGAGGAGTTCGCCTCTCTTCGTACCAACGGGTTGAAGGTGAACTACTGGGCGGTATGCCCCCGCAAGCTCTGGCTCTTCGCCAAGGGGCTCCGCATGGAGCACGCCTCAGACCGCGTCCTCCTGGGACGCCTCCTGCACGAGGGCGCCTACCCCCATCTAGCCCGTCGCGAGGTGATGCTGGACGAACTGGTGCGCGTTGACGTCCTGGAAGGGGAGGGGCGCGTCCTGGAGGTGAAGCACTCCCGGCGGCTCGCCCAGGCGGCCCGTCTCCAGGTGGCCTACTACCTCCTCTACCTCCGCTACCTGGGCGCCGGCGAGCTGACGGGCGAGCTGCGCTTCCCCAGGGAGCGCCGCCGGGAGGAGGTGCGCCTCACCGCGGAGCTAGAGGCCCAGGTGGCGGAGGCCCTCCACGGAGTCGCCCAGGTGGAAGCCCTGTCCGCCCCGCCGCGGGTGGAGTTCATGCCGGTCTGTCGCTCCTGCGCCTACGCCGAGCTGTGCTGGGGGTAGACGGTGGCCCGCAGCTACTACCTCTTCCGCAGCGGCCGGCTCCGTCGGCACCAGAACACCCTCTACCTGGAGCGGGAAGGGGAAGAGGGCCGCCGCCCCATACCGGTGGAGGACGTGCGGGAACTCTACCTCTTCGGCGAGGTGGACCTTAATACCAAGCTCCTCAACTTCCTGGGCCGTCATGGCGTCGTCCTCCACTGCTTCAATTACCACGGCTTCTACAGCGGCAGCTTCTACCCCAGGGAGGGGAACGTCAGCGGCCACCTCCTGGTGCGGCAGGTAGAGCACTACCTGGACCAGGCCAAGCGCCTCTACCTGGCCCGACAGTTCGTGGAGGGAGCGCTCTACCACGTGCGCCGCAACCTGGCCTACTACCAGCGGCGAGGGCGAGAGCTGGACGGCGTCATCGCCCTCGTGGAGGGGGCCATCGGCCAGCTAGCGGCCTGCCCGGATATCCCCAGCCTAATGGGAGCGGAGGGCCGCGCCAGGGACGCTTACTACGCCGCCTTCAACCTCATCCTGGACCTGGAGGAGCCCTTCCAGGGGAGGGTGCGCCGCCCACCTGACAACCTCGTCAACGCCCTCCTCTCCTTCGGCAACACCCTCCTCTACACCGTCGCCCTGGCGGAGATATACGTCACCCAGCTCAACCCCACCGTCAGCTACCTGCACGAACCCTCGCAGCGGCGCTTCTCCCTGGCCCTGGACATCGCCGAGGTCTTCCGTCCCCTCATCGTCGACCGCACCATCTTCCGCGTGGTCAACCGCCACATGCTGGACGAGAGCGACCTGGAGCCCCTGGGCGAGTCCGAGGGCGTCTACCTGGGCGAGAGAGGGCGCAAGACCTTCATCCGCGCCCTGGAGGAGACGCTGGCCACCACCGTGTACCATCGCACCCTCAAGCGCAACGTCTCCTACCGACAGCTCATTCGCCTGGAGGCCTACAAGCTGGTGCGCCACCTCATAGACATGGAACCCTACAGGGCCCTGCGAGCCTGGTGGTAGAGGAGGCGATGCCGATGCGACTGAAGATAACTCTGGAGGCCCCCGGCCCCTTCTTCCTCCCCTGGCGCTACCCGGAGCTGCTACGGGGCACCGTCTACAGCGCCCTGCGACGCTGGGACCCGGAGCTGGCGGAGAGCCTTCACAGCCAGGGCCTGGCCGTGGACGGCCGGCGCTACAAGCCCTTCACCTACTCCTGGCTACGGCCTCGTAGCGCCCGCGCCCAGGGCGAGGGCCTCCTCATGGAGCCGCCGGTCCACTGGTGGGTCTCCTCGCCCATCCCCCAGGTGCTGGAGGGCGTGGTGGGGCCGCTCCTCACCGTCGGCCAGGTCAACCTGGGCCACGTCATTCTCACCGTGGGCGCGGTGGAGGTAGAGGCGGAGCCAGCCATCTCCCTGCCTCTGGTGGTGGAAAGCCTGTCTCCCATAGTCGCCTCCACCGTCGTGGAGCGGGACGGCAAGCTGGAGCGACGCTTTCTTTCCCCTACGCAGGAAGAGTTCCAGCGTGTCATCTCCCAGAACCTGGTCAACAAGGCGCGGGCCCTGGGACACCCCGCAGGGGACGGGGCGCGGGTGCGGCTGGAGCCCATAGGCGAGCCCCGCTCGCGGCTGGTCACCGTCAACGGCATCAACGTCCGGGGCTATGAGGGGTTGTTTCGCGCCCAGGGAGATCCCCTCCTCCTTCAGGTGGGCTACGACATGGGGTTCGGTGAGCGCAACGCCCAGGGCTTCGGGATGGTGAGACTCAGGGGAGACAGAGGTCGTGTACGTCGTCCTAGTGTATGATGTGGAGCAGAAGCGAGTGAACAAAGTCTGCCAGTACCTGCGCCAGCACCTGCACTGGGTGCAGCGCTCCGTCTTCGAAGGCGAGATAAGCGAGGGCCGCCTGGAGAAGGTGAAGGCAGGCCTCAGACGCATCATCAACCCCCGGTACGACTCCGTCTACATCTACCGCGTGCGAGAGAGGCGGTGGGTGGAGCGAGAGGTACTGGGCGTGGAAGCGGTAGAGTTGGACCAGATCATATGAGGGGGCCTTCGACCCAAGGCTGATTGACAGCGAGGACCGATTGAGCCAATGCGGGACTGAAAGTGTGGATCATGTGGGCAAAACCCAGCGCGGTGTCCAGGACCTGGTCTGCCCCGCTTCGACAGGCCTGGGACGAGGCCTTACCCCTGCTTCATTGGCGGAGGGGGTGGGATTCGAACCCACGAGGGCCAGCGTGGGCCCTAGCGGTTTTCGAGACCGCCCCGTTCAACCGCTCCGGCACCCCTCCGCAGATT
>BEIB01000022.1 GCA_002898615.1 bacterium HR25 | reverse complement strand
CTGCTGCTCCAGCGCTACCGGCGGCTGCTGCGCACGGGGCGCAGGCGTCCCGACCCCTACGACCTCCCGCCTGAGGAGCCCAGGCGAGGGGAGAGGCGGCCCCCCTTCCCCTGTGAGCGCTGTGGTCAGCCCCTCGCCTTCGAGATAGCGCCCGGCCTCGCCCACTGCGCCAGGTGCGGGGCCAGGTTCCCCATCGCCTAGCCCATCTGCCGCCAGCCACACATGAGGCAGGCCAGATCCTCCCAGTCCCGGTAGAGAGACCCCCGGCACCTGGGGCAGGCGCTGGGCGGAGGAGGCTGACAGCGAGGGCAGGGGCCAGAGCGAGGTAGAGGGCATCGGAGATGAGGTGGGGAGACCTCTCGCCTCCCCTCTTCCGCCGGGGCGTCCAATGCCAGCGCCTCACCTTCCTCAGCCTAGCCCTCTCCCCCTCCCCTGGGCAACTGGCAGCCAGGGCCGGGGCCTCTTGTAGGGGCAGGAGTCACGTGACCAGGAGAGGGGCGCCGAAGGGCCCCAAATGCCCCCTTCCCTCAGGGCTCACGGCTTCGCCGCTCGCCCAGGGGCCGTGAAGTCCAGGAAGAAGGGAGGTGTCGGGCCATGAGGGACGGCAGGCAGGAGGTGGAGGCCCTGCTGATGGGGCTCTGGCAGGAGAGGGAGAGGCTGAGGCGGGAGGCGGAGAGGCTCTCCCGCTGGGCTGTCCCCCTCCTGAGGGCCTACGGCGAGCCCTGCCCCTTCGGGGGCGACGGGGACGCCCTCTCCCTGGCCCTGGCCTACGGCAACGGGGAGCTGGTGGACAGGGGCCGCTGGTGCCGCTGCCCCGAGAGGCGCCCAGGGCGGCTCTTCTACTGGGCCAGACGAGGGGGAGGGCACGGCTGGGGCTGCTCCCGCTGCCTGGGGGTGGTGCAGGTGGGCTGAGGCCCTGGAGCCCTCACGCCTCAGGGGGGAGCGGTCGGGCCCGCTCCCCCCTTCTCGTCGAGGCTCCCGCCCAGGGGCCAGCGGGAGCAAGAAGCAGAGGCACGAAAGGAGGTTAGGGCACGATGCTGGCGACCGTCAAGAAGGTGGAGGAGCGGCAGGGGAGGAGCGGCCCCTACTGGCTCATCAGCCTGGAGGGTGAGGAGAGGCCCCTCTACTGCTGGGACCGTAAGCTGGGGCCGGCCATCCTCCCCGGCCAGCTCTACGAGCTGGAGGTGGACAGCTCCGGCAGGTTCCCCAAGGTGAAGGCCCTGAGGCTGGTGGCCTCCGCCAACGGCCTGGCCCCAGGGGAGAAGGGGGAGGGCGAGGCCCCGGTGACCGTCCGCCTGGTGCTGACCCTGGACGTGGAGGCCCTCCAGGAGGCGGTGGACCTCCTGGCGGAGCTCCTCCGGAAGGCCCGGGGCTAGAGGCCCCCCAACGGGGGGAGGGAGAGGGCGGAGATGGCCCCGCCGCCTCTCTCCCTCCCCCCTTCTCCTGCCACCCGGGGGCCGAGGGAGGGCGGCGCTCAGGAGCGCCGCCCCAGGGAGGACGAGACCACGAGAGGAAAGGAGGTGAAGGCGAGATGTCCTGCCGGGCAGCACAGGTCTACCTGGGCGGCGGCCTGGAGCTCACGGTCTACCGTGACGGGAGGGCGGCCATCGAGGCTGGCTGCACCCTGGAGTGTGGCCGCTGCTACTACCGGTCGGACTGCTTCCACCGCCTGGAGGTGAAGGAGCCCGACCGGGCCTGGCACCTGGTGGCGGCCTTCTGGCCCCAGCTCTCGGCCAGGGAGCGGGAGGCCGTCCGGGAGGTCTTCGACGGGGCCCTCAGGGGGCGGCAGCCGACACGGTAGGGCCCTCCGGGCGAGGGGTGAAGGGAGGTCCCCCTTCCCTCGCCCCTCGCCCGGCCCAGGCCCGAGAGGGGAGGAGGGAGAGAGGGATGGCCGTCTGCCTCTACTGCCAGCAGCCCCTCCGCTTCGAGAGGGGCCGGGGCTGGGTGCACCAGCAGGGAGGGCTGTATCTCGTGAGCTGCCCTCGCTGTGGCTGGCGGGGGGCTCCCTACTCCAACTCATATTGAGAGAGCAGCATTAGGGGAGACTCCCTGGCAGGAGGGAACGCACTTACAGCGCAGGCAGGAAACTCAGACCAGCGCCTTTGGCTCTCCTGGGCAAAAAATCATAACTCTTCCCGGTCTTATGCTGGTCGTCCTTACGAGGGGGCTGTCCCGCCTGGCGGCGGTAGGCCTTGGCTTTGCATGTCTGTGAGCAGTAGAGACCACGTGTCAACCCCGCAAAGGGCCTCCCGCAGCTAGTACAATGCCCCTCCTTGCGGCGCCGCAATTCCCCACCTTGCCTGCCCACTTCCCTGGCCAGCTCTCGCGAGTCTTCTTGCATCACCCCTAATCCTTGAGCCACCCCTCGCACGCTATGCAAGCCCCATCAGGAACGCCCACGACATGGGGCAGGTCCCGAGGCGTGCTGGCTCCCTGACGCCGCGCCGTGCAGTGGCTGGACCAGCACAGTCCGTGGCTCCTCCTGGACGCGGACGGCATCGTCTACTACCCTGAGGCGAGCGCCCTTGCGCAGCCTCCGCGGAGCGGGATGCCCAACGAGGCCTTCGAGTGGAGCGTTTCACAATGTGATGCACTCCTCTTCGAAGCGCCTTCGGGCTTCAGCTATGGATGACGGCTGCCCGCCAGCCGGCGCTTCCAGAGCATCGAGAAGCTGCCTCAGGGTAGACACAGGCCTCCAAGATCCCTTCCAGAACCGGTAATACCCCACTCTGCGCACCCCGTTCAGCCGTTCCAGCCGTACCAGGTCCGGCCTGGCCGGTGGAGGCGGCAGCTCCAGCATCCCCTCCAGGATAGCGATGCCCAGCGACCCGCTCTCAGCCTGCCCCACAGCGAGCCCGCTGCCTCGCTTTGCCAGGATGGGGAGATCCAGGTCTTCGCTGGTCAGGGGAGCCTCGGGCAGAAGCCCTTCGCCATAGGGCTTCCAGCCTTCGACGGCGGGCAGGGATTCCACTCGGGCCAGCTCCTCGAGCTCCTCGCGCAGCACCGGCCCTCTCTCCTCCGGAGCTAACATGGCGGCTCTCTGGATGGCAGCATGGGCGCGCTGCAGTATCGGCTGCAGCTCCCCCACCACGTTCTCGAACCAGCCGATGCGCTGGCTGAGGGCCTCGTAGACCTTCGCCTCGACGGTGTCGCGGTAGAAGAAGTGCAGTACGTGCACCTGCTGCCGCCGCTGCCCCAGCCGGTCTATCCTGCCTATGCGCTGCTCCACCTTCATGGGATTCCAGGGCATGTCGTAGTTGATGACGACGCCGCAGCTCTGCAGGTTGAGGCCCTCCCCTGCTGCCTCGGTGCATACCAGCACCTTGAGGCCACCGTCCTCAAACCTTCGTTGGACCTCCGCCTTGCTCACGCCCGCCCACCTGCCCTGCCGGTCGTCCCACACCTCGCCGCCCCTGCCCGAGTAGCACCCGAGGCGGGAGCCGAAGGAGTGCACCAGCTCCCCCCGCAGGAAGTCCAGGGTATCCGTGTACTGGGTGAATACCAGAACCTGGTCGTACTGGCGGAGGAGGCGCTCCAGGTGGTCTAACAGCGCTGCGAGCTTCGTTTCTCGAGGTAGCGACTCCAGGGACGCAAGCAGGCGGTCGACCTCTCCTACCTCTTCGTCCCAGAAGGCAGGGCGTTCCAGCTCCTCGAAGGCGTCCTCGTCCAGCTCCGCCTCCTCCATGTCCTCGTCCTCCAGGCCGGCGGGCCTCTCGTCGTCCCGCCACTGCCCTAGCAGGAACTGCCGGCGCCGCTCCAGGCTCCTTTTGAGGGCGAAGAGGCTGCTGGTGAGGCGGCGCCTGTACACGGTCATCACGAAGCCCAGCCCTCGGCGCAGCTCCTCGTAACGTTTGTAGTAGGTGCTGATGTAGCGCTCCACCTGGCCGTACAGGGCCTCCTCCTCGTCCGACAGCTCCAGCCACACCGGTTCCGGCCTTCGTTCGGGCACGCGCTCTCGCATCCAACCACGCTCGTGATAGTGCCTGAGGAGGCTGCGGGTATGCCTATACAGGAGCCTGCCCACCGGCGAGTGCTGCCGCACCGCCTTCAGGAGCCACTCCTGCTCCTGCTCGGTCAGCACCAGATTCACCTTGCGTCCCCCACCATCCAGGACGCCCTTGATCCGCTGCAGGCCGACAGACCCCAGGGCGCCCCGTGCCTCCCCCTCCCACCTCTCGTCCCAGCCCCAGGAGTCTATGGCCTCCCGCACGAGGGGCAGCACGGCCTCCCAGTTCACCTGTCCCAAGGGCTTGCTGAGCTCGCCGAAGAAAGCTAGAAACGCCCCTTGGTCGTCCTGCCACCGGCCGGGCATCCCCAGCAGCCGCAGCAGGTCCCACAGCTCCACCGGGTGCACCTGCATCGGCGTGGCGGTCAGCAGCAAGAGTCCCCGTGTCCGCTGCTTTACCTGTTCCAGCAGCCAGAGGAGCCGGTTGGGCCGGTAGCGGTCCAGGTCCAGGAAGTCGCGGCGCCGCGCATGGTGCGCCTCGTCCACGATCACCAGGTCCCAAGGCGGCGCCTCCAGGAGCCCTTTCGCCCGCTGCTGGCGCTTGGCCATCTGGGCCGAGGCGATGACCACCGGGTGCATCTCCCAGGGGCTTTCACCCTCGGGGATCTCCTGATAACGATTGGCAGGGTGCGAGAACCACACGAAGCGGGAGCCATCGTAAAAGGGCGCTTCCACCTGGAAGCGCTCCCACAGCTCCTCCTGCCACTGCCGGGCCAGGCTGCGGGGCACCAGCACCAGACAGCGCCTGACCCACCCCGACAGGAGGAGCGACCGCAGGATGAAGCCGGCCTCGATGGTCTTCCCCAGCCCCACCTCGTCGGCCAGCAGCCGCCGACACGGGAAGCGGTCGAGCACGTCGTAGGCCACCGCACGCTGATGCGGAAAGGGCCTGATGGGCGCCGTCTCCACGCCCACCCGCCATCCCTTGTGGACCAGGAAGGGGGCGTCCCGGATGAACTGGGCCGCCCAGCGCAGCTTCCCCTCCTCCTCGGTCAGCGGCAGGAGGGCGGGCTCCTCCAGCGGCGGCTCGGCCGGCGCCATCCTCACCAGCTCCCGCTGCACCGCCTCCGGCAGGGGCAGCGTCAGCCAGCCCTCCTCGGCGCCCTCCCACAGCCGCCGGAACGTCTCCGCCTCGTGGCGGAAGTGCTCAGGCTCCCGCCAGGAGCAGAAGACGTGGAAGCTCTCGTAGTTGTAGCGCCAGGCGGTGGCCGTCTCGTTGATGCTGCCCGAGAAGGCGATGCCGTCGCCAGCCTCGTCCCACAGGATGCCCCCCTTGGCGTGGAAGTAGCCGCCGGACGCCACCGGCTGACGGGTGTAAGGGTCGGCCTCCACCACCACCCTCACCTCCAGCCGCCCCTGGGCCACCAGCCAGGCCAGGACCTTGAGCCGCTCACGCACGAGGGCGTCGGCCAGGGCCTGGGGGTCAGTGAGGAGGGGCAGGAAGGACTGGGCCAGGCGCTCCTCCAGGGAGAGGCCACGCAGCACCGCCTCCACGTCCTCGGCCGAGAGGTGGGCGCCCACCAGCAGGCGCATCTGGCCACCCCGCGCCACCAGCTTCGCCACCCCCTGCGCCGCCACCGCCAGGGCGTAGGAGGAGAAGAAGCCAGCGATGCGGTCGTAGCGGACGGCCCGGGACAGGGCCGCGATGTAGAAGGACTCTAAGGGCCTGTCAGCCGGGCCGTAGGCCGACCTCCAGTCGCACTCGCGGAGGGACACCGCGCCCTACTCCTCGTCCTCTTCCTCCTCCAGCCCCTCCAGGCGGCCCTGCTCTGCCCCGGCGTCCAGCGGCTCGGGCGGCGGCTCGATGTCGGGGAAAAAGGTGAGGCGCATCCCCTCCAGCGCCTTGGCCTCGCACAGGAGGAAGCCCACCGGCCGTCCCCGCTCGTAGCGGCGCGCCCGGGGGATGCTCTTTATCGCCGCCTCTACCAGCGCCCGGAACTCCCCGTCTCGCAGGTAGCCCGCCTGCTCCAGGAAGCGGCGGCAGGGCCCGTCCCCCTCCTCCAGGTAGAGCCACATGGCCGTGTGCAGTCCGTCCACCAGGCGCGGGAAGGAGGCCCGCCGCGGGTTGACGTGGTTCTCGCCCAGGCGCTCCCTTGGCTCCAGGAAGCGCACCGCATCCCCCTTGCGCGTCAGCAGGCGATGGCGCTGGATGAGCTCTCCCACCTCGATGCCTGCCGAGAGGGCCAGCTTGCGGGCCTCGTCGAAGGGGAACTCCCGCGCCCGGAAGGCGTCCCAGGCCAGGATGTACCACTCGGTGGCGGCGTCCCAGCTGGCCGGCCTCCCCGCCAGCAGCTGCTCCTTGCGCAGGGCGAAGACCTCCCGCCGGGCGATGGAGAGGGCCACCTCCGGCTGCAGCCGCCTGGCCTCTCCGGTCTCCGGGTCTGCCTCGGCGCTGAGGATGGGCCAGCGGCGCGACAGCACCCCCAGCACCGGCCCATAGGTGGCCAGGTAGAGGTCCACCCCCTCCACGCCATAGCGCTGGTACTCCTGGGCCTTAAGGCGAGCGGTGGCCCGCACCTCGTGCTGCAGGGCCATGTCCCAGTAGGACGCCTCCCGCTCCTGCTGGCGCGGCCGGCAGAAGAGGAGGATAGTGCTGCGGGCGGCGTTCTTCCTGGCCTGGTTGAGGCTGTGCTCCGACTCGGTGTGCACCGGCCAGGAGGAGCCGATCTCCCAGCCCGTCTCCAGGAGGGCCAGCCCCAGGGCGTTCCACATCTCCGTCTCCCGGTGGGTGAACATCACCACCATGGCCCCCTCAGGCTTCACCACCCGCCTCATCTCCCGGAAGGCCCGCCGCATCTTCAACAGGTAGTCGCGGGTGGCCAGCTCCCGGGCGCTCGCCCGCTGGTCCCGGAAGAGGGCGGGGTTGGCCACCGCCTCCTGATGCTTGTCGGTGAGCTCCGTCTTGAACCATTCGGGATAGAGATCGCCAACGGAGCGCTTCAGCCAGACGTAGAAGAAGTCCGACAGCTCGGCATACATGACGTTGTCGCCGTAGGGCGGGTCCACCACGATGGCGTCCACCGAGGCAGTGGCCAGCTCGGGCAGGGAGGCGGCGTTGGCCATGGCCACGGTGGCCGCCGGCCGGGGTGAGGCGGCAGGGAAGAGGGGACGAGAGGGCGCCAGCAGATCGCAGATGCCCTGGTAGGCCTCCACCACCTGGGAGAGGGCCCAGGGGAAGCCGCCCCGGTCCTTGAGGGCCATGTTCATCTCGGCGAAAGACCAGGAAAGTGCGAAGTCGTGACGGTCAAACGTGTTGACGATGATTTGCCGAGTAACTTCCCATCTTGTCAATGTGCTATTGCGATCGGCTGCCTTGTCCAATGCGAGAGCCAGGTAGGTGCGGACGGCGGCGGCCCGCTCCCTTCCCAGCTCCCGCTCCATCTCGGGCGTTAGCTCCCGCAGCGCCTCCAGGTAGGTGCAGAGGGAGAGCAGCTGGCGGGGCGAAAACATCTTGTACCAGCGGTCCATGCCGTAGCGCCGAAGCTCGTCGGTCTTGTGGCCGGGCGGCACCTCCTCTATGGGGATGAGGCCCTTCTCCAGCCACTCCCCCCAGCGCTCCTTGAGGGCCTCCTCCGCCCGGCGCACCCCCTCCAGATCCTGGGCGGTGGGCAGGCGGAAGTCGCGGCCCTGGCCCCGGTCCACGCAGAGGGCGTAGAGCTGCGCCTTCATCTTCCCCTTCTGGGCGCACTCCTTGATGTGGTGGTCCGGGATGTGGTCGTCGGTCCAGGGAGAGTTGGCGCTGCCCCTCCGGACGGTGCCCTTATCGGGGGCATAGAGCTGCTCCAGGCGCCCCCTGGGGCCGCGGACGATCTCGAAGCGGCACTCGTCCCACTGGGGCTCACAGCGGAGGCGGACGGCCACCGCCTCCTCTTCCTTGCTGGCAGGGCGCCGGAGCCACCAGTTGGGCGAGAGGGGCACCGGCTTGCCGGTGGTGGGGCAAGGCACCGTGCGGGCCCAGAGGTAGGCCATCACAGTCTCCCCGCCGTCCGTCTCCGGGAAATACTGGGCCAGCCGCTCTCTTCCCATGGCGGCCCAACGCTCTCCCCAAGAGGCGATGTCGCTGACGAGTTGGTTTCCATACTGCATCGGATAGCGCAGTGTGGCCTCCAGCACGACACAGGCAACCGGGTTGAGCTCAATAGCCAACGCATTCAGCCCAAGGCGCAGGGCCTCGAGGGGGATGGAGCCCCCTCCCGCCATCGGATCGGCTATCGTTAGTGGTGCCTCACCGAACTTGGCCCTCAGGAGCTCGTACATGCGGGCCAGGTTCTCATCCTCGACAGTCATGGTGAAAGCCCTCGGGTACTCGTTGGGGTTAGCTATGCGGACGCCCCGCTGCCTGGCCCGCACAAGCGCTTCGTATGCAGCCACGGGGTCCCCCAGGATCCCCAGCATGCGCTTGAACCAGGCGTGGTAGTCCGCCTCGTCGGGGAAGTGGCGCCGCAGCAGCGCCTCGCTCTCCTCCCAGGCCGGCAAGAGCGCCCCCAAGATGGCAGCCCGGCTGACGGTGAGGGGCCGCCGCGCCCACCAGACATGGAGACGATTGGGGGGCGGATGCTGACCAGTACTGTTCTCCCGCCGGCACTCGATGCCGATCTCCTTGATGGGGAGCCACTCCTCTATGAGGCGGCGGCCGCTCATCCCTTCCCTCCTTGACTTCTCCTTTCCAGTTCTATCGGCCTCACTCGCCGGCCAGGAGCACCCTCAGCGCCTTGAGGGCGTTCTGGTGGCGGTGGACAGGGACCGTCCGCTCGCCTGCGGCCTTGGCGTACCAATATAATACTTCCTCATCTACCATGGCCAGTACGCCGGTCCGCACCAGGGAGGCGCGGCTGGGCTTCTGGATGGGCCCCAGGGCCCAAAGGAGAAGCACTATGCGGGCCCCCAGGCCCTCCCCCAGGCGGTAGCGGCCCCGCCCCCGCTCCTCCAGGCGGGGCAGGGAGTAGCCGGCACCATGCAGCAGCTCCAGTAGGGTGGGCAGCACTGCCTTGGCCCTCGTCCCCTCCAGGGCCACCAGCCGCTCGGTGCCCCTGCCGTTGGCTGAGGGGTGGCGATAGCTGATGACGATGCGGGGCACTTGCAGGTCCACGGTCAGGGTGAAGGGCCGGTAGGGCTCCCGCGCCCCCTGTCGGGGGGCGGCGGATGTGGCGAGGGTCATGAGTCACCTCCCTGCAGAGGCCAGGCCACGATGCGGATGTGGCCGAGGCCGGCCAGGTCCAGCACGTCGCGGATGTCGCCGTAGTCGGGGCCCTCGGGCGGCAGGCCGCTCGGGAACTCCAGGGCCAGGGCGATGTTGACGTGGGCGTCCTGCGCCTGGCCCGCCTGGGCCTCCAGAGTGGGCGCCAGGGACTGGTAGCGCGCCGCCGCGCCCCGGAAGTGGCTCTCCCACTCGTCGCCATCGGCGTAGCGCACGGCCAGGTCTACCTCCACCCTGGCCCGGGCATGGGCCAGGTGGCCCAGGACGGTGCGCAGCGCCGAGAGGCGGGGGAGGGTGTCCTGCCCATCGCCCTGCCAGAAGACCCGCGCCTGGCCGATGGCGGTCCAGCGGGCGTCCTTGGCCCGGGCGGCCAGGTCGGCCAGGGCGAGCCCAGGGTCGCCGGTCGCCTCCAGCAGGGCAAGCGTTGCCGGGCCGGTGCGGGTCTGGGGCGGCCCGCCAGTCGTTCCCCCTGGTTCCTCGGTCGGTGGCGGCGGCGCCACGGTGAAGACGGGGAGGCCACGCCCCTTGGCCTCCGCCGGCAGCACCAGCCAGTGTTCGTCGTCTATGACGACGTCGGCGATATGCTCGTCGGCGTCGTAGGCCAGGTTGGCGCGCTGGTCGTAGTAGAGCCATTCCCGGCTGCGGATGCCCAGGCGCACCAGCTCCTTCAGGTAGGTGGGCTCCAAGAGGAGGGGGAGGCGTGCCCGCTCGGCGAAGCGCTCCAACATGGCCTGCAGGGAGACGGCGCCCTCCTCCCTCCCGAAGACGTAGCTCCTCACCAGAGGAGCCGCCAGGGGGGTGTCGTCGGCGCTCTTGACCTTCTCCAGCTCGCGCAGCCTCCTCAGGACCGTCTCGGTGTGGTTGGCGCGGGCGTCGCCCTGGTCCTCGATGTGGAGGCGCTCGTGGGCGAAGGGCCTGTAGGGTGCCTCCTGGTCGCCCGTGGGGTAGAAGAGGTGACAGTAGGCGCTAGTGATGGCCAGCCTGACGTTGAGATTGGCCTCTTTGTGCCACTCCTCCAGCCGCTGGCGGTGCTCCCTGCTGAGCCTGTACTCGTCCAGCTTGCGGGTGTCGCGCAGCAGGCGGTCCAGCGCCAGGTACCGGCGAGCCTGGGCGACCATGCGCTCGCGGCGGTCGGCATCGGCCAAGAGGAAGAAGAGGGTGTTGCGGAAGCGACGGTAGCTGCGCTGCACGCCCGCATACTCCCACAGCTCGTGGACCTTGGCCGGGACCGCCCTGTCCCCCTCGCGGAAGTGGGCCGTGTCCCAGTGGAGGATGACCAGGCGCCCCCTCGTCTCGTCGTCCAGGTCGGAAGGCTCGCTGGGGAAGGCCTTCACCGCCAGGCCGGCGTCCCGCCACAGCTGCCTGATGCGCCGCTCCACCTCCTGGCGGGCCTCGTGCCAGGGGGTGGTCTCCGTCTCGTCCTGCACGATCTTGTTCAGGGAGGGCTCGGTGCGGAAGGCGTAGCGCCGGCCCTCGAAGTCCAGGTGCCAGGCCTCCTCCAGCAGGTACTCGAGGGCCTTCTGGACATGGGCGGGGTCGTCACCTGGCGTGAGGGTGGCGGCCATCAGCTCGTCTAGGTCGATGCCGCGAGCGGGCGGCTCGGGGAGGCTGTGCAGAAAGATAGTGGTGGCCACCCGCTGGGCGTAGGGCGGGTGCCCAAGGAAGCGCCCTCGGTCCACCGACTGGGCATGGCCCTCGCCGTCCTGTCGGGCGACGTCGTAGGAGACCACCGAGCGGAAGGCTGCCCGGTCGAGGCGCCCCGTCAGCTCGTCCACGATGTCCGGGTCGGAGAGGTCGATGGCGAAGGGGTGGATGAGAGGCTCGTCTGCCCCGTCCCCTTGCCACAGGCGACGGACGGCCCTGGCGAGGAGGCGCAAGGCGCCGCGGGTGCGCTGAAAGTTGGGGATGGTGGCCAGCTTGCCGTCCAGCACCTCGATGAGGGCTGGGTGGAAGGGATAGCTCTCCTCCAGCCGTTGGCGGTAGGAGGCCTGGAGAGCGGCGGCAGGAAGGGGGCAGCCCCGCCCCTCGGCGGCACGCAGGGCGGCGAAGTAGGCCTCAGCTACGGCTGAGGCGGCTGCGCCATCCACGCTTTCGAAAAGCCGCTGGCGCAGGATGGGGGCGATGTCTGCTGCCTGGGCCGGCGTGACCACTCTGGCCGGCCTGGCCACCACGGACTGGGCCTCGGCGAGGGCGCTCTGGAGGGCCTGCACGAGCTCCTGTGTCTCGCCCGCGAAGGCGTCGCCGGTGGCCGCGCCCTGCTGGGGGTCCCAGGCCAGGGTGAGGACGAGGACGGCGCGGGCGGAGGACGAGACCCAGTCGGCCAGCGCCTTCAGGAAAGCGGGCAGCTGGCCCGCCGCTCGCCCCATCATGCGCATGTAGGGCGCCGGCTCATCGATGAGGATCAGGACTGGTCGGTCGCCTATCAGGCGCTCCAAGAATTGCGGCCCCGGCGCCAGCCCCTCCACGTCGCTGCGCTCGACAAGTCTGTACCCATCCGGGCCGCCCAGTTGGAAAGCGATCTCCCCCCACAGGTGGTGGACCCGCACGCCCCCCTTCTCGACCCCGTTGGCCGGGTCCAGGTCCTTGTCGCAGGTGACGCCCACCACCTGGATAGGGTTCGCCGGCAGCACCGCCTGATTGAGACGAAAGCGCTCTAGGACCTCCGCCGCTACCGGTCGCCAGGTGGCCAGGTGGTAGAGGGCGATGAGGGCGTGCGTCTTGCCGCCGCCGAAGGGCGTGTCCAGCCGGAAGAAAGGGCTGGCCGTCGCATCTGTGCCCGAGAGCCGTCCCAGCACCTCCCTGAGGAAAGAGCTGGTGCGCTCGGTGGGGTAGGTGTTGGCGAAGAAGAGGGCCGGGTCCTGATACGTAGGATGTGCCCGTCTATGGATGACGTCCGACAGGCTGGCGGCAAACATCTCATCGCGCAGCTCACCTGACAACACCTCGTCTCTGGGTGTGCAGGCCTCTCTTAGGGGTCTCAAGCGGGAGGTCATGGCTGCTCCCTCTCCTAGGTTCTCAATCTAATGACGAAAGGAACGGCTAAAGCGTCTCGGACCCTGACGGTACACATATTTTAACGGGCGTGCAGCTCTTCTGGCGCAACCACTGCGACTCACACACTGCCACACGAATGGTTGGCGATTTTTTCCCAACTGCCGACACGGCCCCGTTGGCGGGGTGCTGCGGGCCGATAACGGAGACCGCTTCCAACCGCTGGGGAGACCAACACGTTTTTGTTACAGCCCCGATGCTCTATTAGTCAGCAACAGGTACCACCGCCTAGCTAAATTCATCGTATCCAAGCCACGGATGTCAAGCGTATGGGGGGATGCAGGGGCCTTGAGGGAGTTCGGTCTCGCAAAACGTACCTTTTGGGAAGTGCAGCACCTTCTCAGCCGAATACTTGACGGAGGTCCCTAGCCCCGAGCACCATGGGTGCCACCCGAGGCGAGGGGCCGCTCCCCTCTCCTGTCATCCTCGGCGCTGCCGCGTTTGGCTGTCAACTTGGCTGTCAGGCACGGAGGTTGGCACGAAATCGGGGCACGAAATGATGGCATTGCGAATCTGAAGGTCTGGTGCCGGGGGGCGGAATCGAACCGCCGACACCGCGGTTTTCAGCCGCGTGCTCTACCGCTGAGCTACCCCGGCCCACGCGCATTCTAGAAGCTGCGT
>BEIB01000021.1 GCA_002898615.1 bacterium HR25 | reverse complement strand
AAGAAGCAGGAGGCGACGATATCCACGTCCTTCAGGCTGCGGCCGGCCTTACGGGCGCCGGCCTCCATGTTGGGCAGGATGACCTCCCGCGTGTACTTGACGGTGTTGAGGGGGTGGAGGCGGACGCCATCGCACAGCTCCCCCGCCAGGCGACACATGTAGGGGTTGACGGCGGAGATGTAGAGGGGGACGTTGGGGTGCTCTATGGGCCCGGGGTTGAACATGGGGGTGATGAGGGTGAACTGGTAGTACTTCCCCTGGAAGTCCGCCCGGGCGCCGGTCTGGAAGCTGTTGAAGATGGCCTTGAGGCAGAGGAGGTATTCCCGCAGGCGGGGGCCCGGCGGGCCCACCCAGGGGGTGGAGTAGCGCCGCTCGTTGTGGCCCTTGACCTGAGTCCCCAGTCCGAGCTGAAAGCGCCCGCCCGAGAAGTGTTGCAAGTCCCAGGCGATCTGGGCGGTCACCATGGGGCTGCGGGGGAAGGCGATGGCCACCGCCGTCCCCAGGCTGACCCGCTGCGTGTGCTCGGCAGCGATGAGGAGGGGGAAGAAGGGATCGCGGCCCGTCTCCGCCGTGGTCAGGCCATCGAACCCCAGGTTCTCCGCCCGCTGCGCCGAGGCGGCGATGTCCTTGATGGTGCGACCAGTGACGTACGTTTCGACTCGCATCTCTCCTGTCCTCGGACTGTCAGATTTTGCCTTCATTGTGGGCCGCCGGGCGCTCCCTGGCAAGAGCCAGCGCCGCACAGGCGCCAGGCCCGCCCCCGACAGTTCTCGTAAGGGCAGGTCTGCTCCTCTCGTCACCCGTACTAGGCCCCCCTACCGGCCACCCTGACGGCGAAGTACAGACCGAAGGCGAGCAGCAGGACAGCGAAGGGCTGCCGCAGTCGCCACCTCTCGAAGCGCAGAGATAGCCTGGCCCCCAGGAGAGAGCCCACCACGCTTCCTATGCCCATCTGCAGGGCCAGTATTGGGTCGATATGGCCCAACATCCCATGCACAACTAGCCCGGGAAGGGCGATGAACGGGGCACAGGCCAAGGAGGTAGCCGCTGCCTGACGAACGCGGGCGCCCAACATCCACACATAGAGGGGGACCAAGAGAAAGCCTCCGGCATTGGCCAACAGCCCCGATACGAACCCCACTCCTGCGCCCATGGCCACCAGCAGCCAGACCGGCGCCCCATGCCACGTTCCGCCTCCCCTGACAGCCGAACAGGTCAGGGCAGCGGCGCTCCGCCACAACTGGGCAGCCGACAGCAGCATGGCGGTGGCCACCAGCAGCATCACCAGGTCGACAGGTGCCCAGCGAGTGCACACAGCCCCGGCCGCCGCTGCTGGAGTGGCCAGGGGAACGGTCCAGCGCACTGCTCGCCAGTTGACCATCCCGTGCCGGTGATAGATAACGGTGCCGGCTGCGGCTGTGGGCACCGTCAGCGGCAATGGCGTCCCCAGCGCGACCAGAGGAGGCGTTCCCAGCAGCAATCGCAACAACGGTGTGCCGATGCTGCTCCCGCCGATGCCGAAGGCCCCACCCACCAGCCCCTGTAACAGGCCTAGGCCCGTGGCCCCTGACCACCACCAGACCGGCGCCACGAGGAAGCCCACAGCTAGTCTCACCTCCAACGCACGTCTTCATATCGGGAGGCCCCAATCCATCCCCGGTCCAGGGAGTGACGGGCCTCGCTGCATAATGACGAGCGGCATCGAAAAAGCCTACGGACTGGCGGGACGCCCCTTCCCGGCCATTCTTCAGTCGTTGGGACCGGCCTTGGCGGTGGAGTCCCAGTCCAGGGGGACATCGGGGGTGCCGATGTCCCGTCGGCCCTGCCGCAGGGCCTCGCGGGCCAGGCGCGCCAGCTCAACGTAGTGGGCCCGCAGCCGCTCGATCTCGGCGTCGGTCAACTCCTCCAGGTCCAGCAGGGCATTGTGAGCGCTCCGCTCCGCCCGGATCAACTCGTCCAGCTTCAGCTGGACCACGGCGCTGTCGTGGTTCTGGGTGTTCTGGATCAGAAAGACCATCAGAAAGGTGACGATAGTCGTCCCGGTATTGATGACGAGCTGCCAGGAATCGCCGAAGCCGAAGATAGGCCCCGTGGCCGCCCAGCCGATGACTACTGCCAGGGCGACCAGGAAGCCCAGAGGATGACCCGTCGCCCGCGCCGTCCACCGGGCTAGGCGCGAGAACGGCGACCGCGGATAGGCCGGGTAGGCAGACATGCTCCCTCTCCTCCTTTACCGTGCCGTAACCGTCCTGGGGCGATGGGCCCCGACCAGCAGTGCTGCGCCTCCGTGCGTCCCTGACCCGCCTCTCACCTCCTCGTATCCCTTCCTTCCCGATCGGACCAAGGCCAAGTATGCTCCTCTGTCCCTCTACACGGAATGAAGCGGGAGGCCAGGGCCGGAAGCCGAACGTGACGCGATGCTGCATCAGCCTACCTGTGACGGCCAGATCCAGCCTGCCTGAGCTTCACAGCAGCTTCATCTCTCCTTAATGTTTTCGGGCCAGGAGGCTGGCATCCTAATAGCGGCACCTCCTTGGAGGGCGGGGTGATGGACTGTTGGAGGTCGGCCTACCGGAACTGTTACTGGTACTGCTCGTCGTAGCACTCCTCTTCGGGGCGGAACGTATCGCTGAGGTGGGGGGCGCCTTAGGCCGGGCGTTCAGAGAGTTCCGTCAGGCCCTGCACGAACAGGGAGAGCGGGACCCGCCACCCCAGCAGCGTTACGAGGCCGGGGACGAGCGCCCCGCCTTCCGGCATTGAAGACCAAGCCATCATCCAGCCGACGCCTGAGGGGTGAGAGACGTGGCCGAGGGGAAGCCACTCCAGAGGCTATCTGCCGCTAAGCATCCCTCTGCCAACGTGCGCGTGCTACTCGTGGACGACGACGAGCGCCTCCTGACAGCGCTGGAACGGGGCCTGCGGCTGCACGGCTTCGCGGTAGGCCTGGCGAGGGATGCCGGGCAGGCGCTGGGCTACCTGGAGTCGGGCTGGCCAGAGATAGTAGTGCTGGACGTGATGTTACCCGGCATGGACGGCCTCAGCCTCTGTCGGCTGGTGCGACAGCGTTCGCCAGTGCCCATCCTGATGCTGACCGCTCTGGACAGCGTGCCCGACCGCGTGGCCGGGCTGGAGGCCGGGGCGGACGATTACCTCGTCAAGCCCTTTTCCCTGGATGAATTGGTAGCC
Source organism: bacterium HR25 (assembly GCA_002898615.1). The sequence goes on along the minus strand of BEIB01000021.1, from coordinate 9,717 downwards.
CGTATACGGGCCCTCATGCGCCGCTCCCGATCGTCCCCCCTGCTGAAGAATCGCCTCTCTTACGCCGACCTGGAGTTAGACATGCGCTCTTGGAGGGCCACGCGTGGCGGCGAGCCCATCTCGCTGACCACCCGCGAGTTCCGCCTCCTGGAGCTCTTCCTGCGCCATCCGGAGACGGTCCTGACACGGGAAGAGATACTGGCCGCCGTCTGGGGCCAGGAGCCAGCCGTGGAGTCCAACGTGGTGGACGTCCACGTGGCCAACCTCCGTCAGAAGCTGGAGGCGGGGGGACGACCCCGCCTCATAAAGACTGTGCGTGGAGTCGGCTACGTCCTGAGGGCGGGTGAGCCATAAGTTGTCCCTGCGCCTCCGCCTGGCCCTCATCTATTCAGCCCTGCTGGCTTTAGCCCTCGGCGCCTTCGGGGCCAGCGCTTATCTCCTGGTCTCCCAGCGCCTGTACGGAGCGGTGGACGACAGCCTGCGCCTGAGCAGCGAGGCCGTCCTCCAGGCTCTCGCTCCCCTGGACGGCCCCTTGACCGCCCAGAGCGTGGAGGCGCACCGCGCCCGCCTGAACGAGGAGGCCAGGGAACTGGGTATCTTCCAGGTTCTGTCCCCCACGGGGGAAGTCCTGTACTCCTCCATCAAGTTCTCCGTCCCCATCTCCGCCACTGCCCCCTGGCAGGGAGCGGATAGGCCGGTCTTCATCACTACTCACGTCGGAGGACAGCCCATCCGCCTCTACCACCTGCCCATCCTCCATGAGGGAGAGCTGTGGGGAAGCATAGAGGTCGGGCAGTCCTTGCGGGCCACCGACAACGCCCTCAGCGAGGTGCGTAATGTCTTTGTCCTGGGCGGCACCATTGCCCTCCTGCTGACGGGCGCATCGGCCTACCTGCTGGCCGGGCGAGCCCTCCTGCCGGTGCGGCGGCTGGCCGAGCTCGCCCGCTACATAGAGCGTACGGGCGATTTCCGCCGTCGTCTCCCCGAGCCGGCTACCAGGGGTGAGCCCAGGGAGCTGGTATCCACCTTCAACGCCATGATCCAGCGCCTCGAGCGCATGCTGGAGGTGCAGACCGCTTTTCTGGCAGACTCCTCCCATGAGCTGAGGCGGCCCCTCGCCGTCATCCGCGCCAACCTGGACGCCCTGCGGTCCGACGCCCTCTCCCCGGAGGAACAACAGGCCTGCCTGGACGAAATAGCCTCGGAGACAGAGGCGATGGCCCAGCTCATCTCCGACCTCCTCTTCCTCTCCCGAGAGGGCGCCCAGGCTATAGAGCGCGCCCCCGTGGACCTGGCCGCCCTCTGTCGGGAGTTGGGCGAACGGCTGAGGGAGCAGTATCCCGAACACACCGTGACCGTGGACACCGACGGCCCCGTCTGGGTGCTGGGGGACAGGACGCGGCTATCTCAGATCGTGTGGAACCTGCTGGAGAACGCCGCCTGCTACACTGACCCGGGAGGACGCATAGAGCTGAGGTTGCAGTCTACCGGGGAGATGGCCTCCCTAGAGGTCAGGGACACGGGGCCTGGTATACCTCCCGACGAGCTACCCCATATCTTCGAGCGCTTCTACCGAGGGCGGCGGGCGCGGTCTCGGCGCCCCCAGGGGGCGGGCCTGGGACTGGCTATCGTCAAGCACGGCGTAGAGGTCCATGGTGGCTCCGTGACCGTCCGCAGCCAGTGGGGCAGAGGGACTACGTTCACGGTCCGGCTTCCCTTAGCCGCCCTTGGCTCCTGAGGCCCTAATCTTTTTCTAATTTTCTGCCTCTCTTAATTCTGCCTTCATGCCCCTGCCCTGTCCTCTCAGCCACCATATCGGCGAGGAGGGAGAAGATGCTGAGAGTGCCTGCGGCGGCCGTCCACTTCCTCGACGAGGACAGGGCCTGGGTGCTGGACCAGATAGATCAGGTGCTGCGCAGCGGTCGTCTCACCTTGGGTCCTTATACGGAGGCGCTGGAGGAGGGTTTCGCCCGCCTGTGCGACAGCCGGTATGCTGTGGCCACCAGCAGTGGCACCGGTGCTCTGGAGATCGTCCTCCGCTGTCTGGGCGTGGAGGGAAGGGAGGTGATAGTCCCCACTAACACCTTCTACGCCACAGCGGCAGCGGCCCTGCGCGCCGGCGCCCGTGTTCGCTTCGTGGACTGTGACCCTGAGACCTTTGCTATGGATGTGGACTCTCTGCGGGCAGCCCTGGGGCCGCGCACGGGGGCCGTCATCCTGGTCCACATAGGAGGGATCATCACGCCTCGTGTGCACGAGATCGTCGCCCTCTGCCGGGCCGCTGGCGTACCCCTGGTGGAGGACGCCGCCCATGCCCACGGCTCTACACTGGACGGCCAGCCCGCCGGCAGCTTCGGCATTGCCGCTGCCTTCTCCCTCTACGCTACCAAGGTCATCACCAGCGGCGAGGGCGGCGTCATCGTCACCAATGATGAGGCGGTCTACCGTGACGCCTTGGTCTACCGCGACCAGGGGAAGGAGCGGCCAGAGAGCAATCGTCACATCCGTCATGGCTACAACTGGCGCCTGAGCGAGGTGCAAGCAGTCATCGGCCTGGCCCAACTCCGACGATTGCCCGAGTTCATCGCGCGCCGTCGTCGGCTGGCCCTGATCTACGATGTGGGCCTGGCGGGGCTGTCGCCACACGTCAGACCACTGCCCATGCCGAGGGGGGCAGCGTCCAATTACTACAAGTACATAGCCTGGCTCTCTGGGGTGCCGCGGGACTCCTTGAAGGAGAAGCTGCGAAGGGAGTTCGGCGTGGCCCTCAGCGGCGAGGTGTACGAACTCCCCTGCCACCTGCAGCCGGTCTTTGCAGATATGTCGCCTGGCCCCCTTCCCAAGGCCGAGGCCCTCTGTGCCAGCCACATCTGTCTTCCCATCTCCGCCGCGATGACCCATCTGGAGGCCCATTACGTCCTCTCCGCCTTGGCCTTGTCCTTAGGGGAACTGGTCGGCAAAGGGAACAGCGGGGGTGGGCTGGAATGCTCATAGGCGTCACCGGGGGTGCTGGTTTCATAGGCTCGCACGTGGTGGACGCCCTCCTGGAGGTGGGCCACCGCGTGCGGGTCCTGGACCTGCGCCTCCCCCACCGGGAGGACGTGGAGTTCCAGCAAGTGGATGTACGGGACAGGGAGGCCCTTCTAGAGGCCACGAGAGGGCTGAACGTCCTCTTCCATTTGGCAGCTGTGGCCGATGTCGAGGAGGTATCCCGGGACCCGATCTCGGCGATGGTTGCCAACGTTGGAGGCACAGTCTGCGCTCTGGAGGCGGCCTTGCGGAATGAGATAGGCCGCTTCTTCTTGGCCAGCACTGTCTGGGTCTACTCTTCCCTGGCGGGCGAGGGCCCGGCGCACGAGGAGTCCCCCTTTTCTGTTTCGGCTCCGCGGCACATCTACACGACCTCTAAGCTGGCAGCCGAGATGCTCTGCCATGATTACGGCCACCGGTACGGCCTGCCGGTGACGGTACTGCGCTACGGGATCCCCTACGGTCCCCGAATGCGGCCAGCCCTGGTCATCCCCACCTTCGTGCGTCGGGCCCTCGCTGGTGAGCCGCTGCTGGTGGCAGGAGACGGCACCCAGTCCCGTCGCTTCCTCTATGTAGGAGACCTCGCCCGCGCCCACGTGCTGGCCCTGGCACCTAGGGCCATCGGCCAGACCTACAACCTAGACGGGGCGGAGCCGGTGACCATCCTGCGCCTGGCCGAGGCGGTGCGGCGTCTCACAGGCTCCTGCAGCGCTATCCAGTTCGTGCCCGAACGGGGAGGGGACTACCGTGGGCACGAGACCTCCAGCGATAAGGCGCGAAGAGAGCTGGGGTGGGAGCCTCAGGTGGACTTCGATACCGGCTTGGCCATCACCGTCAGGTGGCTCATAGAGCACTCCCCGCCCCCAGGCCGCCGCCCATGAAAGAGACCGCTATCGTCCTCCCGGGCGAGGAGAAGAGGCCACACAGGCAGCAGCGGGTGGCTGTGGTGCCTGCCTTCAATGAAGAGAGCACCATAGTAGATGTCCTGGAGCGGCTCTCCTCGCACGTGGACCGCATCATCGTCATAGACGATGGCTCTACGGACTCTACCCGTCAGCGGCTACTCGACTGGTCGTTGGCGCGGGACGACGTGCACCTGGTTCTCCTAGACCACAACCAGGGCCTGTCGGCGGCCTATGGCTGTGGGTTCGCCGTCCTGAAGCGGTTGCTTTCCCGGGGCCTCCTCACGGCCGACGACCTGGTAGTCACCATAGATGCTGATGGCCAGCACGACCCGGCCGACATCGAGAGGCTGGTGGAATGCCTAGAGGGAGGAAAGCTGTCAGGAGTCATTGCCCGGCGCGACCTGTCCGGCTACAGCGCCTGTAAGCGCCTGGGTAACTGGCTCCTCTCGCTGTGGGCCTCCCTCTGGGGAGGCTTCCCCTTTAGGGATGTGGAGTCCGGGTTCCGGGTCTTGCGCCTGGGGGCGCTCGTAGAGGCCCTCCGCTATTACCAGGGCTACCGCTACAGCGAGACGATAGAGCTGGCGGTGGTGCTGGCGCGGCTGGGCTATCCCCTGGCCAACGATGTCCTAGTCCCCGTGCCCGTCCGGCGCTCCCGGACCAGCCTCCTAGACGGTCTCATCGATTTCGTGGTCGCACCTCTGGCCTGGTGGCGGGTCTGGACGGGTCGCCACCGGCCCAGGGGACTGTCCTCCAAATGGGCCTGTTTCCTTCCCGCCGTCTCCCTAGCGGGCCTCCTCTTCATGGTGGTAGACTTGCTCGTCCATCCCCTCTTTCTGGGCGACGATTCGGTACATCATTATGCGCACGTCTGGTACCTTAGTCAGCAGCTTTTCGCCCACCATAGCTTCCCCCTGCACGTGGAGCTGCTGGACGGCGGCCGGGCTGTGGCCTTCCCTTATGGCCTACCGGTATACCTGGTAAGCGCCCTCCTCTACCGCTGGCTAGGGGACTGGTCTGTCACCCTGCTGATGGCTATCGCCTTAGTGGGAACGGTGGCAGCAGCGATGCTGGCACGTCCTGGCGTGAGAGACCCCTGGGCCCTCACGCTCTTTCTACTGAACCCATTCCTGATAGACGCCGTCTATGCTTTCCAGTTCACCAGTCTGTGGGCCACCCTGTTTTTCTTCCTCTGGGTCCGGGCATTGGAGCGGGGTCGGCGCTTCTTGGCCCCCCTGATGCTTTGGCTCACCGTCAGCGCCCATCCCATCATGGGCGGGGTGGCTGTCCTCTGCTACGTCCTGGTGCGCCTGTGGCGGGACCGACGTCAGGCCTTCCCTCTGGCGAAGGTCTCCTGGCCTGTTGTGCCCGCTCTACTGCCCGTCTTCTGGCTAACGTTGCAGACCCCGGCGCTGCATGAGACCGCCTGGCGGACGGCCCTTTTCTCTGTGCTGGACGTCCTCCCACGGCGAGGTAGCGTAATGGCCATGCCTTTCCTCCTCGAAGCGCTGGCCCCTCGCCTACGGCAGCTTTATCTGCCAAGTCTGGCGGCCGGGCTGGTCATCACAGGCCTCACCGTGGAGCTGTGCACTGGCCCCATTCAAATACAGGCGGGCGTGGGCAGCTATTACGGCGCCCTGCATGGCCCTGCCAAGACTTACGAGGCCTTTTTCGCCTCGCCCTACTTCCAGCCCGGGGCTGTCTACAGGGTGCTGGAGCCCAACGAACGGGAAGACGGGATGTATCGCTTCATGCAGCACGGGGCCATTCTGGCCCATGAATTCTTCAGCGAGAGCGTGCGACGTCAGGACTGGCCCTCTCCAGAGGCCTACAGATGTTACCTCGCCTACAAAGGAGTGGACTACGTAGTAGTGGAGCGGGCCTTCCAGCGGCAGTACTCCACCAACGAGGAGCCGATCCTGCGGCGATTCTGGCAGGAGGGAAGGGTGGGCGTGCATTATCAGGACCCCGAAGGGCAGTTCACGGTCTACGATGTCCGGTCGTTGACCATGGCCAGGCCCCGCCCGAGCTCTCTGGCACAGTGCGGGCTCCTATGAGTCGTCATCTGGAACGGACCATCGCCGATTGGCGGGAGCTGATCAGGAGGCCCCAGTGGTGGCCAGTCCTGGCGGCCGGGTTCTTGGTGGACTGGGCCTTCGCCCTCGTCTACCTAGTGGGGATGCAGGTAACGCTCTCAGAGCAAGGCCAGGTCAACCCCGCCGCAGTCGGCTATGCGCTAGCCATCTACAGCGGCAGCAAGCTCCTGGTCCAGCTCTTGCTGGGCCGAATGTTGGAGGGGCTGGGGGCCCGGTGGGGCCTCCGCTGTGCTCTGGCTCTGGTGCTGGTGGGCCAGCTGTCCCTAGCGGCGATGACTGACCCTACGGTAGGGCTGCCCCTAGCCTCCGTCATCTACGGAGCAGGAAGCGGGATGTTCTGGTCGTCCCTTTACGCTTCCGCCAGCTATATCTTCCCGTATCACGAGAGGGGGAGACTGACTGCCCTGACGACGCTGTTCACTGGCGTCGCTCTGGCCTGCGGCGTGGGGCTGGGCGTGCTGCTGCCTGATTCATTCCCTTTCAAAGGTCTGATGGGCCTGGCGATGGCCAGCACCGCCGCTTGTGCTCTTCCCCTGGAAAGAGTATCTGCCATAGCGGATGGCGAGAGAAGAGGGGCCCGCTGCGGACTGCCGAAGCTGCCTACGCAGCGGGTCGCCCTCTTTCCTCATCACCTCCGGTTCTGGGTATTGGTACTGGTCCAGAGCACTGCGGCCGGGGCCTTGATAGCTGTCTTCCGCGCCTGGGGCAGGGAGTTGCTGGGGGTCTCCTTCCATGAGGAGGCGTTGTATCTGGCTCCGGCCGCCGTAGCTGGTGGGGCGGGCCTGGCAGTGGGCGGGGCCCTGGCCGATCGCTACGGAAGGTTGCCGGTGACGGCGATGGGCCTGGCATTGTCTGCCCTGGCCATCGGCAGTCTCCCGTCAGCTACAACACCCCCGTTGGTAGCCTTCCTGGTCCCTCTGGGAGGCTTTGGTCTGGGCCTGGCGAGCCCTACCCTGAGCGCCATGGCTATGGACTTGGCCCGCTGGACGGACAGGGACAGCCTACTGGCCTGTTTCCTGGCCGTGGAGGGGGTCGGCCACGCTTTGGGGCCCGCCCTGGGCGGCCTGGCAGAGTCGTTGTCGGGCGTAGCGCTGGCCCTGCGCCTGACAGGCGCCCTCCTGGCCATGGGTGCGGCGTGGGCTCTGGTCTGGTGGCGATACCGGCTCTGGCCGGCCACGTCCGGCCTGGCCTCGCTGGAGGGAAGCGGAAGATGAGACGCCTGCTGGCCCTGGCAGCCTTCGCCGTCGCCGCCGGCTCCCTGGGACTGGCCTATTACTGGGCAGCCTCTCCTTCTTCGCAGGCATACGGCGCCATTGTGAGGAACGGACCACGCCAGCTTCCACTGGTGGCCCTCACCTTCGACGATGGCCCGAACCCGCCGTGGAGCCTGGCCATCGCCGATGTCCTGGAGCGCTACGGCGTCCGCGGCGCCTTCTTCTTGGTGGGAGAGAATGTCAAGGCCTATCCGGAGGTGGCCCAACAACTGGCGGCCCGGGGCCATCTAGTAGCCGATCACTCTTACCGTCATCGCAAGCGCGACAGCCTGCTCGACCCCCGCTACCGGGAGCTGGACCGCGCCCAGGAGGCCATAGCGGAGGCCACTGGGCTCTGTCCAGCCCTCTACAGGCCACCCAACGGCTTCCACACCCCCTGGCAGTTGAGGACGGTGGCGGCCCGGGGGATGGTGACGGTGGGCTGGGACGTCCAGCCGTCTGACTGGACGGAGACATCAGCAGAGGAGCTGGTCCGCCGGGTGCTCTCCTCGGCCCGTCCTGGCTCCATCATCCTCCTGCATGATGGACTGGACACGCGCCACGGCGCAGACCGCTCGTCCACCCTGGCCGCCCTGCCGGGGATCATCGAGGGTCTGCAGGCGCGCGGTCTCCACCCGGTGCGACTGGACGAGCTGTTGGCGGTAGCCCCTTACCTCCCCGACTGCCCACGGACCGCTCACCGGAAGGGAGCATGATGGCCCTCGCGCCGACTGACAGACTAGGACATGTACTGGTGACGGGCGGGGCTGGCTTCATCGGCTCCCACGTCGTGGAGATGTTGTTGGGCGAAGGCTGGCAGGTCACGGTGCTGGACAATCTGTCCTCCGGCTCCCTGGCCCACCTCCCCGCCGTCGTGCCCCTGTGGCTGGCCGATATCACCTCAGCAGCGGCGCTGAGACGACTCCCCGAGAAAGGGTCCATCCAGGCGGTGGTCCATTGCGCTGGCCAGACGAGCGTAGCCGTCTCCATGCGTTGTCCCCAGCTCGACTGGGCGGTGAACGTATGGGGGACGGCCAATGTGGTGGTCTGGGCCAGGGAGATGGGGGTGCGACGCCTCGTTTTCCTTTCCTCAGGAGGCGCTATTTATGGCGACAGCGAAACCCCGGCCCGAGAAGACGCTCCGGCCAGGCCCAAGAGCTTTTATGGACGGCACAAGCTGCTGGCCGAGATGCTCGTCCGCTCCTCCGGCCTGTCGTACGCCATCCTGCGCCCCGCTAACGTCTACGGCCCCCGTCAGCGCTATGGCGGCGAGGGAGGCGTGGTGACGACGTTCCTGCACAGCCTCCTCAGGGGCCGTCCGCTGGAGGTGCACGGCGACGGCCGCCAGGTGCGGGACTTCGTCTACGTCGACGATGTCGCCGCAGCGGTCCATCTCGCCCTCCTCTGGCCTCGGAATGTGACCTGGAATGTGGCCACAGGCAGACCTACGAGCATTCTGGAGCTGGCCAGCGTGCTGGCCGACCTGACAGGTCGTCCATTGGAGATACATTTCGGCCCTCCCCGACCAGGCGACGTGAGGCGTTCTCTCCTTGACCCCTCCGCTCTCCTCGCTACGGGCCGGTGGGGGCCGCCCATCTCCCTGGTGGAAGGATTGCTCCGTCTGCTAGCAGGGCTCCCCCACCAGCCCTCGATTAGGCACGCGAGATGCCCCGGCTGCGAGAAGACTCAGGAGAGGAGGTGCACAGTATGTTGAAGCGGCTCGTGGTCATCCTCGCCACCGCCGTCCTGATGGGTTCCGCGGTGCTGGGAGTGGCGGCCTGCCGCGGGGGGCAGAAGACGACGCCCGCCCGCGTCACCACGCCCGCTGTACCCAGGGCCACCCCTACACCCACGCCCAGACGTTAACCGAGCCAGCACGAACGTAGGCGGGAGGCGGGGCCGGCCTCCCGCCTACCCTTCCCCAACATCCCGCCCCAGTGGGTTGATCCATGTCTCTGGCGGGGCTACACTACAGACAAAGTGTTATTAGGCAACTATTCGAATATGCAACGGACTGTTGGGGGGCCAGAGGGCCAGGGCAGCCAGCAGCGGCGTCTGGCGGGGACGCTGCTGGAGGTGGCGGCCGGCGCCATCGGCCTGTTGCGAGCGGAGGTGCGTCGGCACAGGCCGGGAGGCCTGGCCCTGTCCCAGTTCCGCGCCCTGGCCTACATCTACTGGCAGCCCGGCGCCTCTCTCACCGAGGTGGCAGAGCACCTGGGCCTGGGGCTGTCCAGCGCCTCCCGCCTGGCGGACAGCCTCCTGCAGGCCGGCCTCCTGACCCGGGAGACCTCCGCCGCCGACCGTCGTTGCCTCGTCCTCCATCTGACGCCCGCCGGGCGGCGGCTGCTGGAGGAGGCCCGCGAGCGGGCGGTGGAGCGGCTGGCCCAGGCGCTGGAGGGACTGAGCGCCGAGGAGGCGGAGGCGGCCTCGCAGGCC
>BEIB01000020.1 GCA_002898615.1 bacterium HR25 | reverse complement strand
CATCTTGACAGGGTGTTCCCCGGCGCTATCATGACGGCGACTAGCCATTTTCATCTCCGAGGAGGGACTGGCGATGGCGATGCGGGCTTACGTCCTCATCGAGGCGGCGGTGGGGAAGGCCAAGGGAGTGGCCGACGGCGTCCAGAAGCTCAACCTGGTGGACGCACGCGTGGTGGCCGTGGACGCCGTCACCGGCCCTTACGACGTCATCGCCCTTCTGGAGTCGGAAGACCTGGACAAGCTGGGGCGGGCCATCACCGAAGGCATCCAGCAGGTGGACGGCGTCCAGCGTACTACCACCTGCCTGGTGGTGCGGTTGAGCTAGGGCCAGGACAGGCCGGGTGCTACAATGGTGGCGCGTGGGAGCGCCACCGTTCCTTTCCCTGCGGGAGCGTGAGGCACGATGCTGAGCATCGATGAGGCGCTGGAGCGCATCCTGAGCTACGTAGACGTCCTGGAGCCGGAGGAGCGGCCCATCCTGGAGGCCCTGGGCCAGGTGCTGGCGGAGGACGTGCAGTCACCCTTCGATATTCCGCCGCTGGACAACAGCGCCATGGACGGCTACGCCGTGCGGGCGGCCGACACCGCCGGGGCCTCGCCAGAGCGCCCCGTGGAGCTGAAGGTGATAGGCGAGGTGGCAGCCGGCTACGTCTACCCAGGCGAGGTGACGCCGGGGACGGCGGTGCGCATCATGACCGGCGCTCCCATCCCCCGGGGGGCCGACGCCGTAGTCCCCTTTGAGGAGACGGACGAGCCATTCCAGGAAACGCCCACGGGGGCGCGGCGCCTGCGCACGCGCACCGTCCGTATCTTCAAGGAGGCCAGCACGGGCGCCAACATCCGTCCGGCCGGCGAGGACATAGCTCGGGGTCAGACGGTGCTGCGGGCGGGCATCGTCCTCAGGCCCTCGGAGATAGGTGTCCTGGCCTCCCTGGGACGGGCCACCGTCAGGGTGGTCCGCCGTCCCGTGGTGGCCATCCTCTCTACGGGGGACGAGCTGGCGCCCGTGGGTCGGCCCAAGGCAGCCCACCAAATATACGATGCCAACGGCTACAGCCTGGGCGCCCTCGTCCTCCGCTATGGCGGTGTGCCTCGCCTTCTGGGCATCGCCAAGGACAGGGTCTCCGCCCTCAGGGCCAAGCTGCGACGGGCTATGGAGGCTGACCTGGTCATCACCTCCGCCGGCGTCTCTCGGGGCTACTACGACGTGGTCAAAGAGGTGCTGGCCCAGGAGGGGGAGATAGACTTCTGGACGGTGGCCATGAAGCCAGGGAAGCCCCTGGCCTTTGGCTGCTTCTACCAGGGGGAGCGGCGTGTCCCCCACATCGGCCTGCCAGGGAACCCGGTCAGCGCCGTCGTCACCTTCGAGCTTTTCGGCCGGCCCGCCCTCCTGAAAATGATGGGAAAGCGGGACTTCCGCCGTCCCCGGCTGACAGCCATCGCCCGTGACCGCATCCACAACAACAGCCCGGACCGGGCCTTCCTGGCCCGCTGCCGCGTCACCATGGAGGACGGGCGCTACCATGCCTATCTCACGGGGCCCCAGGGCTCGGGCATTCTGACCTCCCTGGTCTACGCCAACGCCCTGACCTACATCCCGCCGGGCCGTCAGGTGGTGGAGCCGGGGGAAGAGATAGAGGTCATCATGCTGGACTGGAGCCACGGCGAGGAGTGGGGGACGGAGCCCGCCTTCCTGGCCCAGGGCCACGCTGAAGACGGGAGCGCGGGATGAGCCGCCGCGCGGGCGCTGGCGGGCCGGCTGACTGGGAGACGGAGGTGCCGGATGTGGAGCTGGAGGTGAACGGCCGTTCCCTGTCCCTGGCCCCCTTCGTGCGACAGGTGCTGGCCGCCACCGTCCGGGGTATGGTGAGCGTCCTCAAGGGGGGCGAGGACGCCCGGGAGATCAGGCTCACCGTCCGCTGGCGGGACGAAGACCGCTCCCGTTGAGGAGGGCCGTCCCCCTCAGGCGCGCCAGCGTCGTAGCAGCGCCTCCGCTCCCTCCATCAGCTCCTGCACGATCTCCTCCGCCGGCTGCGTTCGCGTCACGCCCCCCACAGACTGCCCAGCGTAGAGGGCCATGGCCTCCACGGCCCCGGTGGTCTCCCGCGTAGGGGGCGCCACGTGGAAGCGGGGCAAGGGGAGCCGGGCATTTCCCAGGGCCAGCTCTCCCACCACCTCCCCGGCGAAGGCCTCCGCCGCCTGGATGCAGGAGCGGAGGACGCGATGCGGTGCGTGCGGCCAGCCCACGGAGAAGGCCTCGGTGAGGACGGTGTCCTCCGGCCCGGCCGCCAGGAGCGTCGCCACGTAGGCGGGGTGGGCATCGGCCTCGCTGGCGGCCACGAAGCGCGTCCCCACTCGCACGGCGTCCGCGCCGGCGGCCAGCGCGGCCGCTGCTGCTCTGGCGGTGCCGATGCCGCCGGCCGCCACCACCGGCACATGCACCGACTCCACCACCTGGCAGAGCAGGGGCAACAGGCCGACGCTACCCCGCACGTGCCCCCCTGCCTCCGTTCCCTGGACGACGATGAAGTCGCAGCCCGCCTCCTGCGCCGCCACCGCCTCCGCCAGGGAGCCCACCTGCCAGCAGGCCAGCGCTCCCCCGCGGTGAACCAGGGAGACCAGGGCGGGCTCCGGCCAGCCGTAGAAGAACTCCACCACCCGCGCCCGGGAGGCCGCTACCTCCACGGGCGTCCAGTCCTGGCCCAGGAAGGGCATCAGGAAGTTGACGCCCACCGCTCCCGGGGCATCCCCGGGCATCTCCTCCAGCCACGAGGCGAGGATGCCAGCGGGGACGCTGGCCGCCCCCAGCATCCCCAGAGCGCCCGCCCTGGCCACGGCGGACGCCAGCGCAGGGCCGGCTACCCCTCCCATTCCCGCCTGCTGGAGGGGCACCGGACATCCCACCAGGGCCGTGAAGCGGGTCTCCAGCATCCCTGCCTCCTCTCCTCCGGGCGGCCGACACTGTCAGCCCCGGGCAGCCTGCGCCTCGCTGACGAAGTGCGGCTAGAGGACGATGTCGAAGCTGGTGTAGCGGTCGGTGGGCTCGCTCCACTCCACGTCCAGGCCGTCGACGCGGGCACCACGTGGCCCCTCCTGGAGGTATTCCAGGAGCTGGGCCAGCATCTCCCGCTCGCCCTCGGCCACCACCTCCACGGAGCGGCCGTCCGGCAGATTGCGCACGTAGCCGACAACGCCCAGGAAGCGGGCGCGCCGCCAGACGAAGTCACGGAATCCCACTCCCTGGACACGTCCCCGGACCACCGCTCGCAGTCTGGACCTCTCGGCCATGGCGCAGGGGCGGCCACCTATGCTCCCAGGACTTCGGCCACCACCTCTTCCACCAGGGAGGCGGGGACGTCACTGTGGAGGAGGGGCTGGCCCACGTCCTCCAGCAGCACCCAGCGGATGGCGCCCTGGCGCGCCTTCTTGTCCAGGGACATGGCAGAGAGGACGGCGTCGCGATCGATCCCCTCCGCCTGGGTGGGCAGGCCGTAGCGTTCGATGAGACGGCGCTGGCGCTCCACCAGGGCAGGCGGCGTGATACCCAGCCGCCGGCCGATCTCGGCGGCGGCCATCATACCGATGGCGACGGCCTCGCCGTGCAGGTAGCGCGAGTAGCCGCCGGCGGCCTCTATGGCATGGCCGACGGTGTGACCATAGTTGAGAATGGTGCGGCGGCCGGACTCCTCTCGCTCGTCCTCGCTCACTACCGCTGCCTTGATGGCCATGCTGCGGCCTATCACCCGGGTGGCCACCGCCGGGTCCAGGGACTGTATAGCCTCCGCCTGCTCCTCCAGGAGGGCGAGAAGCCCTTCATCGGCGATGAGGGCGTGCTTCAAGGTCTCCGCCCAGCCGGCCGCCAGCTCTCGCTGGGGGAGGGTGATCAGGGTGGAGATATCGGCCAGCACCAGACGGGGCTGGTAGAAGGCGCCGACCATGTTCTTGGCCCGCGGGTGGTTGACGGCCACCTTCCCGCCAATGGCAGCATCGGTCATGGCCAGGAGGCTGGTGGGGACGTGGGCCAGGGGGAGGCCGCGGGCGTAGGTGGCGGCCACGAAGCCTGCCAGGTCGGTGACCACGCCGCCCCCCAGGGCCACCACCGTGTCCCCCCGCTCCGCCCTTTCCTGTATGAGCCAATCGTAGATGGTGGTGGCCGTCTCCAGCGTCTTGCTCGCCTCCCCGGACGGAAAGGCGTAGGGCCGGGCCTCCAGGCCGGACCTTCGCAGCGACGCCAGGGCGCGCTCGCCATGGAGGGGCAGGACAGCGGCGTCGCTCACTAGGAAAGCGCGTCCACTCAGGCCGGCCTCCAGCAGTCGCTCCCCCAGGCGGTCCAGGGCGTCCCATTCGACGTAGACAGGGTAGCTGCCGCTGGCCGCCCTCACGACGCAGGTGGCACCTGGCCAGTCGGGCTGAGGGCCCTCCACGGCCCGCCAGAGGCGGCGCCTGTCCTGGAGGGCGGCCGCGGACAGCCGCTCCCAGGCCCGCACCACCTCCTGTGCCACCTCCTCCGGGGAGAGGGCATCGGTGTGGACGGTGAAGTCGGCGAGACGGTAGTAGTCGACACGCTCTGCCTTGAGGGACCGGACGCGCTGCAGGGGATCGGCCGAGGCCAGCAGCGGGCGGTAGTTGACCTCGGCGGCGCTGAGACGGGCGAGGAGGGTCTCTGGCCGTGCCTCCAGGCAGACGACGAAGCCGTCATCGAACATGACGAGGCGGTTGAGAGGCCGCAGAAGGATGCCGCCCCCGGTGGCTACCACCACCCGCTCACGCTGACAGGCCTTGCGCAGCGCCTCCGATTCCAGCTCGCGGAAGCGGGCCTCCCCCCAGCGACGGAATATGGTGGGTATGGGGAGGCCGGCCATGCCTTCCACCATGGCGTCGGTGTCGATGGCCTGCCAGCCCAGCTGGCGGGCCACCAGGGCGGCGACGGTGCTCTTGCCGCTGCCGGAGAAGCCCACCAGGAAGATGCGGCTGGCCCGCTCCATCACCTCAGCCCTCCCCGCCCCGCGGGCCGATGGTCTCCAGGTAGGCGTCGTAGTTCCGCTTCGTCTCCGCCAGGGAATCGCCGCCGAACTTCTCCAGCAGAGCCTGGGCCAGGACGATGCACACCATCGCCTCCGCAATGACGCCAGCGGCGGGGACGGTGCAGACATCGGAGCGCTCGTAGTGGGCCTGCACCGTCTGGCCCGTCAGCAGGTCCACCGATGGCAACGGATTGGAGAGGGTGGCGATGGGCTTCAGCGCCCCTCGCAGGACGATGGGCTCGCCGTTGCTGACGCCCCCCTCGACGCCGCCGGCGCGGTTGGTGGCCCGCCGCCAGGGGCGGCCACCCCACTCCGACGGGGGCAGGATGACATCGTGGGCCCGGGAGCCCGGGGAGCGGGCCAGGGCGAAGCCGCCCCCTATCTCCACTCCCTTCACAGCGTGGACGCTCATCACCGCCTGGGCCAGGCGACCGTCCAGCTTGCGGTCCCAGTGGACGTGGGAGCCCAGGCCGATGGGGACCCCGGTGGCCCAGACCTCGAATATGCCGCCCAGAGTGTCTCCGGCCTCGCGAGCGGCGTCTATGGCCTCCATCATACGCTGGGCGGCCGCCGGGTCGGCGCAACGGACGGGCGAGGCCTCCACCGTCTCCCAGTCCGGCTCGCCCTGACAGGCGGCCTCCACATCGCCGATGGCCACCGTGTGGCTGTGGACAGCGATGCCGAACTCCTCCAGCAAACGCCGGCAGACGGCGCCCACAGCCACCCGGGCGGCCGTCTCCCGGGCCGAGGCCCGCTCCAGCACGTTGCGGGCATCGTCGAAGCCATACTTCATGGCCCCCACCAGGTCGGCGTGGCCGGGGCGCAGGCGGGTGAGCTTCCTGGCCTCCCCCTGATAGGGCTCTACCTGCATGACCTCCTTCCAGTCCTCCCAGACGCGGTTGCGGACCAGGAGGGAGAGGGGGCTGCCCAGAGTACGGCCATGACGGACGCCGGAGAGGATCTCGGCGTGGTCTTCCTCTATCTGCTGGCGCCGGCTGCGGCCGTAGCCGCCCTGGCGTCGGCGCAGGTCGCGGTCTATGTAGTCGGCCGTCAGGGGGAGGCCGGCCGGAAGCCCCTCCACGATAGTCACCAGGGCCTGGCCGTGGGACTCCCCGGCGGTCAGGAAGCGCAGCGTCGTCACGGGGCCTTCCCCTCTGGCTCCCTGCGGGCGACGATGGGCAGCACCTCCGGCTCCACCGGCCGGGGCTGACCGGCCTCGTCTAGGTGGTAGCGCCCGCCCAGGTAGTCCACTATCTCCCGGGCGGACCAGTTGTCCCAGTCCACGTTGCGGGCGATCTCCCGTCGGGCTACCGTGCTCAGGATGCACTGGCGGCTGGCGTGGCCGCTGGCGTCGCGGAAGCTGGTGTAGACGTCCACCTGCACCCAGGGGAGCCGCACGTTGGGGATATCGTACAGCAGCATCTCCAGCGCCTTGGCCGCTATGGCGAAGCCCTCCTCCAGCGGGCTGGCCGTCTCCACCCAGCGTCCGCCCTCCAGGCGGTATTCCCCCTCGGCGGTGAGGCTGGCCCGTATGTGCTGGGCGTCCACCGAGACCAGTTGCATCCCCTGGATGCCCCGCCAGACGTTAGGCGGCACCTCCTTGGGCCGCTTCATAGAACGCCAGGAGCCCAGGGTCTCCTCCACCACCTGTCGGATTATGTCGACATCACCGGCGGCGATGGCTCGTCGCCAGGCCAGGGCGGCCCTGGTCCCCTGGATTATCACCCAGGAGAAGAAGGCGAAGACGATGCCCAGGCCGAGGAGAGCCCACTCCATGGGCTAGGGGCCGCCCTGGGCGCCCACCGGCTGGAGGGCCTGGCGGGCGGCCTGCATCATCGCCTCCAGTGGTGGCTCCAGTCCCGTCCACAGGCGGAAGGACTCCGCCCCCTGGTAGACCAGCATGGGAAGGCCGTCCAGGGTGCGGGCTCCCCGCGCCGCCGCGTCCTGCAGCAGCTTGGTGGGCCGCGGCCCGTACACCAGGTCGAAGACCAGGGCGTCCTCGGGGATGAACTCAGCAGGCAGGGGGGACTTGTTCTCGTCCACCGTGCCCGGCATCCCCAGGACGGTGCAGTTGACGATGAGGTCCCAGCCGATGTTGGCCTGGTGCAGGGCGATGAAGGTCATGGGTATGGAGGTGAGGACGGTGCGGCCGGCCAGGGGGCGCAGCTCCTCCACCAGTCGGAAGGCGCGATGATAGGTGCGGTTGGTGACGGTGACCCAGGCGGCCCTCTCTCGCAGGAGAGCCAGTACCACGGCGCGGGCGGCCCCTCCCGCCCCCAGCACCAGGGCGGCGCAGCCGCGCGGCTGGAAGCCTACGGAGTGCAGGGCCTGCAGGAATCCGGCCACGTCCGTGTTGTGGCCGCTCAAGCGGCCGCCCCGGTTGACGATGGTGTTGACCGCACCGGCCTGACGGGCCACCTCTTCCAGCTCGTCCAGGAGGGGGATGACGGCCTCCTTGTAGGGGACGGTGACGTTGGCGCCTAGGCAGTCGGCCTGGCGCAGGGAGGCCACCACCTCCGGCAGCCGCTCCGGGGGCGTCTCCCACCGCTCGTAGCGGGCGTCGATGCCCAGGGCGTCCAGCGCTGCCTGCTGGAACACCGGGGAGAGGCTGTGCCCCAGCGGGTAGCCGATGACTCCCAATCGCTTCGTCATCTCTGCTCCGTTCGCCCGGGACTAGTCCCGGTACATCTGGACGTTGCGCAGGTGCTCCTCCAGGGTCTCGGCGAAGGCGTGGCTGCCGTCCGGCCGGGCCACGAAGTAAAGGTAGTTGGTGCCGGCGGGCCGGACCACGGCCACTATCGAGTCCAGCCCCGGGCTGGCTATGGGGCCCGGCGGCAGACCCTGGTTCCTGTAAGTATTATAGGGCGAGTCCACCTCAAGGTCTTGGAGGGTGAGGGGGGCCTTCCAGAACCCGTGCTGCGCCACACTGCGCTCGTCCAGGCCCAGGGCATACTGCACGGTGGGGTCGGCCTCCAGGGGAATGCCCAGGCGCAGGCGCTTCAGGAAGACCTGGGCGATGACGGGCCGCTCTTCGGGCAGCCTCGCCTCCCGTTCCACGATAGACGCTATGGTGAGCACCTGGTGCATGTTGAGCCCTTGCCGCTCCGCTTCCTGCCGCAGCTCCGGGGTGAAGGTCTCGTCCAGCTTGGCCAGCATGGCCCTCACCACCTCCTCCACGGCCACATTGCGGGGGAAGGTGTAGGTGGCGGGGAAGAGGTAGCCTTCCAGGGGCGCCTCCGGCGGGAGGGGGCGGAGGAAGGGGAAGGCATCGTAGTAGCGGCCAGCCACCGCTGTGGCCTGGAACTGCTCGGCGGTGGCGATGCCCAGCTCTTCCACTGCCCGGGCGGTCTGGGAGAGGCGCCACCCTTCGATGAGCACCAGGGTGTGGGTGGCGAGCCTCCCGTGGCGGATACGCTGGACGGCCGTGAGGACGGAGGTGTTGGGACTGAACTCGTAGGTGCCGGCCTGGAGGAGGCCGTCGTAGCCCAGGAGGCTCACCAGTATGCGGAAGTGGAGGGCGCTGTCGATGATGCCCATCTCCTCCAGCCTCTGGCCGATCTCGCCGGCCGTCTCGCCCCTGCGGACGTCCACCAGCAGGCTACTACTCTCGGTAGCAGGGGGCGTGGGGCCGGCGCCGGGCCGGTCGCTCAGGGCGTTTGGGCTTTCGTAGACCTGCCAGGCGGCGAGGGCCATCAGGCCCAGGGCCAGCGCGAGGGCCAGGAGGCCCACGACTCTCCCCATTCAGCCCCCGGCGCCCCGCCAGGAATCAAGAAAGGCCTGCAGGACGATGGCGGCGGCCAGGGCGTCCCGGCGCTCCTTGGGGGAGGCGCGGCCCAGGCGTCGCTCTGCCTCCACGGTGCTGAGGCGCTCGTCCCAGGTCTCCACCGGTATGGACAGTCGTCCCGATAGCTCCTCCACCAGGGCCATTACCCGCTGCCCCTGGGGGCCCAGGGCGCCGGTGAGGGATATGGGCAGACCTACCAGCAGCATATCCGCCTGGTGACGCTCTACCAGGCGCATCACCGTCTCTACGGGGTCTGGCCCGGCCTCCACCGTCTCCAGGGGTATGGCCACCGGGGCCCTGGCGTCGGCTATGGCGACACCGATGCGTCGTTCACCTATGTCTATGGCTAGGACTCGCACCGCGTCACTTGGTGGGTGGGGAGAGGGGCCGGGGTCGCCTCACCCTCTGGCCTCATCGCCCCTTCTCAACATCCTGTGGACGATCTCAGGTGCCAGGGCCAGGGCCTCCGCCAGCTTGGCGGCGTCCTTGCCCCCGCCCTGTCCCAGGTCTGGACGTCCACCGCCGCCACCGCCGGCCACCGCCGCCACCTGCCTGGCCAGCTCGCCCCCGTGGAGGCGGTCCGTCAGGTCCTGAGTGACCACGGCCAGGAAGGCGGGCCGCCCTTCGATGACAGCCCCCAGGACGGCGACGCCGGAGCTGAGCCGCTGGCGCACGGCGTCGCCCAGGTAGCGGAGGGCGTCCATGCTGGGGGCCTCTACCTGTCCTACCACCAGTCGGACGCCGTCCACCTGGGTGGCCTGACCCAGGAGCGCCTCCAGGCGGGAGCCAGCCGCCAGGCCCCGCTCCAGCTCACGGATGCGCCGGCGCAGGGCGTCCTGCTCCTCCAGGAGGGCCTCCAGGCGGCCCGCTAGCCCCTCCCGCGAGGTGCCCAGGCGCCGCGCCAGCGCCTCCAGGTCGTCCAGGGTGCGGCGGATGTACTCTATGGCACCCCGGCCAGTGAGGGCCTCGATACGGCGGATGCCGGCGGCGATGGAGCTCTCGTCGACGATGACCAGGCAGCCGATGTCGCCGGTGCGGTGGCAATGGGTGCCGCCGCAGAGCTCGGCGCTGAAGCGGGGGGCCACGGAGTCTATCTCCACCACCCGCACCTCCTCGCCGTACTTCTCGCCGAAGAAGGCGAGGACGCCCTCCTCCATGGCCCTCTGGAAGGTGGTGTAGCGCACCTCCACCGGCAGGTTCTCCCGTATCTTCTTGTTCACCAGGGCCTCCACCAGGGCCAGCTCCTCGGCGCTGAGGGCCTGGTGATAGGTGAAGTCGAAGCGGAGGCGGTCCGGCGCCACCAGGGAGCCCGCCTGACGGACGTGGGGCCCCAGCACCTGTCGCAGGGCGGCGTGCAGGAGGTGGGTGCCGGTGTGGTTGCGCATGGTGTCCTCACGGTGTTGGCGGTCCACCTGCGCCCGCACCCGCTCGCCGGCGGCGAGGGAGCCCTCCACCAGGCGGCCGCGGTGGACGATGGCCCGCTCCGCCACCCGCTGCGTGTCTTCCACCACCATCCGACCCTGGGGCCCGACGATCTCCCCCCGGTCCCCCACCTGGCCGCCGCCTTCGGGATAGAAGGGGGTGCGATCCAGCACCAGCTCCACCCGGGCGGGGGCCTGGAGCCGGTCCACCGCCTGGAGGCCGCCGTCGCTGGCCTTCAGCAGGGCCACCACGCGGGCCTCTGCCTCCAGCGTCTCGTATCCCAGGAAGGCCGTCTCCTGGTCAGCGAGAGAGGCGTAGAGGGCGGCGGAGGCCACCCCCTCGGCCGTCCGGGCGGCGGCGCGGGCCCGCTCCCGCTGCTCCTCCATCAGGCGTTGGAAGCCCTCTTCGTCCACCGCCAGCCCCCGCTCGCGGGCGATCTCACGCGTCAGCTCGGCCGGGAAGCCGTAGGTGTCATGGAGCTCGAAGACGTCCTGGGCGGGCAGGACGTCAGGGGCAGCGGCCAGCCGCTCTTCCAGGAGTTCCAGCCCCCTTTGGAGCGTGTACTGGAAGCGTTCCTCCTCCTGGCCCACGGTGCGCAGGACGAACTCCCGTTGCCGCTCCAGCTCCGGGTAGACGCTCCCCATATGGTCGATGACGGCGTTCGCTACCTGCGTCAGGAAGGGCTCGCGCAGGTCCAGGAAACGGTAGCCGAAGTAGACGGCCCGTCGCAGGACGCGCCGCACCACATAGCCTCGCTCCTCGTTGGAGGGGACTACCGGGGTGCGCTCGTCCCCCACCAGGAAGGTCACCGCCCGCCCGTGCTCGGCTACGATACGGATGGCGCGGTCGGTGTCCGGGTCGGCGCCGTAACGGCGGCCGCTCAGCTCCTCCACGCGGCGGATGATAGGCCGGAAGAGGTCGGTGTCGTAGACGCTGGGGCGCCGGGAGCGCTCCCACTCTCCGCTCTGGAAGAGGAGGACAGAGGTGAGCCGCTCCAGCCCGGCGCCGGTGTCGATGTTCTTGCGGGGAAGGGGCGTGTAAGAGCCATCAGCCTGGCGGAAGTAGGTCATGAAGACCAGGTTCCAGACCTCCAGGAAGCGGCCGCAGTCATGGGCCGGCTCGCATTGGGGGCCGCAGCCGAAGGCCTCGCCGAAGTCGTAGTGGATCTCGGAGCAGGGGCCGCAGGGGCCCACGGGGCCGGAGTACCAGAAGTTGTGCTCCTCCCCGTAGCGCATGATGCGCTGGGCGGGGACGCCCACCTTGCGCCAGAGCTGGAAGGCCTCGTCATCGTCCAGGTAGACGGCGGTCCAGAGGCGGCCCTCCTCCAGCCCCAGCACCCGCGTCACGTACTCCCAGGCCCAGGCGATGGCCTCCGCCTTGAAGTAGTCGCCGATGGAGAAGTTGCCCAGCATCTCGAAGAAGGTGAGGTGGGAGGTGTCCCCCACGGAGTCTATGTCCGTGGTGCGGAAGCACTTCTGCACCGTGGTCAGGCGGGGGTGGGGAGGGCTGGCCTGCCCCATGAAGTAGGGCTTGAAGGGCACCATCCCGGCGCTGGTGAAGAGGAGGGTAGGGTCTCCCACGGGCACCAGAGGGGCGCTGGGGAGCCGCTGGTGTCCCCTCTCTTCGAAGAAGCGCAGGAAGGATTCCCGAATCCGGGACGAGTTCATCGCGGCCCGGATTATAGCATGGAGGCGTCCATAGCCCTAGGGAGGCGCCTCCTTGACGGATGGAGCGAAGGCACTTACAGTAAGCCTTGGTGGTTGTGCCAGCAGCCGCCGATGGTCAGAGTTGAACGAACAGGCCTTAAGCGGGCATAAGACCGAACCTCCAGAACGAGAGGACGTAACAGATCTGTCCTCTCCCCGTCCAGCGCCGAGCAGCCTCCCAGTGCCTGGCGCAGCCCGCCCCTGAACCGCAGCGAGGTGTCCACCATGGCCGAGAAGCCTGCCCGGGGTAGTCTTCTGAAGAACTCCCTCAGTGCCGAATGGCGACGCCTCCTGCGTGCCGCCGAGGAGCGGCTGCAGGTCTGCGCCCAGCTCATCGCCGCTGGCGTAACAATAGAAGACCCTCTGACCACATACATAGGGCCCGGCGTCAGCATCGGCGAGGGGACGGTGGTGCGGCCCAACACCACCATCAACGGCCGCACCGTCATCGGCCCCGGGTGCGAGATCGGCCCCAACAGCGTCATCGTGGACAGTCGCATCGGTGAAGGCTGCCGCGTGATCGCCTCCGTGGTGGAGGAGGCGGTGCTGGAGAAGGGCGTACAGGTGGGGCCCTTCAGTCACCTGCGCCCGGGCGCCCACCTGGAAGAGGGGGTGCGGGTGGGCAACTACGCCGAGGTGAAGAACTCTCGCCTGGGCCGGCAGAGCCTGGTGAACCACTTCAGCTACGTGGGGGACGCTCAGGTGGGGGCCAACGTCAACATCGGCGCGGGCACCGTGACCTGCAACTTCGACGGCAAAGAGAAGCACCAGACGGTCATCGAGGACGGAGCGTTCATCGGCAGCGGCACCATGCTGGTGGCGCCGGTGCGGATAGGAGCAGGCGCTGCTACCGGGGCTGGCTCCGTGGTGACCAGGGACGTGCCAGCCGGGGCGGTAGTGGTAGGCGTGCCGGCCCGCCCCCTGAAGAAGGCCGGCACAGAAGCACAAGGTGGACAGCAGTAACTGGCCGAGCCTGGTCATCCTTATACTGAGTCTTCTCGCCCTCGGGCTGGTGGCGGCCTACCGGGCAGGGCCAGCGCCCGGCCTCTCCCTGGGCAGCCTCCCCCTGAAGCGACTGGAGATGCTCATCCCCCAGGCCAGCCGC
>BEIB01000019.1 GCA_002898615.1 bacterium HR25 | reverse complement strand
GAGGCGCGGTATGGAGTGTCCCGTCTCCCTGAAGACGTACAGACTCCCGCGGGGGAGGGAGCGCACCATCCGCTCCGCTATCTCTTCGTCCAGGATGGGGCTGTGCTCGCCCCGCAGCACCAGGGTGGGGCACTCCACCCTGGTGAGGGACTCCCACAGGTAGTCTATCTCCACGATGGCCGCCTTAGTGGTGATATCTGCCAGGCGGCGGTCATAGCGGTTGGCGTAGGTGCCGTCCTCGTTCTCCACCAGGGCGTTCTGGATGAGGCGGCTCAGGGAGGGGCCGTCCAGGGTAGGCCATTGCTCCTGGAAGAAGCGCCACGCCTCTTCGTAGGTGAAGGAAGAGGGAGGGCGGTCCACCTTGGCAGTCATGTCCTCCTTGAGGCCCACCGCTCCCCGGCGGGCCATCTGGGGGCCCATGTCCACCAGCACCAGGTGGCGCAGGCGCTGCCAGTTCTCGCGGGCGTAGGCCATGGCGCAACGGGAGCCCAGGGAGAGGCCCACCAGGTCGAAGCGCTCCAGGCCGATGGCCCGGACGAAGGCGGCCAGGTCCAAGGCATAGGCCCAGACCAGGTAGCCGCCAGGGGCGTGCTCGCTCTCGCCGTGGCCCCGCTGGCAGTAGGCCCAGATGTGGAACTCGTCCAGCATGCGGTTGGCGAAGTCCTGCCAGTAGTAGGCGTAGTCCCGCAGGCCGTGGAGAAGGACGAGGGGCCGCTCCCCCCTCCCTTTCCATTCGAAGTAGTGGATGCGCAGACCGTTGAGCTTCAGTTCACCTTCCTTCGGCTGGACCAGCGCTTTCATCGCCTCCTACCTCGTCGGCTCAGCGTCGGGGCGGGCTACTTGGCAGCGCCCGTCTCTTCCGGGAACTGGGAGAACTGGATGAGTACGCCGCCGGAGTCCCTGGGATGGATGAAGGTCTCGGCCACACCGTCCGGGCGCCGGTGGATGCCGCCCCACGGCTCGATGCCGAAGGCCCGTATCGCCTCGGCCGTCCGCTCTATGTCGTGCACGTGAAAGGTGATGTGGTGGAGGCCGGGGCCCCGCTGGCGGAGGAAGCGGGCCAGGAAGGAGTCCTCGGCGGTGGGCACCAGCACCTCCAGGCGGACGTTACCGCCCGGGGCCAGCAGGGTAACGCCGCTGTAGCCCCGCTCCTCGTCGTTGAACTCCTCCACCACCTTCATGCCCAGAAGCTGTGTCAGGAGAGGGAGGACGTCCTCCAGCCTCCAGGCCGCCCAGCAGACGTGGTCCATATACTTGATGCCTGCGTCAAGGTCCATCTCCGCCCCCTACCGACATCAGAAAATGTCTTAGCATTTGCTCGCCGGCAAATGTCTATGCCAAAACGCTCGTAGAACGAGAGCGCACTATGCAAGATGATAAAGGAGCGACCAGGCAGGGGCTAGCGTCACACCCCTGAGGCGGAGGGATGGAGCGCAACGCTCTCGTCATCGTCAATCCGGTGGCCCACAACCTGCCCTCCCGGCGGCGGCTGGAGGAGGTCAGGGAAACGCTGGAGGCGGGGGGCTGGCAGACCGAGTGGCGGGAGACCGAGTGGCCCGGCCACGCCCGTCACCTGGCGGCGGCGGCTGCCGAGCGCGCTGTCTCCCTGGTCCTGGTCTGCGGCGGCGACGGCACCCTGCGAGAGGCGGCCTGTGGCCTGGCGGGGACGGAGACCGCCCTGGCGCCCATACCGGCCGGCACCGTCAACATCTGGGCGCGGGAGATGGGCTTCCCCCTGAGGGCCGAGGCGGCCGCCCGGGCCGCCCTGGAGGGGGAGCGGCGGCGTGTCGACCTGGGGAGGGCCGGGGACGAGCATTTCCTGCTGATGGCCGGCTTCGGGCTGGACGGCCAGATAGCCCGGACCGTCAGTCTCCGCCTCAAGCGTCGGCTGGGGGCCGCTGCCTACGCTCTGGCCGCCATACGGGAGGCCCTGCGCTGGCGAGGGCGGCCTCTGCGAGTGGAGGCCGATGGCGAGCTCGTGGAGGCCCGTGCCCTCATGCTGGTGGCGGCCAACGTCCGCAACTACGCCGGCCTGGTGGACGTGGCCCCCCTGGCCCTGGTGGACGATGGCCGCCTTGACCTCTGCCTCTTCCAGGGCGAAGGGCTCGCCGGGACTGTCCTTCACGTCCTGCGCGTCCTGCTGCGACGTCACCTGCGTTCGTCCCGGGTGCTGTACCGGCAGGCCCGGCGGCTCCGCCTGGAGTGGGAGCAGCCTCTGCCCCTCCAGCTAGACGGCGACGCTATGGTGAAGTCGCCCCCGGTGGTGGAGGTCTGCCCCGCTGCCCTCTGGGCCGTGGTGCCCCGAGGCAGACGGCCGCGCGTCCTCACGGGGCCGCTGGCGAGGTAGCCGGCCGCACCTCGCCAGCGAAAATAAGGTAGACCCAGGCCCGCGCCAGCAGCGCGGCCGGGAAGGGCGAGGTATCGGTGGCGGTGAGGAAGACCTGCTCGTAGGGGGCCAGGGCCTCCACGACCCGCGCCCGCCGCCGGCCGTCCATCTCCGAGAGGACGTCATCCAGGAGGAGGACAGGCGTCTCATGCCGCACGGCCTGCAGGTAGCGGGCCTCGGCCAGTCGCAGGACCAGGGCGACGCTTCGCTGCTGGGCGCGGGAGGCGTAGCCGGCCACCGGCGCCCCCGCTAGCTGGAACTCCACGTCGTCCCGCTGGGGGCCCAGGAGGGTCATACCGGCGGCGATCTCGTGTCGCAGCCCCCGGCGCAGGTCTTGCAGGAACCCCTCGGCCAGCCCCTCCACCGGCCCGCCCAGGGCGGAGGAGGCGGACGGCCCTAGCCGGGGACGGTAGACCAGTCTCAGCTCCTCCGTCTCGCCCAGGACGGGGCCGGTCTCCCTGGTCAGGCGGTCAAGCTCGGCCACAGCGCGGGCCCGCGCCCAGACGATGTAGGCGGCGTCGCTGGCCAGGGTCTCGTCCCAGAAGGCGAGCTCCTCCGGCTGGGCCGCCCTCTCCCGCAGTCGGCGCAGCAGGTGGTTGCGCTGGAGGAGCACCTTGTCCAGGCGCTGGCGGGCCAGCAGGTATTCGTGATCCGTCTGGGCGATGATGCCGTCCAGGAGACGTCGACGGAGGGCCGGCGGCCCGGTGAGGAGGTCTATGTCCTCGACGGTGAAGAGGACGGCCAGGAAGAGGCCCACCGCCTCCTGCAAACGGCGAGGCACGCCGTTGACCCGCACGGTCTTGCTGGCCTGGAGGGAGCCAGCGCCCTCCCGCGCCGTCACCACCAGCTCTATACGAAGGGGCCCGGCCGCTCTCTCCACCTCGCCCACCAGTCGGGCCAGGGGGCTCCCCTCGGCCAGCCCCTCCCACCCGACCACCTGGGCGTCGGTCTCCGCCCGGAAGGCCCTCATGGCGGAGAGGAAATGGACGGCCTCCAGGAGGTTGGTCTTGCCCTGGGCGTTGTCGCCTATGAAGAGGTGGACGCCTGCGGGAAGCTCCAGCTCCAGTCGACGGAGGTTGCGGAAGTTGGTCAGCCGCAGGGAGCGCAGTCTCACATTTTTATTTTACGCGCCAGTCGGCGGCCGCTCCACGGATGGCCAGGCGCAGGACGGTACCCTCTCGCCGCCGTCATCCCCGTCCGCCCGTCGGTGGCCACCCCCCACGGGCGGCCCGGGCGGCGGCCAGTCCGCTTTCCTCTCGCTCCCGCTCCCCGGGGGCATTTCCACTGGCTAGGAGGGGAGCAGGCCCGGTTCCGCCGGCGCTATGTCCTTTATCCTCAGCTCCAGAAGCCCCTCCCGGGCGCGGTCCCTCGCCAGGGAGTAGACCACGTCCACCGTCTCGCCCGGCCGGAGGGGAGCGTCGCCCAGGCCGAAGGCCGTCCCCGGCCACACCACCGGCCCGTCCCGCAGTTTGAGGCGCAGGTGCCGGCCGCCGTCGCCAGCGGGGCGTACGTCCACCACGCTCACCCCGCGGGCCAGGAAGGCGGGCTCCGGGTTCCCCGGGCCGAAGGGATGGAACCGCTCCAGCCAGCGCACCAGCTCCCCCCGGAGGGAGCGCAGGGGCAGGGGGAGGTCTATCTCCAGGAGCGGCACCAGCTCCACACCCGCCAGCTCCCGGGCCGCCCGTTCCCTGAGGAGGTCGCGTATCTCGTCCAGTCGCTCGCTCCGGGCGGTGAAGCCAGCCGCCTGACGGTGACCGCCGTACTTGACGAAGAGGTCGCCGCAGCTCCGCAGGGCGGCGACGATGTCGAACTCCGGGATGCTGCGCCCGCTGCCCCGGCTGAACTGTGGCCCCACCTCGCACACGATGGCCGGCCGGTAGTGCTCCTCGGCCAGGCGGCTGGCCACCAGCCCCACGATGCCGGCGGGGATGTCGGGGTGGCCCACGAAGATGAGGGGGGCAGGGCCCTCGCTGGCCACCATCTCCTGGGCCAGCGCCAGCGCTGCCTCCGTCTGCCGCTGTCGCTCCTGGTTGAGGCGACACAGCTCCAGGGCCAGCCGGCGCGCCTCTCCTTCGTCCCGGGTGAGGAGGAGCTCCAGGGCCTGCCGGGCGTGGGCCAGCCGGCCGGCGGCGTTGAGGCGGGGGCCCAGCACCCAGCCGATGGCCCACACATCTACCTCTCGCCCGGCCAGGCCGGACTCCTCGATCAGGGCGCGCAGGCCCGGCCGCTCGGTGCGCCGCAGCGCTCGCAGCCCTCGCTGCAGGAGCCAGCGGTTCTCGTCCACCAGCGGCACCAGGTCGGTCACAGTGCCTAGGGCCACCAGGTCCAGATAGATATGGTCCGGAAAGGGGCGGGCCAGGGAGTCGTAGAGAGCGGCGGCCAGCTTGTAGGCCAGCCCCACCGAGGCCAGCTCCGGCTGGGGATAGCGACTGTCGGAACGCTTGGGATTGACGGTGGCGACGGCGCCCGGCAGGGAGTCCAGCACGGTGTGGTGGTCCAGGACGACCACCTCCATGCCCAGCCGCCGCGCCTCCGCCACCTCCGCCAGGGCGGTGGTGCCACAGTCCACGGCCACCAGCGTGCGGACGCCCGCCTCCGCCAGCATCTGCAGGGCGGGTATGTTGAGGCCGTAGCCCTCGCTGAAGCGGTCCGGGATGTAGGGGACAGCGGTGGCGCCCAGATCGCGCAGCGTCTCGGTGAGGAGGGCGGCCGCGGTGACGCCGTCCACGTCGAAATCGCCGAAGACGGCCACGGCCTCGCCCTCCAGGATGGCCCGCCGCAGGCAGGCCAGGGCCCGCCCTATCTCCGGCAGGAGGAAAGGATCGTGCTCCGTGGGCGTCTGGGCGAAGAAGCGCTCCGCCTCGGCGACGCTGGCGACGCCCCGGTGCCACAGCAGTTGCCGGATCAGGGGTGGATAGGGCGACTCGGCCAGGGCATTCGGGGGTGGCGGCGGACGGAGCTGCCAGCGCTGTCCTCTGAGGCCGCGTCGCATATCCCTACCCCCGCAGCTCTTTGATGGCGCGCGGCAGCTCCGGAAGCAGGTCGCCTGCCAGCATGCCGGCGTCCCCCAGCTCCACCCGCGCCCGCTCCGCCGCCAGGCCGTGCAGGTAGACACCCAGGCTGGCCGCCTCGAAGGGCTCCAGCCCCTGGGCGGCCAGGCCGGCGATGGCCCCCGCCAGGACGTCGCCCGTGCCGCCACTGGCCAGGCCGGGATTGACGAAGGGGCTGATGCGCACCCGGCCGTCCGGGGCGGCCACCACCGTATGGGCACCCTTCAAGACGAGGCAGGTACCCCACTGCCGGGCGTGCTCCCTGGCCACCGCCACCCGGTTACCCTGCACCTCTCCCACGGACAGCCCCGTCAGGCGGGACATCTCGCCGGGGTGAGGGGTGAGGACAGCGTAAGGCGGCAGGCGCTGCGGCCAGTCCTTAAGGAGGGCCAGATTGTTGAGGCCATCGGCGTCCAGCACGAGGGCGCGTAGTTGTCGGCCCTCCAGGGCGGCCAGAAGAGAGCCCAGAAAGGCCTGGACATAGGCGGCCTTGCCCAGCCCCGGCCCCACCAGCAGGGACTCGCTGTCCCCTTCCAGTGCCTCCAGGAGGGGGCTGACCGCCTCGGCGGAGAGCTGGCCCTCGTGGTCGGGAAGGGGCAGGAAGGTAGGCTCCAGGAGGCCAGCCGCCACCACGGGGTGTACGGTGCGGGCGCAGGCCAGGGTGACCAGCCCCGCTCCCACCCGCAGGGCCCCCAGGGCGGCCAGCCTGGCCGCCCCTGTGAAACGGGGGGAGCCGGCCACGACGTAGACGCGGCCGAAGGTCCCCTTGTGCGCCCCGGCGGGCCGCGGTGGCAGGGCGCTCCGCGCCCAGCGCCGGTCCATGAGCTCTGTGCTCAGGGCCGACTCGATCTCCGCCGGGATGCCGATGTCCACCGTCTGCACCTGACCGGCCAGTTGGGAGCCGGGCAACTGGTGGAGGCCCACCTTGCTCCACTGCAGGGCCACCGTCACATCGGCGGCCACAGCGTGGGGGTCGGCGGCGCCGGTATCGGCGTCCACGCCGGTAGGGAGGTCGAGGGCGATGAGGCGCGGCCCCCAGGTGCGGGAGCGGGCGGCGGCCAGGCGCCCCAGGACCTCGGCCATCTCCCCCTCGATGGGGCGGGCGCGGCCGGTGCCCAGGATGGCATCTATCACTACATCGGCCGTCTGCAGCGCCTCCTCCAGCCGAGGGTAGCCCTGGGCGGCGTCCTCCCAGGCCCGATGGACGGTTATCCCCCGCTGAGCTACCTCTCTGTAAACAGGGTCGTCCTCGGCACGGGGCCGTACCAAATAGACCACTACGTGGGCGCCCCAGTCGTGCAGGTGACGGGCGGCCACCAGGCCATCGCCACCGTTGTTGCCTGGGCCCACCAGGACGAGGACGCGCCTGTCAACCACCTCACCCAGCAGCAGCCATACCTCCTGGGCCACGGCCAGGCCGGCATTCTCCATGAGCTGGGAGACGGGGACGCCGGCGCGCGCCTCGGCCTCCCGCATCTCCGCTACCGTGACCAGCTTCATGCTGCGCCGTCTCCGCTCCTTTTGAAGCTATTCTCCTATGTAGCGGTGGGGTTTCAAAGGCCCCTCTGCCCGGCCGTCAGGGCAGGAGGCCCCGCTCCCGCAGGATGGCGGCCAGTTGCTCCCGCCAGCGGTCGCGGTCGGCTACGGCGTCCGCCTCGGTCTGGCCCACGGCCATGGCCACGGCGTAGTCCCGAGAGTGGGACATGCTGACGTCCAGCCCGGAGAGGCCCAGCGCCGCCGCCCGCTCCCGCGCCCGCCCGTGGAGATAGACCAGGGGCTTGCCCCGCCGGTTGGGAAGGACCTCTATCTCACGCCAGGCGACGCCGCGAGCGCCGGTGCCCAGGGCCTTCATAACCGCCTCCTTGGCGGCGAAGCGGGCGGCCAGCTCGTGGGGGCGGCGACGGTATAGGGCGGCCTCCAGGGGGGTGTAGACGCGGCGCAGGAAGCGGTCGCCGAAGCGGGCCAGGGCAGCCTGTATGCGCTCGATTTCGATGATGTCGACGCCGACGGCGCTGGAGGGCATCGCTAGCCACCACGGCCAGCGTCCACGATGCGCAGGAAGCGGTGCTTCCCCACTCGCAGCAGGGCACCCGGCCAGACCCAGAGCTCGCTCTCGCGACGGACGCGCTGGCCGTCCACCTCCACCGCTCCCTCGCCGATGAGGCGGCGCACCTCGGAGACGCTCACCGGCCAGAGGTGGGCCTGCTGGAGGGCCGTCGCCAGCTCCCGGGCCGCCAGACGGGCCTTCCCGCCGGCCAGGGGGAGGGGCCACTCCGGCACCTCCTCAGGCATCTCCCGCTCGCGGAAGACCCGCACGAACTCTTCCTCGGCCCGGCGGGCCGCCTCCGGGCCGTGGAACTGGGCCACCACCTCCCGGGCCAGGCGCATCTTGACCTCCATGGGGTTGACCTGCCGCTCCTCCAGGGCCTGCGCCAGCTCCGCCAGCTCCTCGTCCGGGACATCGGTGAGGAGCTCTAGGTACTGGAGGATGAGGTGGTCCGGGATGGACATGAGCTTGCCGAACATATCGTGGGGCGGGGCGTCGATAGCGACGTAGTTGCCCAGGGACTGGCTCATCTTGCGCTGGCCGTCCAGCCCCACTAGCAGGGGCACCAGGAGGGCGCACTGGGGCCGCTGGCCGAACTGGGGCTGCAGCTCCCTCCCCACCAGTATGTTGAACTTCTGATCCGTCCCGCCGAACTCCACATCGGCCTGGATGGCTACGGAGTCGTAGCCCTGGAGAAGGGGATAGACCAGCTCGTGGAGGCCGATGGGCCGGCCGGCCTCGAAGCGGCGGGCGAAGTCCTCCCGCTGCAGCATCTGGGCCACGGTGGCCTTGGCGGCCAGACGGACGACATCCCCCAGGGTGAAGCTGCCGAACCACTCGCTCTGGCGGCGCACCTCGGTGCGGGACTCGTCCAGGATGAGGAAGAACTTCTGGAGGATCGCCTCGGCGTTGGCCTGCACCTCCTCGGCGGTGAGCATGGGCCGCGTCTCCGACTGCCCCGAGGGGTCGCCTATCTGGGCGGTCACGTCGCCGATGATGAGGACGACAAGATGCCCCAGTTCCTGGAGCTGGCGCAGCTTGCGCAGCCCCACCGCCCAGCCCAGGGTGATGACCGGACGCGTGGGGTCGAAGCCCATCTTGAGACGGAGCCGCCGGCCGGAGCGGAGGGCGGCCAGGAACTCCTCCTCGGGCACGATCTCGGCCACCGCCCGGCGGGTCAGCCGCCGCAGCTCCTCGTCGCTGGGAATCCTCACATCGCCCATGGCGCCACGACTCAGAGGGCGTGCCCCTTGCGGGAGAGCTGGGCGAAGTACTCCCGCGTCCGCTCGATGTCCCGGTGCATGGCCGCTATCAGGTCGTCCACAGTATCGAACTTCAGTTCGTCCCGCAAGCGGTGGAGGACGTCCAGCCGCACCTCCTGCTCGTAGAGGTCGCCCTGGTAGTCCAGGATGTAGGCCTCCACGGTGGGGGTGGGGTCGGCCTCGGGGAAGGTAGGCCGCACGCCGATGTTGGTGCAGGAGGGGAGGGCCATCTCCCCCACGTGGGCGAGGGTAACGTAGACGCCGTAGGGAGGTAGCGCCTTGTCCGGCGCCACGGCGATGTTGGCGGTGGGGAAGCCCAGGTGGCGGCCCCGCCCCTCTCCCCGGACCACGGGGCCGCGCAGGCTGTAGGGGTGGCCCAGGAGGCGGGCCACCTCCTCCATGTCCCCCCTGGCCAGGGCCTCCCGCACGGCGGAAGAGCCCACCTTCTTGCCGCTCTCCCGCAGCAGGGGGGCCACCTCCACACGGAAGCCCAGCTCCCGGCCGATGGCGCTCAGCGTCTCCACGGTGCCCTCGCGGTTGCGCCCCAGGGCCATGTCCGGGCCCATCACTAGGACGCGCATGCGCAGCGTCTCCACCAGCAGACGGACGAAATCGGCGGCGGAGACGAGGGCTAGCTCCGAGGTGAAGGAGAGGACGCCCACGCGGTCCGGGCCCAGGGAGCGCAGCAGCTCCAGACGCTCCTCCAGCCCCGTCAGGTAGCTGACGCGGGTTCCCGGCCGCAGGACGGTTATAGGATTGGGGTGGAGGACGAGGACGACGGAGGCCAGGCCGGCCTCCCGGGCCCGCCAGAGGAGCCAGGAGACCAGGTGCTGATGCCCCCGGTGGACGCCGTCGAACTTGCCGACGGTGACGATGGTCTCCCGCCCCGGGGCGATGCGCAGCAGCTCCTCTCTGGCCAGGCCAGGCACGCTCATGGCAGCCTCTCCGCTGCCTCCCTCAGGGCGCGCAGATTGGCCTCCGGCGCCATGGGCGCCACGGAACAGGCGGGGGCCAGGAGGAAGCGCCGGCCACCCGTCTCGGCGATGGCGCCCCTGGCCTGCCGGGCCACCTCCTCGGGCGTGCCGTCCCGCAGCGCCCCCTCGTGGTCGACGCCGCCAGCGACGGCGGCCCCCGTCCGCGCCATTACCTCGCCCAGGCCAGGGTTGGTGGTCTCGTGGGCCGCCCAGTGGAAGCAGGCCACCGGGTAGTCCAGCAGCCAGAGGAGCTGGTTGGGGGCGCGGCAGACGTGGAGGATGTTGAAAGGGGCATCGGCCACGGCGGCCAGCACTTGGAGGTCGTAGGGACGGCCGAAGCGGGCGTATTCGGCAGGGGAGATGATCCCCCGGCTCCCCCACTCCACGGTGGCGAAGAAGATGCCGCTGGCGCCCGCCTCCAGGCAGGCGCGGGCGTAGCCGGCCAGGGTGCGGGCGATGCCCTCCAGGGCCCGCTCCACCTCGTGGGGGTGTTCGGTTAGCAGCTCCCGCACCTTGCGGGTGCTCCCGGTGAGGCGGCTCATGACGGCGAGAGGCGAGAAGACGGTCTGGACGAAGGGGGCCTCCCCCGCCAGCCCACGGTCGATGAGGCGGAGGGCCTCAAGCTGCTCGCCGAAGGGGCCGCTCCCCCAGTCTATGGGGCCGATGTCGTCCAGGTCAGCGGCGGAGCGGACGGCCGCCTCCACCAGCTCAGGCTCGCCGTCCGCCCGGCCGGAGGGCCGATAGCGGGCGCCCCAGGCCTCGGCGTAGTACGTGGCGCGGGGGTTCACCTTGATGAAGTCCCAGTCGAAGCGGCGGTAGCTCTCCAGGGTGGCCTCGGCCAGCCCCTGGGCCGTCCACTCCCGTAGGAAGTCGTGGCCCCAGGCGGAGACGGGGACGCGGTCCACCGGCCGCCCCTTCAGGGCCGCCTGCACCCGCTCTCGCTTGGTCATGGCGCTCATGGCCAGTTCCAGTCTACCCAGAAAGGGCCCGCCGGGCACTAGTCAGGGGGCCACCGACTCCGGCGTTGCCTCTACCAGGAGGATCTCGCCGAAGGGGGCCTCCTGCTCCGCCCAGAGGAGTCCCTGCTTGATGAGCTCCAGCACTGCCAGGAAGAGGACGATGACCTCCCGCCGCGTGCGACAGGCGGCCAGGAGACCGCGGAAGGAGAGCTGACCCCGGTGGCGGCGCAGGGCCTGCGTCACCTCTTCCATCTTCTCTTCGATGTGGACCGTCTCCTCCTCCAGGGAGAGGGGCTCCCGCTCGCCGGGGCGCTCCGCCAGCGCCTCCTGGACCAGGCGGAGGAGGTCGTTCAGGGTTACGCCCCGCAGACCGGAGGAGAGAGGTAGAGTGCGGCGGAGGGAAGGCCGGTGATAGGCACGCCGACCCTGTTCCCAGGCCCGCAGGAGCTGGGCCACCTCCTGGAAGAGCTGGTACTCCTCCGGGGACCGGGAGGCCTCCCCCCGGGGAGCGGGGTCGGGCGGGGACGGGGGGGCCTCGGGCCGGGGGAGGAGGGCCTTCGCCTTGCGCTCCAGCAGCCGCGCCGCCACCAGGACGAACTGGGCCAGGGCATCGGGCTCTGGCCGCCCCTGCACCCCGGCCCAGCTCTCTCCTATCACCTCCGCCAGGGAGATATCAGTTATGTCAATTTCGCCCCGTTCGACCAGCTCCAGCAACCGCTCCAGCTCCCAGTGTGGGCCGCCGGCCTGGCTCTCCTGCACGAGGCTGCCCTCTCAGGAGGTGGAGGCCCTCTGCGCCTCGACAGCCGGCGGGTGGAGGGGACGGCCCAGGGCCTCGCACAGCCCGCGCAATCGCTCCATGAGGCGGGCGAAGTTCTCGGGCGTGAGGGACTGGGCGCCGTCGGACAGGGCGTGGTCGGGGCTGACGTGCACCTCGATGATGAGGCCGTCCGCCCCG
Source organism: bacterium HR25 (assembly GCA_002898615.1). Next base: position 1,561 of record BEIB01000019.1, on the reverse strand, counting down.
GCGGCGATGGCCGCCAGGGCCACCGGCTCCACCAGATACCAGCGGCCTGTTCCGTGGCTGGGGTCGGCGATGACGGGCAGGTGGCTCTCCCGCTTCACCAGGGGGATGGCGTTGACATCGAAGGTGAAGCGGGTGGCCGTCTCGAAGGTGCGGATGCCCCGCTCACAGAGGATGACGTTGTGGTTGCCCTGGCTCATGATGTGTTCGGCGGCCAGGAGCCACTCCTCCACCGTGGCCCACATCCCCCGCTTCAGGAGGACCGGCTTGTCGGTGCGGCCTACCTCCTTGAGGAGAGCGAAGTTCTGGCCGTTGCGGGAGCCTATCTGGAGGATATCGGCCGTCTCCGCCACCATCTCCACGTCCCGGGGGTCCAGGACCTCGGTTATGATGGGGAGGCCGGTCTCGGCTTTGGCACGGGCCAGGAGCTCCAGCCCTCGCCGGCCGTGCCCCTCGAAGGTGTGGGGGTTGGTGCGGGGCTTGAAGGCACCGCCCCGCAGGATGTGGGCGCCAGCCTCCTTGACGGCGCGGGCGGTGGCCATGGTGTACTCCTCCGTGTCGATGGAGCACTGGCCGGCCATCACCACTATCTGGCCGTTTCCTATCTCCAGCCCGCCCACGCGCACCACGGTGTCAAAGGGATGCACCTCGCGGCTGGCCAGCTTGTAGGGCTTGCTCACCCTGAGGACCGTCTCCACGCCGTCCATGACCGCGAACTCGTCCACCATCTCCGGGTAGACCTGTCCCAGCACTGCCACCACGGTGCGCTCCACACCCTGGATGGGGCGGTCGCGGTAGCCCAACTCCCGTATTTTGGCGCAGACGGCCTCTATCTGATCCGGCGTGGCGCCCATCTTCATGACCACGATCATGCTGTTCTCCCTCCTCATGCCCTCCATCCGTAGCGATGAGACTCTCCGGCCGGCTAAGTGGCGAACTCGGGCCGCAGCGCCCGGGCCCCTCTCAGGTAGACGTGGACGATCTCCTCCGGCCGTTTTTCGGTGTTGACATGCAGCAGTATGCGCAGGCACATAGGCAGCGAGCCAGGGACATTCATCTCGTGACCGCAGAGGAGGGCCACGTGGTCCCAGCCCATCTGCCGGGCCGCCACGGCCGGGAACTCTGCCGTCAGGTCAGGAGTGGTGGTGAAGAAGACGGAGGCTACATCCTCGGGCCGTATCTGGTTGGCCTCCGTCATGGCCGTCAGGAGCTCCCGCGTGGCCTCCAGAATGGCCTCCCGTGTGTTGGCCGCGACGGTGGTAGCGCCCCTGATGCCTCGGCAGAGCATAGTGCGACCTTCGCCTCCACCTGGCCCGGACAGCGGCCCCACTAGCTCCACCCATACGCCCCGGCCCGGGGCCGGACCGCCAGCCTAACTGGCCTGCCCAGGCCCCCTGCGGCCGGTGACCACCTCCACATACTCCTTGACCCGGTCTTCAAAGTTCTCTCCCTCGATCCGCTCGATGATGGCGCTGCCTATGACGACCGCATCCGCCAGGGGACGGACTGCCATCAGGTGTTTGGCTTTAGATATACCAAATCCCACCGCAATCGGCAATGAGGT
>BEIB01000018.1 GCA_002898615.1 bacterium HR25 | reverse complement strand
GGAGAGAGCTCCGGCAGGGAGTCCTCCTCGCCGCTGGGGAGGAGGGAGCCCAGCCAGACCAGAAAGGCGCGCAGCCCCCGCCAGGAGCGGGAGGGGATGTCCAGGGAAAGGAGCCAGCGGCCCGTCAGGGCGGCTCCCCGTACCGCCAGCCGGACCGACCGCGGCTCCAGGGCCCAGACCGCCCCGAGGGTGGCCGCCAGCCAGCCCAGGAGGCCGGGGAGGCTACCCATCAGGAAGGCTCCGGCCCGTCCGCCGGCAGAGAGGTCGCCCAGGGAGGATCCGGCGAAGCGCCAGGGAGGGGCCAGGAGGCCCAGGGCGCCCAGGATGGCCGCCAGCAGGAGGTGCAGGCCCAGCCACCGTCGCCAAGAGAGGGGAGGGCCGGAGGCGCCAAGCCGCCAGAGGAGCCAGGCATCGGCAGCGAGGGTGAGGACCACCAGAGGGAGCCCCAGCCCCAGAGCGGCGAAGAGCCAGCGGAAGGCGGCCAGCAGGAGGGGAACCAGGAAGACCAGGCCCACCGCCGCGCCGGCGCCGGCCAGCAGCCAGGGCCACGGCCCCAGGCCCAGCCGCGACGGCCGCCGCGGGCGGCGCCGCGGCCGGGGCGCCACGTAACGATAGGCGCCATAGCCGTAGCGGCTGCGGCGCAGGTGGCCCCGGCGTCCTCGCGTCCTCAAGGCCATCGTCTCACCGCCCTCGTCTCGCCGCCTTTCCCTACAGCTCCACGGTGAGAGGCAGGATCATAGGCCGACGACGGGTCTCATTGTATATGAATTTGGCCAGGCTATCATGCAGACGGGAGGCCAGCTCAGCGTGGTCCACCTGCCCCTGGCCCTTCTCCAGCTCCTGCAGGATCAGGTGGCGGGCCCGCTCCAGCAGGCGCTCCAGGGGCGCCTCCGCCACGAAGCCCCGGGAGATGATGTCCGGCGGCGCCAAGGGGCGCCCCGTGCTCTTGTCCACCGTCACCAGGGCCACCAGCACGCCGTCCTTGGCCAGGTGCTGGCGGTCCCGCAGCACCACCTGATCGGTGCCCACCGCCAGGCCGTCCACGTAGACGTGGTCGGCGGACGCCCTGCCCACCACCCGGCCGTAGGACTCATCCAGCTCCAGGATATCGCCGTCCTGCAGGACGAAGATGTTCTGGGGCTGCACGCCCATGGCCTTGGCCAGCTCTCCGTGCAACACCAGGTGCCTGTACTCGCCGTGGATGGGGACGAAGAAGCGGGGCCGCAGCAGCCCCAGCATCAGCTTCAGCTCCTCTTGGGCCGCGTGCCCCCGCACGTGGACGTGCATGTCCGGCCCCCGGCTGTGCAACACCCGCGCCCCCAGCCGATACAGGTTATTGATGGTGCGGTTGATGAGCACCTCGTTGCCGGGGATGGGCGAGGAGGAGAGGACCACCGTATCCCCCTCCTGCACCTCCAGGTAGCGGTGGTCCCGGTTGGCCATGCGTACCAGGGCCGACGTCGGCTCTCCCTGAGCGCCGGTGGTGAGGATGACCACCCGGTCAGGGGGCAGGCCGCGCATCCGCTCTATGGGGGCCAGCAGGTCCTGGTCGCTGCGCAGGTAGCCCTGCTCCACCGCCATCCGGACGTTCTCCATCATGCTGCGCCCCGTCACGAAGACACGTCGACCGGTGGCAGTGGCGGCGTCCACCACCTGCTGCATGCGAGAGATAAGGGAAGCGAAGGTGGCGACGATGACCCGCCCCTGTGACCTGGCCATCACCTGCCACAGGGTGTCGCTGACGATACGCTCGGACGGGGTGTAGCCGGGCACGTCGGCGTAGGTGGAATCGGAGAGGAGGAGGAGGACCCCCTGGCGCCCGAACTCGGCGATGCGCTGCAGGTCGGTGGGAGGCCCCATGACCGGCGTGTGGTCCAGCTTGAAGTCCCCGGTGTGGAAGACCAGGCCCAACGGCGTCTGGATGGCCAGGGCCGCCGAGTCCGGGATGCTGTGGGTCACGTGGACGAACTGGACGGTGAAGCTGCCCAGCCGCACCCTCTCCCCGGGCTGGACCACCCGCACCTCTACCTGCTCCCGCAGCCCATGCTCCGCCAGCTTCACCTGGATGAGGCCCCGCGTCAGGCGGGTGCAGTAGATGGGGGCGGGGATCTGGGGCAACACGTAGGGGAGGGCGCCCGTGTGGTCCTCGTGGCCGTGGGTGATGACGATGCCCCGCAGCTTGTGACGCCGGTTGGCCACGTAGGTGACGTCGGGGATGACCAGGTCCACCCCCAGCATCTCCTCCTCCGGGAACATCACCCCGGCGTCTATGACGATGAGGTCGTCGCCGAACTCGAGGGCCATCATGTTCTTGCCGATCTCGCCCAGGCCCCCGAGGGGCACCACGCGCAGCTTCTCGCTCATGGCGGTCTCACCCTGATGACTGCAAGCTGGCCCGTTTCAAGTGGTCTGGCCTCCCGGGCAACGGTCCCGCGGGGCTGTCGGTGCTGGCTGCTGCGACGCTGAGGGACGGCCACCTCGCCACCGTCGGCCCCGGGGCGGCCTAGAAAAGGCGCATCTGCTCGGCCGCCGAGGACGGGGCATCGGGCGGGGGCCCGCTCCGCCTCGCCTCCTCCAGCACCTCCGGCAGCTTCTTGAAGTCCTCCTCTATGGTCTCTCGCATCTGGGGGGCGTGCAGGGCCGCCGCAGGATGGTAGAGGTGAAGGAAGTAGGTGCCGTCCTTCTGTCGCTTCTGGCCATGCACCTTGCCGATGGAGTCCTTGGGGAAGAACCAGGAGAGGGAGTGCCGGCCCAGGGTCACTATCACCCGCGGCCTGATGATCTCTATCTGGCGCTCCAGGTGCTTGCGGCAGGCGGCCACCTCCGAGGGGAGGGGGTCGCGGTTGCCGGGTGGCCGGCATTTCACCACGTTGGTTATGTAAACTTGCTCCCGCCGCAGCCCCACGGACTCCAGGAGCTCGTTGAGAAACTGACCGGCCGGCCCCACAAAGGGGCGCCCCTGCCGATCCTCGTGGAACCCTGGCGCCTCGCCTACGAACATCACCTCGGCGTCCTCTGGCCCTTCGCCGGGGACGTGCTTCGTGGCCTTCTCGCACAGGCCACAGTCGTTACAGTTGGCTATCTCGCGGTAAAGGTCATCAAGCGCGGACATGTCCTGACCAGTCATGATAGCACGGCTTAGCCGGGCGGTTCAACGCGGCCGCCTTCAGGGCGGCCAGTCCCGGCAGGCGGGCACGCCGGCCAGGGACTCGGCCAGGCGGACGGCCCGCAGGACGGCCCGCTCCACGGCGCGGGCGGCCAGGGCGCCCAGGGCCGTCAGGTCGGCCGGCCGTCCCGCCCGGCCGGTGGCCAGGGCGAAGAGGACGTCCCCGTCCACCTGCGTGTGGACGGGGCGGATGCTGCGGGCCAGGCCATCGTGGGCCATGCGGGCCAGGCGCTGGCAGGCCGCCTTGTCCAAGACAGCGTCGGTGGCCACCACGCCTATGGTGCTGTTGCCCTGGCTGAAGGGAAGGAGGCCCCGCCGCTCCCGCAGCACCTCCAGGGTGGGCACGTAGCCCCGCTCCAGGGCGCGCGCCCCCGCCACGATGCGACCGCTGTCCGGGTCCACCACCTCGCCCAGGGGGTTGACCGCCACCAGGGCGGCCACGGAGGGGCCGCCGGGCATCGTCTCCAGGGCGGTGCCCAGGCCGCCCTTGGTGGCCCGCTCCAGACCCAGCACCTTCCCCACGGTGGCACCGGTGCCGGCGCCCACACACCCCTCCGCCACCGGGCCGGCGCTGGCCGCCCGGCAAGCGGCGTAGCCCGCCTCCGGGCCGGGGCGGACATCCCCCCGGCCGATGCCCAGGTCATAGATGACAGCCCCTACCACTATGGGGACGGGGCCAGCGGCGGTGGGGAAGCCAACGCCTCGCTCCTCCAGCCAGCGCATGACGCCCCCCGCGGCGTCCAGCCCGAAGGCGCTCCCCCCAGTCAACAGGACGGCGTGCAGCCGCTCCACCAGGAAGCCCGGCCGCAGCAGGTCCGTCTCGCGGGTGCCCGGGGCGCCTCCCGCCACCTCCGCCGAGGCGACAGCACCCTCCGGGCAGAGGACGACGGTGCAGCCGGTGGCCGCCTCGCGGTCCGTCCAGTGGCCCACCAGGATGCCAGGGATGTCCGTCAGCCCCTGCACTGTTGCGCTCTCCACTCCGCCCCCTAATATACACTGCCGGGACGCCCCGACGGCGCCTTCTGTAATGGCGTATACTAGATAATCATTCAGGTTAATGGGGAGGCGGGCAGCGGCCATGCGGAGCATTCCGAGATGGGGAATGGCAGCGGTAGCCCTGGTGCTGCTGGCGGGAGGGCTCTCCCTCCTGGCCTTCCAGGCCTGGGGAGGGGAGTCACGACAGCCCCTGCAGCCGCCGGGGCCGGCCGACGCGGTGGCCACGATGCCCCCGGCCCCCACGCCAACGCCCCAGCAGCAACCGCTGGCCCTGGCCACCCGTCAGGCGCCGGTGAACCACTCACCCCCCGTGCGCATAGCGATCCCCTCCCTGGGGGTGGATGCCTCCGCCATGACCCTGGGCCTTGACCCCCAGGGCGTCCCTTACGTCCCAGACTGGAGCAACAGCCAGTCGCCGGGCACTGTGGTGGCCTGGTACAACTTCACGGCCCTGCCCGGGCAGGGCAGCAACGCCGTCTTCGCCGGCCACGTCACCTGGAACCGCGCCCCGGCCATCTTCTGGGGGCTGGGCACCCTGGCGCCGGGGCAGACGATCCACATCTTCACCGGCGAGGGCAAGGAGCTGGTCTACCAGGTGACCGAGAACTTCACCGTAGACCCGGACGACCCCAACTCCCTGAGGGTCATGGCCCCCACCGATAGGGACACCATAACCATCATCACCTGCGGCGGCAGCTGGGTGCCCGACCCCAATGAGCGCTTCGGCGGGGACTACACGCTGCGGGTCGTGGTCCGGGGGGAGCTGACAGCCGTCAGGTAACGGGCGTCGGCCACGGCTGGCAGCGTGGGCAGAAGTGGGTGGATCGTCCCCCCACCTTCAGCCGCTCGACGAGGCCGCCACAGCGATAGCAGGGCTGCCCGGTGCGCCGAAAGACCTTGACGTGCAGGTGGAAGGAGCCCGGCCTCCCCTCGGCGTCAACGTAGGCCCGGAAGCTGGAGCCGCCGTGCTCCAGCGCCGCCGTCAGCACCCGCTCGATGGCCGCCCGCAGGCGCTCCACCTCCTCCAAGGAGAGGGACGAGGCCAGGCGGCAGGGATGCAGCCCCGCCTCGAAGAGGGCCTCATCGGCGTAGATGTTCCCCAGGCCGGCCACCACCGTCTGGTCCAGCAGCGCCGCCTTGATGGGAGTGCGCCGCCGGCGCAACCGCTCCGCCAGGGCGGACGTCGTCAGGTCGCCCCCCAGGGGCTCCGGCCCCAGCTTCCCCACCACCTGGGCGGGGTCTTCCACCAGCCACATGCGCCCCAGCTTGCGCAGGTCGGTGTAGCAGAGGAAGACGCCATCCTCCAGGAGAAAGCGGGCCCGCAGGTAGGCCTCTCCCTGACAGCCGTGGGAGCGGTAGAGGAGGGCGCCCGTCATCCGCAGGTGGACGATCCAGGTGCGGCCGCCGGAAAGGGGGAAGAGCAGGTACTTGCCCCGCCGCCCCACCTCCTCGATACGCTGGCCGACCAGCCCCCGGGTGAACTCCTCCGCCCTAGAGGGCCAGGCCAGGAGCTGAGGCGCCTCTGACGAGAACCAGGCGTCCAGGACGCGCCGGCCCTGCACCAGGGGCCACAGCCCCCGGCGGACGGTCTCTACCTCTGGCAGCTCTGGCACGCCTAGCTAGTGGGCCCGGGCGGGCGGAGGGCCGCCCTGGCCTCCATTATGCGCCGCTGCGCCATCTCCACGTAACGGGGGTCTATCTCATAGCCCACGAAGTGGCGGCCCGTCTCCAGGGCAGCCAGGGCGGTGGTGCCGCTCCCCATGAAGGGGTCCAGCACCACCTCGCCCTCGAAGGTGTAGAGCTGGATGAGACGACGGGGCAGCTCCACGGGGAAGGGGGCCGGGTGGCCCACCTTGCCGGCCGGCTCGGCCGGGAAGCGCCAGACGCTCCTGGTGGACTCCAGGAACTCCTCCCGGCCGATGGTGCTCCGCCGCCGCTGTGGGTTGGCCCGGCCGAAGCTCCCCTTGCAGAAGACCAAGATGTATTCGTGGGTGTCCCGCAGCGTCGGGTTCACGGGGGAGCGCCAGCTACCCCAGGCGGTGGAGGGGCTGGCGCTGGCCCCCTTGTCCCAGATGATCTCCCCCCGCATCAGGAAGCCCAGCCCCAGCATCTCCTGGACGATGAAGGCGTGGAGGGGCAGGTAGGGGCGCCGCCCCAGGTTGGCGATGTTTATGCAGGCGCGGCCGCCCGGCACCAGGACTCGGTAGACCTCGGTCATCACCCGGCGCAGGAAGGAGCAGTACTGGTCCAGGGTCAGGTCTTCGTCGTACTCCTTGCCCACGTTGTAGGGAGGCGAGGTGACCATGAGGTGGACGGAGCAGTCCGGCAGCTCCTCCATGCGCTCGCTGCTCTTGCAGAGGACGGCGTCCACCAAGTGGGGTGGCAGGGGAACCTCCTGGTAGGGCTGGGGCACCTCGCGGGGGAGGCCATCGTACAGGCGGCGGGCGTAGTAGGCGGAGGAATCGTGGGAGATGCGGCCGGCGGTGCCGAAGCTGCTGGTGTGAGTGCGGCGGCGGCCGGGCCGGCCTTCCGGCGGCCCCGGTGTGCCATCTGCTCTCGCCATCGGCCTCCTTCCCGCCCCGCTACTCCATCTCCCCCCAGTTCCTGCCCACCTTCACGTCCACCTTGAGGGGGACCACCAGCTCCGCCGCCCTGGGCATTATCTCCAGCACCAGCGCCCGTATCTCCGACAGCTCCTCCCCCGGGCACTCGAAGATAAGCTCGTCGTGCACCTGGAGGATCATGAGGCTGCGGAGGCCCCGCCGCTCCAGCTCCGCTTGGAGGCGGTTCATGGAGATCTTCATGATATCCGCCACAGTGCCCTGGATGGGCATGTTGATGGCGGCTCGCTCCGCCGCCTGGCGCACGCTGTGGTTGGGTGAGTTGATGTCGGGCAGGTAGCGACGCCGACCGAAGAGGGTCTCGGCGTAGCCCAGCTCTCGCGTCCGCTGCACCGTCTCCTCGATGTAGCGCCGGATGCCCGGGTAGCGTTCGAAGTAGCGACGGATGAACTCGGCCGCCTCCTCCTGGGATATGCGCTCCCGCACCGAGAGGCCGTAGGGGGTAAGGCCGTACAGGACGCCGAAGTTGAAGACCTTGGCCCGCCGCCGCATCACCGGCGTCACCTGGTCCAGGGGCACGCCGAAGACCTGGGAGGCGGTAGCGGCGTGGATGTCCTCGTCCCGCAGGAAGGCCTCTACCAGAGCCGGGTCACGGGTGTAGTGGGCCATCACCCGCAGCTCAACCTGGGAGTAGTCGGCCGCCAGGAGGTAGGGGTCGGGCCCCACGTCGCGGGCGATGAAGGCCCGCCGGATCTGCCCTCCCAGCTCGGTGCGGACGGGTATGTTCTGCAGGTTGGGGTTGCTGGAGGAGAGGCGGCCGGTGGCCGTCCCGGTCTGGTTGAATTCGCTGTGGATGCGCCCCGTCTCCGGGTGGACCAGGCCGGGCAGGGCGTCCACGTAGGTGCTCTTCAGCTTCGTCAGCTCCCGGTAGTCGAATATGAGGTCGATGACGGGGTGGGCGCCCCGCAGCTCCTCCAGGGACTGGGCATCGGTGGAGTAGCCGCCGGACTTGAGTCGACGCGTCTTGGGCAGCTTCAGCTCTTCAAAGAGGACGCGGCTCAACTGCTGCGGCGAGCCGATGTTGAAGCGGTGCCCCACCGCCCGGTATATCTCCTCCTCCACCCGCTTTATCTCTTCGCTCAGGGTCTTGGACATCTCCCGCAGGACGCCGGCCTCCACCGCCACGCCGTTGAGCTCCATGCGGGCCAGCACCGGCACCAGGGGCATCTCGATCTCGTAGAAAAGCCTCTCCTGGGCCCGCTCCTGCAGGCGAGGCTCCAGGGCGTGGCGGAGGCGAAGGCTCATGTCGGCATCGGCGCAGGCGTAGCGGGCGGCCGCTTCCACCGGCACCTCGGCCATGGAGAGCTGCCCCCGTCCGCGGGCGCCGATAAGGCTGGTTATCTCCGTCATCTCCACGTTGAGGTGCCGGGAGGCGAGCCACTTCAGTCCCAGAGCGCCCTCCCCCGGGCGGCCGGCGCCGCCGCCCTCGCCCAGCAGCCAGGCGGCGATCATGGTGTCGAACTGGAGGCCCCGCAGCCAGACGCCGTGGCGGGCCAGGACTACCATGTCGTACTTGGCGTTGTGGGCCGTCTTCTTGACGGCCTCGCTCTCCAGGAGGGGGCGCAACCGCTCCAGGACGAGACCCAGCGGCAGTTGCCCGGCGTGGCCCAGGTGCCCCACCGGGATGTAGTAGGCCTCGCCGGGGGCGGGGGAGAGGGAGATGCCCACCAGGCGGGCCCGCATAGCCTCCAGGCCGGTGGTCTCCGTGTCCAGGGCGAAGGCGCCCCGGGCCTCCAGGCGGCGCACCAACTCAGCGAGGGCCTCCTCGGTGTCCACCACCTGGTAGCGCTCCTCGCCAGCGAGGCCCGGCCCGGGGACGCCGCGTCCCAGGGGCGACACATCCTCTTCTCCTTCTCGTCCGGCCTCTTCCTGGGGCAGACGGGAGACCAGGCTCTTGAACTCCAGCTCGCGGAAGAGGTCTAAGACCCGCTGGCGACGGTAGTGGGCCCAGAAATCGGCGGCCTCCAGGTCCAGATGGACGGGGACATCGGTGGCGATGGTGGCCAGGTGCTTGGAGCGTCGCACCTGTTCCTCGGCCTGGCGGAGCGCCTCCCGCAGCTTGGGGGGCTCCACCTGGTCCAGGTGCTCGTACAGCGCTTCGATGCTGCCGAACTGCTGGACGAGGCGCACCGCCGTCTTCTCGCCCACGCCGGGGACGCCGGGGATGTTGTCACTGGCGTCGCCCTTGAGGGCCTTCAGGTCGGGGAGCTGCTGAGGCAGGACGCCGTAACGTCGCTGCACGTCCTCTGGCGTGGCATAGACGACGAAGTCCCGCTGGTAGGGGCGGTAGAGCCACAGGCGCACCCCCGGCCGCACCAGTTGGGCGATGTCGCTGTCCAGGCTCACCAGGTAGGTCTCCAGCTCCCGCTCCGCCGCCTGGCGGGCCAGGGTGCCCAGGATGTCGTCCGCCTCGTACTCCTCGTGCTCGTAGATGGGGATGCCGAAGGCCTCTATGAGCTCCCGGCAGCGGCGCATCTGGGAGCGCAGATCGTCCGGCATCTCCACGCGATGGGCCTTGTAGGTGGGGTCCAGCCGGTGGCGGAAGGTGAGACGCCCTTTGTCCAGCGCCACCGCCACGTGAGTGGGCCGCAGCTCCTGGAGGACGGAGAGGAGCGTGTTGGCGAAGCCGTATACGGCGGTTATGACCTCCCCGGTGTGACGCACCGTGAGGGGCTGCTCCCGCATAGCGTGGTAGGAGCGGTGGATGATGCCGTGGCCGTCCAGGAGCACCAGGCGGGGCTGTCGGTCGCTCACGCCGGGAATTATAGCACCGCCCCCTCGGCGCTCACGAGGGCACCATACCCTTGCCGTGAACGTCAGACCAGGGCTATAATCGGGGCCTGCAGAACAGGGGCCCGCCGGGGCGGGCCAGGAGGGGAGCCATGGGCAGGCCGGTCCTGCGGACGAAGCTGTGCGAGATGCTGGGCATCGAGTACCCCGTCATCCTGGCTGGGATGGGGGACGTGGCCCGCGCCGAGCTGGTGGCCGCCGTCTCTAACGCCGGTGGCCTGGGCGTCATCGGCGCCGCCATCATGGCGCCGGAGGAGCTACGGCAGGAGATCCGCAAGGTGCGGGAGCTGACGGACCGGCCCTTCGGCGTGGACCTCCTGCTGCCGGCGCGGCCGGACACGCCGGCCCAGGCCGGCCCCAGCGCTCCCCCCGAGGGGCCCAGGAGCCCGAGGGAGGTTCTGCCGGAGGAGCAGCGACGCTTCGTCCTCCAGTTGAGGGAGAGGTTCGGCCTGCCGGAGGTGGCGGAGCGGGTGCCGCGGCTGGCCCGCGTGGGCCAGGGCTCGGAGTTCATACGGCGCCAGATGGACGTCATCCTGGAGGAGCGGGTGCCTGTCTTCGCCTCGGGGCTGGGCAACCCGGCGCCCTACGTGCCGGAGCTGCACGCCCAGGGGATCAAGGTCATCTCCCTGGTGGGGAACGTGAAGAACGCCCGCCGCGTGGCGGAGGGCGGGGCGGACATAGTGGTGGCCCAGGGCTACGATGCCGGCGGCCACACGGGGCGCATCGGCACCATGTCCCTGGTGCCTCAGGTGGTGGACGCTGTGGCCCCCGTCCCGGTGGTGGCGGCCGGCGGCATCGGCGATGGCCGCGGCCTGGCCGCCGCCCTCTGCCTGGGCGCCGTGGGTGTCTGGGTGGGCACCGCCTTCCTGGTCTCCGACGAGGCCAACCACGACCCGGACCTGAAGCGGCGCATCCTGGAGGCCACGGAGGAGGATACCCGCCTCACTCGCATCTACACCGGCAAGCCAGTGCGGGCCATCGCCAACCCTCTCATCGAGGAGTGGGAGCGCTCGGGGGTGCCCACCCTCCCCTTCCCCTATCAGCCCATGCTGGTGCACGAGCTACTGGTGGCCGCCGAGAAGGCGGGCCGCAAGGAGCTGCTCGTCAACCCGGCGGGACAGATCGCCGGGATGATGCGGCGGCAGCGGCCGGCCCGCGAGATACTGGAGGAGATGGTGGCCCAAGCGGCCGAGATCCTGGAGCGGGTCCTCCCTTCCGTCGTCCAGGCCTCCGCTGACTAGCGCGGGGGAAGCCCGGCCACCGTTGACAACCCTGCGGGCAGGCGTATAATCGCCTCGTTCCTCGTCTAGTGCCCGTCGCCCTGAAGGGGGAGGCATCGGAGGGCAGGCGGCGGCGCCACCAGGCCCGGGCAGTGAAGCCCGCGTGAGAGAGGGGAAGGGGCCTGTCCGCGCGCTGACGGGCTCGCAGCGGCCTATGGACGAAGCCTCCGGGGGACTCTTGACTTTACCTATCGGTTTAGTATCCTTTCTCCTTGAGGCGAAAGCGAAGAGAAGGCTGACGCGGAAGGGAGGACCGAACGCTATGGCAGAATACGCCCGTCCCGAGGTGCTGGTCTCCACCGAGTGGGTGTCCCAGCACCTGAACGACCCCAAGGTGCGGCTGGTGGAGGTGGACGTGGACACCGCCGCCTACGAGACCGGCCACATCCCGGGCGCCGTAGGCTGGAACTGGAAGCAGGACCTGGAGGCGCCGGTCCAGCGAGATATCGCCACCAAGGAACAGGTGGAGGAGCTGCTGAGCCGCTCTGGCATCAGCAACGACACCACCGTCGTCCTCTACGGCGATAACAATAACTGGTTCGCCACCTACGCCTTCTGGCTCCTCAAGTACTACGGCCACGAGGACGCCCGCATCATGAACGGTGGCCGCAAGAAGTGGATCGACGAGGGTCGCCCCCTCTCCACCGACGTCCCCAGCTACCCGCGCACCAGCTACCGCGCCAAGGAGCCAGACCCCGGCATCCGCGCCCTGCGGGACTACGTCCTCCAGTCCCTCCAGCGCGACGGCATCGCTCTGGTGGACGTCCGCTCCCCGGCCGAGTTCAAGGGCGAGCTCCTGGCCCCGGAGAACCTGCCCCAGGAGGGCGCCCAGCGGGGCGGCCACATCCCCAAGGCCAAGAACATCCCCTGGGCCCAGGCGGTGCGGGAGGACGGCACCTTCAAGAGCCCCGAGGAGCTCAAGGAGCTCTACCAGGGGCAGGGCATCACCCCGGACAAGGAGGTTATCGCCTACTGCCGCATAGGCGAGCGCTCCTCCCACACCTGGTTCGTGCTCAAGTATCTGCTGGGCTACCCCAACGTCAAGAACTACGACGGATCCTGGACGGAGTGGGGCAGCGCCGTCGGCCTCCCCATCGAGCGGTAGACGGAGGCACTCCCAGGCCAGGGGGCGGGGCCGCGGCCCCGCCCCCTCTTCCTTCCCCGCCGGCCCCTCGTCTGGATAGCCTCGGCAAGAAATGGCTATAATTGGGGCGCGACCTGACGGGGACGGAGGCCGCGCGTGGAGGGACTGCCAGGCGCCCTCGCCGACCTCCGGGTGCTCGACCTGGCCGGCGAGCCCGGCGCCTACTGCGGTAAGCTGCTGGCCGACCTGGGCGCCGATGTCATAAAGGTGGAGCCACCCGGCGGAGACCCGGCGCGGCGCATCGGCCCCTTCTTCCACGACGACGTCCATCCCGAGAAAAGCCTCTACTTCTTCGCCTTCAACACCAGCAAGCGCTCCATCACCCTAGACATCGCCAGGGCGGACGGCAGGGCCCTCCTGCGCCGGCTGGTCGAACGGGCCGATGTCCTCCTGGAGACCTTCCCGCCCGGCTACATGGAGGACCTCGGCCTGGGTTACGAGACGCTGCGTCAGCTCAACCCTCGCCTCATCTACTGCTCCATCACAGGCTTCGGCCTCTGGGGGCCTCACGCCCACTACCGGACCAGCGACCTCATCGCCCTCGCCATGAGCGGCGTCATGTACCTGGCCGGCTTCCCCGAGGACCCGCCCAACCGACCCTACGGCAACCAGGCCTACTACTGCGGCTCCATCCAGGCCTGCAGCGGCATCCTCACCGCCCTCGCCTATCGAGACAGGACTGGGCAGGGGCAGATGGTGGAGGTATCCCTCCAGGAGGCGCTGGCCATGAACCAGGAGACGGCCATGCAGTACTGGGACCTGCGCCGGGAGCTGCGCCGGCGCCAGGGGGAGGGACGCCGCCTGCCCGATGGCCAGTGGTTCCGCGTCCCCGGCATCGGCACCTACCAGTGCGCCGATGGCTACGTCTTCCTTATGGTGGGCGTCCCCGGCTTCGGCGCCCCCCTCGCCACCCTGATCCAGTGGATGGCTGAAGAGGGGGAGGCGGAGGGCCTGACCTCCCCGAAATGGGTGGAGACCTTCAGCAAGCTGGACCTGCGGCTGGTCACCCAGCTACTCCAGGGGGCCGACGCCAGCATGGCCGTGGACTGGCTCCCCCGGTTCCGCCACGTGGACGCCATCATAGAACGCTTCGTCCGCTCCCGGCCCAAGCAGCTCCTCTACCAGGAGGGCCAGCGGCGGGGCCTCCTGGTGGCCCCCGTCAACACCCCCAAGGACGTGGTGGAGGACCCCCAGCTCAACGCCCGCGGCTTCTTCCAGGACGTCCCGCACGAGGAACTGGGCATCCTCCTCCGCTACCCGGGGTCGCCCTATCGCCTCTACGGGAGCCCCGCCCGCATCTGGCGGCGGCCGCCCCGCATCGGCGAGCACAACCGGGAGGTCTACATCGGTGAACTGGGGCTGACGACGGAGCAATTGGCGGCCCTATCGGCCGCTGGCGTAGTCTAGGGAACGAGGAGGGGCGAGCCGTGGCCAGCGATGACCTTCCCCTCTCCGGCGTGCGGGTGGCCGACTTCACCTGGTTCGGCGCCGGGCCCATCTTCACCCAGGCCCTGGCCCACTACGGCGCCGAGGTCATAAGGGTAGAGTCCCAGGTACGGCTGGACGGGCTCCGCTTCACCCAGCCCATGCCCAAGGACCGGCCGCCGGGAATCAACCTCAGCGGCTACTTCAACAACTTCAACGCCGGCAAGCTCTCCATCACCATCAACCTGAACAGCGAGAAGGGGCGGGAGTTGGCCCTCAGGCTCATCGCCGTGAGCGATATCGTGGCCGAGAACTACACCCCCGGTACCTTCGAGAAGTGGGGTCTCAGCTACGAGCGCATCCTGCAGGTGAGGCCGGACATCATCATGGTGCGGGAGCCCATGCAGGGCGCCAGCGGTCCCCACCGGGACTTCGCCGGCTTCGGGGCCGTCATCACCCCCCTGGCTGGCATCAGCCACCTCTCCGGCTTTCCCTACCGGCCGCCAGTGGGGCTGGGTACCAACTACACCGA
>BEIB01000017.1 GCA_002898615.1 bacterium HR25 | reverse complement strand
GCGGCAACTTATCCTTCGTCGACCTCCAGCCTGGCGCCTACTCGGTGAAGGAGACGCTGCAGGACGGGTGGCGGAACACCACCTCCCTTTGCCAGAACGTCACCCTGTCTCCTGGCGGCTCAGCCACGGTGAGCTTCGGCAACCAGGAGCTGGCCACCCTGACGGTCGTCAAGGTGGTGGAGGGCCAGGCGCCGGACGATGACTGGGGCTTCAGCGGCGACCTGGGCGACTTCACCCTGCCTGGGGGCGGCGGGCAGCGGACCTTCTCCGACCTGGACGCTGGCGAGTACACCGTCAGCGAGACGACGAAGCCGGGCTACGACGTGAGCGTGGAGTGCGACAACGGGGCGACGGGCGGGTCCTCGGTGACGGTGGAGCTGGGTCCTGGCGAGGACGTCACCTGCACCTTCACCAACGTGGCCCGGCCGGTGAGCATCACTGCTCACAAGTTCAGCGATCTGAACGGCGACGGCGACCAGGACGGGGGGGAGCCTGACCTCTCTGGCTGGGAGATGACGCTCTATGCCGGCAGTGGCTGCACGGGGACGGTCCAGGGGACGGGGACGACCGATGACAGCGGCAACTTATCCTTCGTCGACCTCCAGCCTGGCGCCTACTCGGTGAAGGAGACGCTGCAGGACGGGTGGCGGAACACCACCTCCCTTTGCCAGAACGTCACCCTGTCTCCTGGCGGCTCAGCCACGGTGAGCTTCGGCAACCAGGAGCTGGCCACCCTGACGGTCGTCAAGGTGGTGGAGGGCCAGGCGCCGGACGATGACTGGGGCTTCAGCGGCGACCTGGGCGACTTCACCCTGCCTGGGGGCGGCGGGCAGCGGACCTTCTCCGACCTGGACGCTGGCGAGTACACCGTCAGCGAGACGACGAAGCCGGGCTACGACGTGAGCGTGGAGTGCGACAACGGGGCGACGGGCGGGTCCTCGGTGACGGTGGAGCTGGGTCCTGGCGAGGACGTCACCTGCACCTTCACCAACGTGGCCCGGCCGGTGAGCATCACTGCTCACAAGTTCAGCGATCTGAACGGCGACGGCGACCAGGACGGGGGGGAGCCTGACCTCTCTGGCTGGGAGATGACGCTCTACTCTGGGGACGCGTGCGAGGGCGGGGCGGTGGGCACTGGCACCACTGGGCAGGACGGCACCGTGACCTTCACGGGACTGGACGCTGGGGTCTACTCGGTGGGTGAGGGCACTCGGGATGGGTGGCGTCCCACCACACCCACCTGCCGGACGGTGGAGCTGGAACCTGGGCAGGAGGTGGTGGTGAGCTTCGGCAACCAGGAGCTGGCCACCCTGACGGTCGTCAAGGCGGTGGAGGGACTGGTCCCTGGCAGCACTTGGTCCTTCACGGTCACCGGCGACTCCGGCACTCAGGCCCTCTCCTTTGCCGCCGCCGGTGGCAGCCAGTCTCTGGTACTGGTGCCTGGTGAGTACGGCGTGCAGGAGACCACCAAGCCGGGCTACGACGTGAGCGTGGAGTGCGACAACGGGGCGACGGGCGGGTCCTCGGTGACGGTGGAGCTGGGCGCCGGGGATGCCGTGCTCTGCATCTTCACCAACTCCCTCCCCATCCAGGCAGGGATCGACCTGGAGAAGTCGGCCAGCCCCACCTCTGGCGAGGCTCCGCTCCAGGTGACCTACACCCTCACGGCCAGGAATACCGGAAACGTGACTCTGACCAACGTCACCATCACGGATGAGGCGCTGGGCCTGCTGAACGTGCCCTGCGGCGACGGCACCCTGGAGCCCGGGGAGTCCTGCCAGGTGCAGGCCACCAAGACCTATACCAAGGCCGGCACCTTCCCCAACACCGCCGTCGTTCGCGGCCAGTTCGACGGTGGTGAGGTGAGCGACTCCGACACCGCTAACGTGACGGTGTCCCAGGTGGGTGGGGTCATCATCAGGGAGCTTCCACGGGGCGGCGGTGGCCCGGCCTTCCAGATGAGCAGGGGCGGCCTCTATCTCTTGGGCCTGGGGCTGGCGGCAGCGGCGCTAGCGGTGACGGCACTGCTGCCCCTGCTGAGGCGTCGGCGGCGCTCCTAGTCGGTAGGAGGAGAAGACGGAAGGAAGGTGGGGCAGGCCCCCGGGCCTGCCCCACTCCTTCGTTCCCCCGGATACAGCTAGCGGGCGGGTGCCCCGGCCCCCTTGATCTGAGCGACGACGCGGGCTAGCCGCTGGCGCTCCTCCTCGGTGGCGGCGGGCAGGCTGAACTCCACCCGTTGGGCCAGGTCGCCGTAGCGCTGGCGCACCGCCGCCGCGATGTCATCGTACTTGGCGACGACGGCGATGGTCTCCAGCACCTCATCGCTGATGTGGCGAGGCATCTCCTCCCAGCGTCCCGCCCGGGAGAGGCGGTGCAGCTCGGACACCATCTCCCCCCAGCCGTGGAGCTCGAAGACGGGGCTGTAGGTGCGGGTGGAGGCGTAGAAGGCGATGCGGGCCCGTACGTCCTCCGCTCGTTGGGACAGCTCTTGGTCCGTGGCCCCCGAGACGATGAGGGGGCTGACGCAGACTTCCACCTCGGCAGGAGAGCGGCCGGCCCGGCGCGCCCCCCTCTCCACCTCGGGCAGCATCACCTCGGCGATGTACTTGCGGGTGGTGATGGGGTGGGGCCGGAGGCCGTCGCACACCTCGCCCGCCAGGCGGCAGTTGTGACGGTTGATGGCGGCCACATGGACGGGGATGTAAGGGTGCTCGATAGGGCCGGGGTTGAAGAGGGGCACCATGAGGGAGAAGCGGTAGAACTCGCCCTGGAAGTTGAGGGGGCGGTCGTACTGCCAGCAGTCCCAGATGCTGCGCAGGGCCAGGATATACTCCCTCAGGCGTTGGGTCGGCGGCGCCCAGGGGACGCTGTAGCGTCGCTCTATGTGGCCCTTCACCTGGGTGCCCAGTCCCAGGATGAAGCGGCCCCGGGACAGGCGCTGCAGACTCCAGGCGGTGAGGGCAGTAACCATGGGACTGCGGGGGAAGGCGATGGCCACCGCGGTGGTCAGGCTGATGCGATGGGTGGTGGTGGCGGCGAGGCCGAGGACGAGGAAGGGGTCGTCCTTGGTCTCGGTGGTGACCAGGCCGTCGTAGCCCAGCTCCTCCACCTGGCGGGCCGCCTCTGGCACCTCGGCCAGCTCCAGCCGTGCCGCCGGGGCTCGTAGGCCAGGATCTACCTTCCCCAGGGGTAGCGCCGTCTCGACCTTCATGTCCAGAGTGACCGCTGGAGACGATTAAAGCCAGCCCAGGGCATGATGTCAACAGGAGGAACTCTCCCGGGTCGATTTTGAGAAGATGTGGGAAGATATGGCACCCCCGGAGACGCTGGTAGCATAAATGGTCAAGAGACCTCCCCTTCTCTGGGTTGTCAAGGTTGACGCTAACCGTCCCGTGTGCCAACGTGGTCTAAAAAGCCTGGAGGGCGCTGTGCAACGGGTTGTCGGCTATCCGCTGCTGGTAGAAGCTCTCGCTCCCCCGCGAGGCCTGGCGCGGGGGCTGGTGATGGCGCTTCTCGTCATCGGGGGCAGCGCCTTCACTGCCCTCTGCGCCCAGTTCCGCATCGATCTCCCCTTCACGCCGGTGCCCATCACGGGGCAGACCTTCGCCGCCCTTCTGCTGGGGGCGGTGCTGGGCTCCCGCCTGGGCGCGGCCTCGCTGCTCCTCTACATGCTGGAGGGGAGCGCTGGCCTCCTGTGGGGCTCCCGTACGGCAGGTTTCCCCGTCTTCGCTGGCGGCACCGCTGGCTGGGCCACCATCGCCGGCCCCACCGGCGGCTATATAGTGGGCTTCGTGGCCGCCGCCTACGTGACGGGCTGGCTGGCGGAGCGGGGCTTCGATCGTAGGCCGTGGTCGCTGGCCCTGGCCATGGCTGTGGGCAACGTGACGGTGTACGTCTTCGGCCTGCCCTGGCTGGACCACTTCTTCCCCGGCCAGGCCCTGAAGCTGGGCCTCTACCCCTTCATACCTGGCGATGCCGCCAAGCTGCTGCTGGCCGCCTCCCTGGTGCCCGTGGGGCGGGCGCTGGTGGCCCGCGTCGCCCCGGTGGAGGAGGAGGCGGCCAGGGAAGAGCGTCCTCTGACGCTGGGGCGCTACCGGGTGCCGGCGTCGTTGCTCTATCTGGGCGGAGCGCTCCTCATCGTGGTGGGGGCGCTGCTCCCCTGGCGGGTGCCGGGCGAGGGCTTCGCGCCGGGCTGGGCGCAGACGGCCGGCCAGGTGGCGCTGGTGGCGGGCGCCGTGGGTGTGGCGCTGGTGGCCTCGCCCCTGCCGGTGATGTGCCTGGCCATCGCGGGCGTGGTGGCCCTGGGCTGCCTCCTCCCCTTCGGCGTGCTGCCCGGCGAGTACAGCCTGACGGTGGAGCGGCCGGCGGCGATGCTGGCGCTGGCCATCGTCCTGCTGGCCATGGCGCTCCTGGCCTGGCGGGGCGTCCCCCGGCTGGACCGGGGCGAGGCGCTGCGCTGGGGCCAGTTCGTCATGGGGGCGGTGGCCGGCTACGCCAGCTTCTATCAGGTGGTGCAGGTGCTCCTCCGTAGCGAGGAGTTCGCCCCTGGCGATCTGGGCGCCGGGCTCCTCCTCTGCGCCCTGGCCTCCATCCTGCTGGTAGTGATGAGCGTGGCGATGGGCCGACCAGAGGCTGAGGCCACGTCCTCGTCCTAAGCAGAGAGGACTTCTGGCCTTTTTTCCCCTCGGCGACGGCCCTGCCAGACACCGCGACGGGCGACGTCCCGCGCCCGGCCTCTTGGCAGGGCCGTCTCGCTTCAATAGACTGGTTAGCAATACAAACTAACCCGTACGGGAGCGGCCTGACGTTCGGTGTTCTGGATCAGTTGCTGGACGTCACCGGCCGGAACCCTCTCCCCTCACCTGCGCGTGCTGGAAGAGGCGAGCCACGCAGCGGTGGGCGAGGGCTGCGCGGGGAGGATGCCCCGCACCTGCCTGCGGGTTACCCTGAGGGGCGGGAGGCGCGTCGGCGGGAGATGGAGACGCTCCCGGTCCCGGCCCTGGCCGGGGGCGGACCCGGTCCCAGGGTGGGCAAGAGGTGGTTTACTGACGGTGACAGAGATCTCTGCGACCATGGGGAGGCTTCCGGAGATGACCAGGACGCCGCTGTTGCTGTCGCTGTTCATTTCTGCCCTGGCGCTGGTGGGGTGCGCTGGCGGGGGAGGACAGGGGGCGGCCACCGTGGTCGCCCCGACGACCAGCCCGGTGGCCCGCCAGGTCGCCACACCCACGCGCACGCCAGCCGGAGGGACGCCGTTGCCCATGCCCACTGCCAGCGCAAGGCCGACGCCCTCGCCGGCGGCCCAACAGCCCTGCCAGGCGCCGACGCCGCCGCCCCTGTCCGGCACCCTCATCGCCCAGGGGTGCGAGGTGATCCACCTGGGCGTCTTCCCGCCCGTGGAGGCGGCCAGGGCGTTCTTCGATGGCAGCGCCAAGGTGCCGACGGCGCCGCCCTGCGCTGCCTTCGGCTCGTCCTTTGGCTGGCGGGTGGTGGAGGGGGTGTCGGTGGCCCTCTATACCGTCCACCAGGGCGTACACCAGGGAGCGGGCAGTGGCGTCCAGGGGACGGCCCGGGGCTATTGCGGCAGCATCGAGCTGGAGAATCCGAACCCGACGCCGGTGACCGTCCACCTCACCTATCGGCTGTATGACTGCTCTGCCGGCTGCTAGCCGGGGTAAAGGCCGGCCTCACAGAGGACACTGGCGGTAACGGACGCCCTCGCCCAGCTCGACGATGAGGACGTGGTGAGTGGTCTCCGGAGAGCCGGAGTAAGCGGCCACCACCGGCCCCACGCTCACGTCCGTCATCAGCTCCCAGTGGCCCAGGGCCACGTAGTCCCGCTCGGATGCCTCTATCTCGTGGGCGTAGATCTGGTAGCTGCGGCCCAGGTCGTAATCGCCCCGCACCAGGTGGCCGTGGGCTACCGCCACCTGCCAGCGCTCGTTGCCCCGGGGCGGCACGTCCCGCAGGGGACGTGAATCGCTGTAGCTGAGGTGGGCGCGGCCCCACACTGCCAGGTCCAGACCGGGGAAACGCAGCCACTCTCCTTCGCCGGAGGTTATCAGATGGAGGGCGGGGTGGTAGGCCGGCAGATCGAAGCGACGATAGACGGAGTCCGGAGAGTAGCAGTCGTGGTTGCCGGGGAGGAGGACGGTAGGCATGGGGAGGCGGCGCAGCAGCTCTGCCGCCGCCTCCACCACCTCCGTCCGCACGCGGTTGCTGTCGAAGAAATCGCCAGCGAAGACGACCACGTCCGCCCGCTCGGCCAGGGCGGTCGCCACCACCCGCTCCAGCATCTCGAGGCCAGGGTCGCGGTGGCCGTTGGCGCGCCAGCGGCCGTCGTGGGCGCCCAGGTGGAGATCCGAGGTGTGGAGGAGGCGCAGGGGCCGCCTTCGCCGCAGGGCGGCAGGGCGGAGGCTCGTCTCTCGGGCGGTCATGTCTGGCCTGCCGACAGAGCTATGTGATAGTGCGCACAAGATTGCTCATAGTATAGCGGGCCGGCGAGGGCCGCCGCAATAGGCCGGGCCAGGGCCGCTACTGTCCCTGGCGGGGAAGGGAGTGGCGGGGCAGTCGCCGGGCCAGCTCACAGCCGATGGCCTCCATCTCCCCGGCGGCCAGCAGTCGCTGGCACTCCTCGAACAGGGCGGCCTCCTCCCAGCGTATGTGCTCCCGCAGGAGGCTGGCGATGGCGGACAGGGCCTGGCGCCTGGGCTCGGCCTCCTTCTGGTCCCGCAGGTCGGCCATGAGGGCATGGAGGCGGACGTGGTCGGCCTGGGTGCGGGCGACCAGCTCATGGTCGGCGGGCAGATAACGCAGGAGGCGGGCCAGGAGGCACTCGCACTCGGCGTGGAAGTGGGGCAGGAGGTCGTCCTCCCAGAAGCTGAGCACCTCCTCTGTCAGGCGGGCCACGGTAGCGTCATCGGCCTCGGGGAGGGCGCGATCCAGCCGCTGAGCGATGAGAAGGCCGTTGTAGTGGCCGCGGGAGAGGGGCACCAGGTTGGGGTCTCGCTTCATCCCGGCCCCAGTCTAGCACGCCGCCGCCGCAGAGGCGAGGACGACGGCGGCGACGGAGACGAGGGAGCCGCCCTGGGGGTCGGCGGGGCACTGCTCGTAGGCCAGCAGGCGGCCGCGGGCGCCCTTGAGGAGTCGCAGCGTCAGGTAGATGGGAGAGAGGCCGCAGATGCGCCAGCGGTCCCCCTCCTCCCGGACAGGGCGAAGGAAGGCATCGGCGTCACCGGCCTGGATGGCGGTCAGGAGACGCTCGTCGGCCCGCCGCAGGCTGGCCCGGCCGGCCAGGTCGAAGGGTATGCTGTCGCCGAAGGCGGGGCCCACATGGGCCAGGTCGGCCGCCGCCACCACCAGGGAGCGGCGCCCTCTGGTGAGGCGCCCCAGCACGGCGAGGACCGCCTCCAGGCGCTGGTCCGACTCGGGACCGTAGTCTCCCTCCAGGAAGTGGGCGAGGCTACCGCAGAGGACGGGCAGCACGGCGCAAGGCTCGCCTTGGCGGACGTAGTGGAGCCAGACCAGAGCCAGCTCCAGGGAATGCTCGTTGCGGTGGTGCAGCTCCTCGGCGAAGGCCCATTCCTCGCCCAGGGCCCGGGCCAGCTCCTCCACCGCCTGCTGGTCGGTGGGGAGGACGCCCAGGGGAGTAGCATAGCTCTGCCGGGTGAGGGTGAGGCGGCCGCGGCCGCCAGCGTGGTCCGTCCCCAGAGCGATGACCAGCTCCGCCCGCCGCGCCGCCGCGGCGGCGGCCGACCAGGCGTGGGCGTAGGCCCGCCAGCCGCGGCCGTAGTCTATGTGGGGGCTTATCACCCCCACGATGCCCTCATCGGCCTCAGCGAGAGAGAGGCCGGCCTGTCGGACGTAGCTGTCCAGGGCGGCGGTCAACTCCTCCGCCCTCTCCGGATAGACCTTCCCGGCCAGCGCGGGTGGCCGGTGGGGCGCCGCACGATAGGCCCGGAGGGCCTCCTCACAGGCCCGCCGGAAGCGGGGACCATCCAGCAGGAGCTCCTCCTCCAGTCGGGCCACCAGCTCCGCTAGCTGCTGATAGGAGAGAGGGCGGCCGGTTAGGAGCTGATAGGCGGCCTGGATGCGGGGCAGGTCACGACTGCCGTCCATCAGCCCCAGGATGGGCCCCGCCCAGGCGGGGAGGACGAGTTCGCTAGGGGAGAGGCCCAGGGGGTCCCTGAGGACGAGATAGCTCTCCCGGCCATCGGCGAAGTAGCGGATGTCCAGAGGACGGAGCCGCGGCGCCTGCTCCCCGGGCTGCTGCACCGTCATGGTCCGGCCCTCATTTTAGGCGCGAGGGGCCCCCTGCGGCAGCGGCGGGAAGAGCTCCCGCAGACGCCGGCGACGGTAGGTCCAGATGCGGCGGAGGCTGGGCCTCACGAAGAGGCACTGGACGAAGTCCTCCAGGGGGCCGCCCGGCACGGCGTAGCGCACGCGGTCCTGGACCAGGGTGCCCTCCTCCCGTGGCTGGAAAAGGTGCTCGTGGGCCCAGAAGCGATAGGGGCCCCGGCGCTGCACGTCCACGAAGCGATGGGGCGGCTCCCAGACGGTGATCTCGCTCTCCCAGGTCACCGGCACGCCCCAGAGGCGTAGCCGGTAGCGGATGACGGCGCCAGGGGCCATGGCGATGGGGTCCGGCGTCAGGATGCGGAAGTTGAGCCAGGGGGGCGTGAGGGCCTCCAGGTTGTGGGCATCGGCGAAGAAGGGGAAGACCTCCTCCAGGGGGCGGGGCAACAGGAGCTGGCTCTCCAACCTATACAGCCTCATCTCACCCTCACCGGTGGAGTATAGCCGGCGGGCATATTCCGGGAGAAAGGGGGTTGGCATAATCTACTCTTGGGTGATGTCCCATGCCGCGTAGCCTGGACCCCCTGGACTCCCTGCGCCTCCTCATCGGTGGACCGGTGTGCCTCATCACCACCCGCTGGCGCGACCAGACGGACGTCATGCCGGCCATCTGGGTGACGCCGGTCTCCCGGCGACCGCCCCTGGTGGGCGTGGCCATCCACCCCTCTCGCCACACCCATGATATGGTCCGCTTCGCCGAGGAGTTCGCCATCAACATCCCCGGGCCAGACCTGATGGCCCACACCCACTACTTCGGCACCGTCTCCGGCCGGGACGTCAACAAGCTGGAGCTGTCCCAGCTCCCCACCTTCAAGGCCTCCAAGGTGGAGGCACCCCTCATCCTGCACTGTATAGCCTGGATCGAGTGTGGCCTGGAGGACGTCCTCCGCCTGGGCGACCACTCCTTCTTCGTGGGTCGGGTGGTGGCGGTCCAGGTCGAGAAAGAGGCCTTCGACGAGACCTGGCTGCTGGAGAACGCGGCCTACCGCCCCCTCCACTACCTGGGAGGCGACCACTACGCTGTCTTGGAGCGCCGTCTCCAGGCTCAGCTCCGCACCGACGCCGAGGGAACGATCCAGCTCGGCGAGTCGCCCGAGGAGCGAGAGCGGCGGATGGAAGAAGAGGCCCGCGAGCGAGAGCGGCGACAGCGGGAGGGGCAGGAGTGAGCGCCAGGGCGTTACGTTGACGTCCACGGCAGAAAGGGCGTATCATGACTCCGTGTCTAATTTGAGGCCGCGCTAAGGAACACCGGCGAGGGACGGGGGAGCCATGGACTTCCGTTTCAGCCCCGAGGAAGAGGCCTTCCGCCAGGAAGTGCGAGAGTTCATAGAGAGAGAATGCCCGCCCGAGCTACGGGGCGGCGGTGCCAGCTACCTGGACAACCTGGGGGCGCTGGTACAGTGGCGGCGCAAACTGGCCCAGAGGGGCTGGATAGCCCCCGCCTGGCCCAAGGAGTACGGCGGCGCCGGCATGACGGTGATGCAGCAGTTCATCTACAACCTGGAGACGGCCCGCCTGCGGGCGCCGGGGCCTATCGTCATCGGCGGGCTGGCGGTGGCCGTGGTGGGGCCGACCCTCATCCTATACGGCAGCGAGGAACAGAAGCGCACATATCTGCCGCCCATCCTAGCCGGGGAACACATGTGGTGTCAGGGCTTCAGCGAGCCCAACGCCGGCTCGGACCTGGCCAGCCTCCAGACCACCGCCGTGCGGGACGGTGACGAGTATGTCATCAACGGCCAGAAGATCTGGACCAGCCTGGCCCACCTCTCCCACTACATGCTGCTGCTGGCGCGGACGGACCCCAACGCCCCCAAGCACAAGGGGCTGAGCTACTTCATCGTCCCCATGCGGGACGAGAAGGGCGGCCCCTACCCCGGGGTGACGGTGCAGCCCCTGGTCAACATGGCCGGTAGCCACGAGTTCAACCAGGTCTTCTTCGAGAACGTGCGCATACCGGCCAAGAACCTGGTGGGGGAGGAGAACCGGGGCTGGTACATGGCCGTCACCACCCTGGCCATCGAGCGCTCCAACATCGGCAGCGCCGTGGGGCAACAGCAGATGGTGGAGGACCTGGCGCAGTTCGTGAAGGAGAGCTGGGGCAAGGGGCCGGAGCAGGTGTCGGCCCTGCCTGCCCTGCGCTACGAGCTGGTGGAGCGCTACATCGAGACGGAGGTGGCGCTGGCCCTCTCTTACCGCGTGGTCTCGCTGCAGGCCAAGGGGGCCATCCCCAACTACGAGGCCTCGGCGGTGAAGCTCTTCTCCACCGAGCTGAACCAGCGGATAGCCCGGACGGGGATGAAGGTGCTGGGGCTATACGGTCAGCTCAGCCGGCGCTCCCGGTGGTCGGTCCTGCAGGGGCGGCTATACTACAGCTACCTGCGTTCGGTGGCCAACACCATTGAGGGCGGGACGAGCGAGATCCAGCGCAACGTCATCGCCCAGCGGGGGCTGGGCCTCCCCCGCGACTGAGGCCTGGCGAGGCCACGCCTCCGCCTCCCCCGTGATAAGGCCGCCACCAGGCCCTATAATGTCGGCAGTGCCTTAGACTACGGGCGGAGGGTCGGTCATGGACTTCAGCTTCACGGACGAGCAGCGGGCCTTCCAGCAAGAGGTGCGCACCTTCCTCCAGCAGGAGATACCCCCCGACTGGGACGGCGATGCCTACTTCCTGGAGCTGTCCGACGAGGAGTGGCAGTTCGCCCTGGCTTTCACCAAGAAGCTGGGGGAGCGGAGGTGGACGGCCCCCGCCTGGCCGCCGGAGTACGGTGGCCTGGGGCTGGACTTCATGCGCCAAGTGATCCTGAACGAGGAGATCTCCTACCACCGGGGCCCCAATGTGAGCTGGATCGGCGTCACCTACGTGGGGCCCACCATCATCGTCCACGGGACGGAAGAGCAGAAGCGGGAGTTCCTGCCCGGCATCGTCTCCGGGGACATCGTCTGGTGCCAGGGCTTCAGCGAGCCCAACGCCGGCTCGGACCTGGCCAGCCTCCAGACCACAGCCGTCCGGGATGGGGACGACTACATCATCAATGGCACCAAGATATGGACCACCATCGCCCACCGCTCCAACTGGTGCTTCATGCTGGCCCGCACTGACCCGACGGCCCCCAAGCACAAGGGGATCTCCTACTTCCTGGTACCCATGGACGCCCCGGGGATCAGCATCGTCCCCCTGCCCAACATGGCGGGGCTGCACGGTTTCAACCAGGTCTTCTTCGAGAACGTGCGGGTGCCGGCCCGCTACCGGGTGGGGGAGGAGAACCGGGGTTGGTACGTGGCCATGACCACCCTGAACTTCGAGCGTTCCAACATCTCCCAGAACGCCTTCTGCCGCCGCAACTTCGACGACCTGGTGGCCTACTGCCGAGAGGCGCCGCCGGACGGGGGTGGCCTAGCGGGGCGGCAGGCGGTGCGCCACCGTCTGGCGGAACTGGCCATAGAGGTGGAGGTCTCCCGCATCCTCTCCTACCGGGTGGCCCACCTACAGGAGCGGGGCCTGGTGCCCAACTACGAGGCCTCGGTGGCCAAGGTCTTCACCTCTGAGCTGGTGCAGCGGGTGGCCCGTGCGGGGGTGGAAGTGATGAACCTCTACGGCCAGCTACGGGAGGGCTCCAAGTACGCCCGTCTGCGGGGCTTCTTCGGCCGCCACTACCTGACCAGCGTCTCCTACACCATCGCCGCCGGGACTTCCGAGGTGCAGCGCAACATCATCGCCACCAAGGGGCTGGGGCTGCCCATGTCCTGAGCCCGGGCCGCGTCCCCTCCGGTCCCGCCAGCGAGTATAATTCCCCGGAAAAGGCCGCTTCGCCAGAGGAGGGGAGGCCATGGAGTTCCGCTTCACGCCCGAGGAGGAGGCCTTCCGGCAGGAGGTCAGGGAGTTCCTGCGGCGAGAGCTGCCTCCGGACTGGGACTACGATGTCTTCGAAGGGGGCGAGGACGATACCTGGGAGTTCGCCCGCGCTTTCACCAAGAAGCTGGGGGAGCGGAGGTGGACGGCCCCCGCCTGGCCGCCGGAGTACGGTGGCCTGGGGCTGGACTTCATACGCCAGGTGATCCTGGCGGAGGAGATGGCCTATCACCGGGCGCCCAACACCAGCTACATCGGCGTCACCTACGCTGGGCCCACCATCATCGTCCACGGGACGGAGGAGCAGAAGCGGGAGTTCCTGCCCGGCATCGTCTCCGGGGAGATCGTCTGGTGTCAGGGCTTCAGCGAGCCCAACGCCGGCTCGGACCTGGCCGGGCTGCAGACCGCAGCCGTGCGGGACGGGGACGATTACGTGGTCAACGGAGTGAAGATCTGGTCCAGCCTGGCCCACCGGGCCAACTGGTGCTTCTTCCTGGCCCGCACCGACCCGACGGCCCCCAAGCACAAGGGGATCTCCTATTTCGTGGTGCCCATGGACACGCCCGGCATCACTGTGGTGCCTCTCATCAATATGGCGGGACTGAAGGGTTTCAACCAGGTCTTCTTTGAGAACGTGCGGGTGCCGGCCCGCTACCGGGTGGGGGAGGAGAACAGCGGCTGGTACGTGGCCATGACCACCCTGAACTTCGAGCGCTCCAACATCGGCGCCGCCGCCGGCGCCCGCCGCAGCTTCGACGAGCTGGTGGCCTACTGCCGTGAGGCCCCGGGCCAGGGCGGAGGCCGCCTGACGGAGGAGCCGCGGGTGCGCTACCGTCTGGCGGAGCTGGCCATTGAGATAGAAGTGGGACGCTATCTCTCCTACCGGGTGGCCTCCATCCAGGCGCGGGGCGGCGTCCCCAACTACGAGGCGTCCATTGCCAAGCTCTACCACTCGGAGTTGCAGCAGCGGCTGGCCCGCTCCGGGGTGGAGATCCTGGGGCTGTACGGGCAGGTCAGGGAGGGAGATCCCCACGCCCGCATCAAGGGCCGCTTCGCCCGCCGCTATCTGACCAGCGTAGCCAGCACCATAGCCGCCGGGACTTCCGAGGTGCAGCGCAACATCATCGCCACCAGGGGGCTGGGGCTGCCCCGCTCCTGAGGGGGCCGGGCGCTAGGGGATAGCCCCCTTCTCCTTAAGGGCGATGATGCGGTCCCAGTCGTAGCCCAGCTCCAGCAGGACCTCCTCCGTGTGCTGGCCCATCTCCGGGGCCGGGCCGCGCGGCCCCCAGGGGACGGTGTAGAAGTCGGCGGGGGTGGCCACCATGCGGGTGGTGGTCTCGCCGTCCACCGGCACCTCCACGAAGACGCCCGCCTTGTGGGCCAGGGGGTCCGCCAGCACATCGTTGGCGGTGTTGACGGGGTCCCACCAGACGTTCTCGCGTTCGAAGATCTCGCCCCACTCGTCTAGGGTCTTCTGGGCGAAGACCTCGTCCAGGATGGCCACCAGCTCCGGCCCGTTCTGGCGCCGGGCTTGGATGTCACGGAAGCGGGGGTCGTCCTGAAGGTCCGGCCGGCCGATGGCGCGACAGAGGTCGGGCCAGTGGCGGTCGGCCTGGAGGAGGAGGAGCCAGAACCAGCGGCCGTCCTTGGCCCGGTAGCAGTTCAGGAGGGGGTTGACGGCGTGCTGTCGGTCATAGGGACGGACGGTGAGGTTCAGGTGGAGGGCCAGCATCAGGTCCCAGCCCATCAGGTAGGCGCCCACCCGCAGGAGGGAGACGCCCACCTTCTGGCCGCGGCCGGTGCGCTCCCGCTGGAAGAGGGCGGCGACGATGGCGCCGGCGGCGTTGCAGCCGGTGGAGTGGTCGCCGATGCCGCTGCGCTCATGGGGCGGCGGCGCTCCCAGGGGCACCATGGAGGCGGCGACGCTGCTGCGGGACCAGAAGGCGCCGTAGTCATAGGAAGGGCGGTCCTCCTGCTCGTGGCCGAGGCCGTAGCCGGTGATGTGGCAGTAGACCAGCCGCGGGTTGAGGGCGCTCAGCTCCTCGTAGGTGAGCTTCAGCTCCCGCAGGGCGCGCGGACGGAAGTTGGTGAGGAAGACATCGGCGGTGCGGACCAGGTCGTAGAGGACCTGACGCCCCTCGGGG
>BEIB01000016.1 GCA_002898615.1 bacterium HR25 | reverse complement strand
GTAAGATGGAGATGCTGACCCTCCAGCAGGTCACCCGCTACCTCGAGCCCGTCCTGGTGGCCCGCAGCGCCGCCCGGACAGAAGACCTGACCTTCACAGGCGTGGCCATCGACTCGCGGCGCGTCTCCCCCGGCGAGCTCTTCCTCGCCCTGCCGGGCGAGAGGCACGACGGCCACCAGTTCCTGGCCGAGGCGGTGTCCCGCGGCGCCCGCGGCCTGGTGGTCTCCCGACCAGTGGCCGAGCCGTACCGCGACGTCGTCACCTTTCAGGTGAGCGATACGCTGCAGGCGTTGCAGCGGTTGGGCGCGGGATGTCTGGCCGACCACCCGGGCCTGCAGGTGATAGGGGTCACGGGCAGCGTGGGCAAGACCACCTGCAAGGAGCTGATAGCGTCCGTCCTCTCCGCCCGCTATCGCGTCCTGAAGAGCACCGGGAACCTGAACACGGAGATCGGTCTCCCCCTATCCCTGGCCGGCCTGGAGGCGGGGCACCAGGCGGCCGTCCTGGAGATGGGGATGACGGCGCGGGGGGACATCGCCCTCCTGTGTCGCATCGCCCCTCCCCGTATAGGGGTAGTCACCTCCATAGCGCCCGTGCACCTGGAGCGGCTGGGCTCGCTGGGGGCCATCGCCGCTGCCAAGGGGGAGCTTCTGGAGGCGCTCCCCCCGGACGGTGTGGCCATAGTCAACGGCGACAGCCCTTGGGCCCACCGCCTGGCCGCCCGCACGCGGGCGCGCGTCGTCTTCTACGGCCTCTCCCCCCAGTGTCAGGTGCGAGGGGAGGGGCTGGAGAGCCATGGCCTGGACGGCATCTCCTTCTACCTGTGCGCCCGGGGCGAGCGAGTGCCCGTGCGCTCCCCCATGCCGGGGCGTCACAACCTGCACAATCTGCTGGCGGCCGCCGCCGTCGCCCTGGAGATGGGGATGACTCTGGAGGAGGTGGCCGCGGCCCTCGCCTGCGCCCGCACCGACCTCCGCCTGCGAGTGGTGGAGGGGCCGCGGGGAAGCACCATCATCGACGATTCCTACAACGCCAGCCCCCCCTCTGTCCTGGCGGCCCTGGACCTGCTGGGAGAGCTGCCTGGCCGCCGTCTGGCCCTCCTGGGCGATATGCGGGAGCTGGGCCCGGCCGACGAGGAGGGTCATCGTCAGGTAGGGGCCCGGGCAGCCGCCACCACGGACGTTCTCCTCCTGGTGGGGGAGCGGGCGCCGCTCATGGCGGAGGCGGCCCGGGAGGCTGGACACCGGGATGTGCGGGTGCTGCCGGACAAGGAGGAGACGGCGGCCCTCCTGGCCCGGGAGCTCCAGCCCGGGGACTACCTCCTGGTCAAGGCCTCGCGGGCCCTGGCCCTGGAGACGGTGGTCGAGGCCCTGCGTCCATGATCCATGCCCTGAGTGTGGGAGCGATGGCCCTGTTAGTGGCTACCCTGGCGGGAGCACCTCTGGTGTCGGCCTTGAGGCGCGTCCGCCTGGGCAAGGCGATAAACCCCTGGGGACCCCGGTCCCACCAGGCCAAAGCGGGGACGCCCACCATGGGGGGAGTCCTCATCTGGGGCACTGCCCTCCTCTTCACCGCCGTGGAGCTGGCCCGCGAGCGGGCCCTGGGCGTTCCCTTGGGGGCGGTGCTGGCCCTGGCCTCTCTGGGCCTGGTGGACGACCTGGGCTCCCTGCAGGGCCAGCGCCAGTGGGCCCTCAACAAGCGGCTCAAGTTCGTCGTCTTCATCGTCCTGGGACTGACGGTAGCCGCCGTCCTCCGCTGGCGACTGGGACACCAGGGCGTCCTCGTCCCCTTCGTGGGTGAGTTCGATCTAGGCCCCTGGTACCTGCTGGCGGCCGCCGCCGTGCTGGTACTGACGGTGGGCGGCGTGGCCGTCACCGATGGCCTGGACGGGCTGGCCGCCGGGACGGGGGCCATAGCCTATCTGGCGTACGGAGGGATCGCCCTGGCCCAGGGACAGGAGGCGCTGGCCGCCTTCGCCTTCGCCATGGCGGGGGCGGCGCTGGCCTTCCTCTGGTACAACAGCTACCCGGCCCAGATGTTCATGGGGGATACGGGGGCGCTGGCCCTGGGCGGAGGGCTGGCCGTCCTGGCCCTGATGACGGACCAATGGCTGGTGCTCCCCCTCATCGGCGTCGTCTTCCTGCTGGAGGGGGCCTCTGTCTACATCCAGGTGGCCTACTTCCGCCTGACCGGGGGAAGGCGCCTCTTCCGCATGGCGCCCCTGCACCACCACTTCGAGTCCCTCGGCTGGCCTGAGCCGAAGGTGGTGCAGCGCTTCTGGCTGCTGGGCGCCCTGGGGGCGCTGGTCGGGGTCGTCCTGGCCCTGGAGGGGGCATGATGGACTTCCGCGGGCGACGGGTGACGGTGGTGGGCCTCGGCATCGAGGGGGTGGACATGGTCCGCTACCTGGTGGGCCGGGGCGCCCTCGTCACCGTCAGCGACGCCAAGCCGCCGGAGCGACTGGCAGAGCGCCTCCGTGAGATAGAGGGGCTGCCGGTGGCCCTCTCTCTGGGCGAGAACGACCCCGAGGTCATCGCCGGGGCGGACTGCGTCTTCGTCTCGCAGGGAGTCCCCCTGGACCTGCCCGGCATTGAGGCGGCGCGGCGCCGGGGTGTGCCCGTCCTCTCCATGCTGGCCCTCTTCCTGGAGCTCTGCCCCGGGCCGGTGGTTGGCATCACCGGCTCCAGCGGCAAGACCACCACCACCTCCCTAGTGGCGGAGGTCTTCCGGGCGGAGGGGCTGCCCCACTTCCTGGGGGGCAACATCGGCGTGGGGCTGCTGCAGCACCTGGCCGTCCTCCACCCCTATACCTGGGTCGTCCTGGAGGTGAGCCATACCCAGCTCCAGCTGGTGTGGCGCAGCCCCCACGTGGCCGCGGTGCTCAACATCACGCCCAACCACCTGGATCGCTTCACCTGGGACGAGTACCGGGCCCTCAAGGCCAACATCCTGCGCTACCAGGGCCCGGGGGACTGGGCCGTCCTGGGCTACGACGACGCCGAGGCGCGCGCTCTGGCCCCGCGGGTGCGGGGGCGCGTCCTCTTCTTCACCCTAGGGAACGAGCTACCGGGCGACGGCGTGCTGGTCTCCCGCGGCCGGGCCGTCTGGCAGTGCGACGGTAGACGTGAGGCGCTCTTCCCTCTCTCCTCCGTGCGACTGCGGGGGCGCCACAACTTCCAGAACGCCCTGGCGGCGGCGGCCATAGCGCGGGCCTGCGGCCTCAGCCCTCGCGCCATCGCCCGGGCGGTGGCCAGCTTCCGGGGCGTAGAGCACCGGTTGGAGCTGGTGGCCGTCATCGATGGCGTCGAGTACTACAACGACAGCATCGCCACCACCCCCGCCCGCACCCTGGCCGGCCTCCGCTGCTTCGAGCAACCTGTGGTGTTGCTCCTGGGCGGGCGGGAGAAGCACCTGCCGCTGGAGGAGCTGGCGCAGGAGGCCTGCCGGCGCTGCCGTGCCGTAGTCCTCTTCGGTGAGGCGGCGCCCAAGCTGGAGGCCGCCCTCCTGGAGGCGGCCGCCGCCCTGCCGGAGGAGAGAAGGCCGCCCCTGGTGCGCGTCGGTGGCCTGGCGGAGGCGGTGGAGGCGGCCCGCTCCCTGGCCCGACCGGGCGATGCTGTCCTCCTCTCTCCCGCCTGCGCCAGCTACGATGCCTACGACAACTTCGAGGAACGGGGCCGGCACTTCCGGCAATTGGTGCTGGCCCTGGTGAAGGAGGGAGAGCCATCGCTCGCCTGAGGGAGAGGGCGCCTCCCCAGTCGCCGGACTATCTGCTCCTGGCGCTGGTCATCACCCTGCTGGTGCTGGGACTCCTCTCCGTCTACAGCGCCAGCTTCGCTGTGGGCTACTTCGAGTACGGCAACGCCCACTACTTCATCTTCCGTCAGCTCGTCTTCGCCGGAGTGGGGCTGCTACTGATGCTGGGGCTGATGTGGGTGGACTACCGCCGCCTCCGGCGTCCCAGCGTCTTCTTCATCCTCCTGGCGCTGGTGCTCCTGGGGGCGGTGCTGTTGCCCGGGGTGGGGGTGGTGCGGAACGGGGCGGCCCGCTGGCTGAGCGTGGGGCCGGTCGAGGTCCAGCCCAGCGAGCTGGCCAAGCTGGCCGTCATCCTCTACATCTCCGCCTGGCTGGCCAGCCGCGGCCCCCAGGTGAAGCAGATGTCTCTGGGCTTCCTCCCCTTCGTCCTGATGGTAGGCCTGGTGGGGGGGCTGGTGGTGGTCGAGCCGGACATGGGGACGGCGGTCATCATAGTTCTGGTAGCCACCACCCTCTTCTTCATGGCGGGAGCGCCCATCAGCCATCTGGCGATACTGTTGGTGGTGGGCTCCTTCCTCAGCTACCTCCTGGTCCTCACGCACGACTACCGGCTGGCCCGCATCACCGCCTATGTCTCCGCCGAGAACGACCCCCAGGGCACCGGCTTCCACGTGCTCCAGCTCCTGAACGCCCTGGGGAGCGGGGGGCTCCTGGGCCTGGGGTGGGGGGCCAGCCGTCAGAAGTTCTTCTACATCCCGGGCGCCCACACCGATGGCGTCTTCGCTATCCTGGGGGAGGAGCTGGGCTTCGTGGGGGCGGTAGCCGTGATGCTGCTCTTCGTGGTGCTGCTAGCCCGGGGCCTGCGAATAGCCGCCCTGGCCCGTGACCGCTTCGGCCGCCTGTTGGCGGTGGGCATCACCTCTTGGATCGGCTACCAGGCCCTGATCAATATAGGAGGGATGACTGGCGTCATCCCCCTCACGGGGGTGCCGCTACCCCTCTTCAGCTACGGTGGCTCGGCCCTGGTCTCCAACATGATCGGGCTGGGCCTCCTCCTGAGCGTCTCCCGGTACATAGTGCCGCGGCCCGAGGCGGCGACATCGACATCGGCCGGTCCCTGGGGGCCCGCCGTCAGCCGGAGGAGACTCCCGTCATGAGGCTCGTCCTCTGTGGCGGCGGCACCGGCGGGCACGTCTATCCCGCCCTGAGCGTGGTGTGGGCCCTGGCACAGGAGGTGGCGGTGGACTCCTCCCTGGAGGTCCTCTACCTGGGACAGGCCAACGGCCTGGAAGGGGAGCTGGTGCGACGGGTAGGGTTGCCCTTCCAGTCGGTGCCGTCGGGGCCGGTGCGGGGGCGTCGCCTCTGGGAGCTGCCGGTGAGCCTGGCCAAGATCGGCCTGGGGACATGGCGGGCGGGCCGCCTCCTCAGGCAGTTCGGGGCGGACGCCGTCCTGGCCACGGGGGGCTACGCCAGCGTCCCTGTAGCCCTGGCGGCCCGTCTGCGGGGGGTGCCCCTGGTGGTCTTCCTGCCGGACGTCCTGCCCGGCTGGGCCATCCGCTTCATGGCCCGTCTGGCGACGCGGGTGGCCGTCTCCACGCCCGTGACCCCTCGCCGCCTCAGGAACGGCAGGACGGTGGTCACCGGCTATCCCGTCCGTCACGAGTTCTGGCTGGCCGAC
This sequence comes from bacterium HR25, assembly GCA_002898615.1. Next base: position 9,422 of record BEIB01000016.1, on the reverse strand, counting down.
CGCGCCGAGGGCCGGCGCCGCCTGGGGCTGGACATGGAGGAGAAGGTGCTGCTGGTCTCCGGCGCCTCCCAGGGCGCCCGCAGCATCAACGAGGCGGTGGCTGCCCACCTGCGGGGGCTTCTGGAGCTCTGCCAGGTAGTCCATCTCAGCGGCCGACGGGACTTTGAATGGCTGCAGCGGGAGGCCCGGGCCCTGCCGGCCGCCCTTCAGGAGCGCTACCGCCTGTTCGACTATCTGCACGAGGAGCTGCCCTGGGCCATGGCCGCCGCCGATCTGGCCCTCAGCCGCTCCGGCGCCTCCGTCCTGGGTGAGCTGCCGGCCGTGGGCCTCCCCGCCATCCTGGTCCCCTACCCCCACGCCGGCGGCCACCAGCGCCACAACGCCCTCTACCTCCAGGAAGAGGGGGCCGCCGTGGTGGTGGAAGACCGCGAGTTGATGGACCGTCTCCTGCCCCTGGTGGGAGAGCTCCTCAGCGACGAGCGACGGCTCCAGCGGATGGCCCAGGCGGCCCGCTCCCTGGCCCGGCCGGCGGCGGCCCGGGATATCGCCCGTCTTCTCCTGGAGGTGTCGGGAGGGCTATGACCGTGGAGCGGCTGCCGGAGAGCGTCCACCTGATGGGGGTGGGAGGCATCCACATGTCGGCCATCGCCGTGCTGCTGCGGGAGCGAGGCCACCGCGTCTCCGGCTGCGACCTCTACCCCTCCCCCCTCACCGCCCGCCTGGAGGACATGGGCGTAACGTTTTACCAGGGCCACGCTCCCTTCCACCTGGACGAGGCGGGTCTCCTGGTCTATACCTCGGCCATCAGGCCCCACAACCCTGAGCTGGTGGCGGCCCGGGAGCGGGGCCTGCCGGCCCTCAAGCGGGCGGAGATGGTGGCGCTGCTGGGCGAGGGCAGAGAGGTCATTGCCGTGGCCGGCAGCCACGGCAAGACTACCACCACCTCCCTGGTGGCCTACATCCTGTGGCGGGCCGGGCTCTCCCCCACCTTCCTCCTGGGGGGCGAGATGGTGGACCTGGGCACCAACGTCCAGGCCGGTCAGGGGCCCCACTTCGTCGTGGAGGCGGACGAGTACGACGCCGCCTTCCTCCACTATCGCCCCCGTTTGGCCATCGTCACCAACGTGGAGGCGGATCATCTGGACTACTACGGCTCCCTGGAACGGCTGCGGCAGGCCTTCGCCCGCTTCGCCTCCCAGGTGCAGCCAGGGGGCTGGCTCCTCCTCTGGGGCGAGGACGAGGCAACGACCGCCCTGGCCACGGCCGCTATCCCTGGGGTGCGGGTGCTCCGCTACGGCCTGGAGAAGGGCCAGGAACTACACATACGTGACATAAAACGCGAAGACAACCAGTGGGTCTTCGACATAAGATACGAGGCTAGAGACCTGGGGCCTTTTCGCACCGCCCTGCCCGGCCTCCACAACGTTCGCAACTGCCTGGCGGCGATAGGGGCCAGCCTGGCCCTCGCCCTTCCCCTAGAGGTCGTGCGGGAGGCCGTGCAGGAGTTCCGGGGCGTCCGCCGACGCTTCGAACTGGTGGGCGAGGCCGGAGGGGTCACCGTCATGGACGATTACGCCCACCACCCGACGGAGATACGGGCCACCCTGGCCGCCGCCCGCCAGCGGTTCCCGGGGCGCCGGCTGGTCTGCCTCTTTCAGCCCCATACCTACACCAGGACGCAGTATCTCCTGGAGGGGTTCCGCACCTGCTTCCGGGGCGTGGACTGTCTCCTCATCGCCGAGACCTATGCCGCGCGCGAGGAGCCCTCTGCGGGGATGACGGCGGCCCAACTGGCCCGGGAGATAGAGTCGCCCCCGGCCCGCTACGCCGGCAGCCTGGAAGAGAGCGTCCGGGCCGTCCTGGATACCCTCCGCCCGGGCGACGTCTTCTTCACCATCGGCGCCGGGGACGTGGACCGGGTGGGCCGCCAGGTGCTGGAGGCGCTGCGAGGATGATAACGCGGGAGTTCCTGGAGGAGCTGCGGGCACTGGCCCCCCTGCGCTTCATGGAGCCCCTGTCCCGCCACACCACCTGGGGCATCGGCGGCCCCGCCGATGTCTACGTGGTGGCGGAGACGGCCTTCCAGCTGGCCCAGATAGTGGCGGTGGCCCACCGCCACGGCGTACCCCTCTTCGTGCTGGGCGCTGGCTCCAACATCCTGGTGGGAGACGAGGGAATACGGGGCCTGGTGGTGGAGAACCGGGCGATGGCGCAGGAGGGGCCGCAGCGCCGCAACGGCCATCTGCTGTTACAGGTGGAGAGCGGCGCCAGCTTCGCCTCCCTGGCCCGTCGCCTCTCCTTCGCCGGCTGCGCTGGCCTGGAGTGGGCCACCGGCATCCCCGGCACCCTGGGTGGCGCCGTGGTCTACAACGCTGGCGCCTACGGCGGCTGCCTGCGGGACGTCCTGGTGCGGGCCACTCTCTGCGATGGTGAGGGCCGCATCTTCGACCTGGGACCGGAGGAGCTGGCCCTGGACTATCGTGGCAGCGTCCTCACCAGGGGCATCGTGCGGGGGCTGACGGTGCTGTCGGTGGAGCTCCGCCTCTGGGAGGGGGACGCCGATGCCCTCCGTCAGCGAGTGCGGGCGCTGGACGCCCGGCGACGGGCGGCCCAGCCAGCGGGGCGCAATGCCGGCTCCGTATTCAAGAACCCTGTGGAGAGGCCGGCCTGGTGGCTCATAGACCAGGTGGGGCTGCGCGGCCACCGCATCGGCGATGCCCAGATATCGCAGAAGCACGCCAACTTCATCCTCAACCTGGGGCAGGCCCGCGCCGCCGATGTCAAGGCCCTCATAGACCTGGCCCGGGAGAGGGTGCGCGAGCGCTTCGGCATCGAGCTGGAGCTAGAGGTGGGCCTGGTAGGGGAGGGCTTCTGATGACCAGGGAGAGGCTGCGGGTGGCCGTCCTCTTCGGCGGTCGCTCGGCCGAGCACGAGGTCTCGGTGGTCTCCGCCCAGGGGGTGCTGGGGGCCATGGATCGGGAGCGCTTCCAGCCCGTCCCCTTCGGCGTCACCCGGGAGGGGGTGTGGCTCACCCCCCAGGAGACGGAAGAGGCGCTGCGGGCCGTCCCTCCCAACAGCTACCGCCCCCTCCCCTCCCTGGAGGTGGAGGGCCCACCGCTGCGTCCCCAGGTGCTGTCCGCCCTGGCGGAGGCAGATGTGGTCTTCCCCCTCATCCACGGCCCTCACGGGGAGGACGGCACCGTGCAGGGGATGCTGGAGCTGCTGGGGGCGCCCTACGTGGGGGCCGGCGTGGCCGCCAGCGCCGTGGGGATGGACAAGGCCCTGATGAAGGCCGTCTTCCGGCAGGCGGGGCTGCCCACCGCCCGCTTCATCGTCGTCACCGTCGCCGAGTGGGCCCGCCTCCCGGCCAGGGTGGAGGAGCGGGTGGCCAGCGAGATAGGCTTCCCTTGCTTCGTCAAGCCGGCCAACCTGGGCTCCAGCGTGGGGGTGAGCCGCGTGGAGGGCCCGGCCGCCCTGCCCGATGCCCTGCACGAGGCCTTTCTCTATGACCGCAAGGCGCTGGTGGAGAGAGCCATAGCGGGGCGAGAGATAGAGGTGGCGGTGCTGGGGAACGATGATCCCATCGCCTCGCCGCCGGGTGAGATAGTGCCCCACCGTCAGTTCTATGACTACCGCGCCAAGTACCTGGAGGAGGGGACGCGGCTGGTGGCCCCCGTCCCCCTGCCCGGCCCGGTGACGGAGCGGCTGCAGGCTATGGCCATCGCCGCCTACAAGGCCATCGACTGCGCCGGCATGGCCCGGGTGGACTTCTTCCTGGTGGGGGAGGAGGCCATCGTCAGCGAGATCAACACCATACCCGGCTTCACACCCATCAGCATGTACCCCAAGCTGTGGGAGGCGGCCGGCATCACCTACGGCGAGCTCATCACCCGGCTGATAGAGCTGGCCCTGGAGCGGCACCGTGAGAAGAAGGGGCTTCTTTGGACGCCGCAGGTCGAATAAGGTACGCGTCCTGCGGGGGCGCCTGATCCTGGGGGAGCGGGAGGAGCGGCTGGCCCGGCGGGCCCGCCGCCGGCGGCTTCTCTGGGCAGGGGGCGGCCTCATGGCCCTGGCCGCCCTCTGCGGCCTCTACTTCTCGCCCCTCTTCCGGGTGCAGGCGGTGGAGGTGGTGGGAGCGCAGCACCTCTCCGCCCCCGAGCTGCAGACGCTGTCCGGGCTGGAGGGGAAGAGCATGCTGGGGCTGCCCCTGGACCAGGCAGAACAGCGCATCGCCTCTCTCAACCTGGTGCAGAGCGTCCAGGCGGAGCGCCTCTTCCCCAACCGCGTCCGTCTGCGGGTGCAGGAGCGGGTGCCCTGGGGCTACTGGCAGCGGGGCGATGCCCGCTACGTCATCGACTCCGAAGGGGTGGTCCTGGAGGGGGTATCACCGGCCCAGGACGCCCCGACTATAATTGATACAACTTCTTCCGAAGGGCTGACGCCAGGTCAACGGGTGCCGGCCGCGCCCATGGCGCTGGCGCGGGAGATTTCCAAGCAGGCCCCGGGCCTCCTGGGTGTGCGGGTCGTCCGTTTCGAGTACAGCATCCAGGAGGGGCTGGCCCTGGAGACCGATGCTGGCTATCGGGTGGTGGTAGGAGACGGCCAGGGGCTGGAGTACAAGCTGGCCGTCTGGGAGGCGGTGCAGAAGGCCCTGGGTGCCCAGTCCCTTCCCGGGCGAGTCCTCGACCTGCGGTTCGGGGACCGGCCTGCCCTACGCTGAAAGGAGGCGGCCGCCGTGAGAAGGGGCAACATGCTGGGAGCGATAGACATCGGGAGCAGCAAGGTCTGCACCCTCCTGGCCGAGGTCACCCCTGAGGGTGAGCTGCGTCTGCTGGGCGTGGGGGTGGCCAGCTCCCAGGGCATCCGCAAGGGGCTGGTGGAGAACATCAAGAGCACCACGGAGGCCATCGTCGCCTCGGTGGAGCGGGCGGAGCGGGCCAGCGGCAGTCGCCTCAGCTCCGCCTACGTCAGTATAAGCGGCAATCACCTGCACTCCCTCAATCACCGCGGGGTGGCCACCCTAACCGGGGGACGTCGCTCCATCCGCGCCGATGATATCCAGCGGGCGCTGGAGGACGCCCAGGCGGTGAGCCTCCCCACCAACCGGGAGATCATCCACGTCATACCGCGTTCCTTCATCCTGGACGGCCAGGACCCGGTGACGGACCCCATAGGCATGTACGGCCAGCGGCTGGACGTGGAGGTGCACCTGGTCACCGGCTCTGTCACCGCCATCCAGAACCTGAGCCGCTGCCTGGAGGAGGCGGGCGTCCAGGTGGAGGGGTTGGTGGCCTGCCCTCTGGCCGCTGCCGAGGCCGTCCTGGAGGAGGAGGAGAAGCGCCAGGGCGTGGTGGTGGTGGACATAGGCGGGGGCACCACGGACCTGGCCGTGTTCGTGGACGGGAGCCCTTACCACACCGCCAGCCTGCCGGTGGGCGGCTATCACTTCACCCATGACCTGGTGCTGGGGCTACGTATACCCTTCTCCGTGGCCGAGGAGACCAAGCTCCGCTACGGTGCCGTCCACCCCAGCCGCATCAACGGGGAGGAGTCCCTGGACCTGGAGTCCTTCGGGGGGCAACGGGTGAAGTCCGTGCCGCGCCGGCGTCTGGTTGAGATACTGCAGGCCCGGGCCGAGGAGATCCTGGAGATGGTATACCTGGAGGTGAGGCGGGCCGGCTTCGACGATATGATCGCCGCCGGGCTGGTCCTCACCGGCGGTACGGCCAGCCTCCCCGGCCTGGACGAGCTGGCGGAGCAGCTCCTGCGGGTGCCGGTGCGCATCGGCCTGCCCAAAGGGGTGTACGGGCTGGCGGACGCCGTGAGCGGCCCCGCCTTCGCCGCCAGCGTGGGGCTCCTGCGCTGGGCCGCCTACACCGATGGCGGCTTCGAGGGGGAGGCACCCCGGGGCGGCCGGCGGGCCTTCGCCGCCGGCGGCACCCTCTGGGAGAGACTGCAGCGGTGGCTCAAGATGCTCATTCCCCAGTAGGAGGCGAGCAATGGCGAAGGGAGGTAACGTGATGCAACGGCCGGAGCTGGAAGGCCTGCCGCCCATCAAGGTGGTAGGCGTAGGGGGAGGCGGCTGCAACGCCGTCAACCGCATGATCGAGGTGGGGGTGCGGGGGGTGGAGTTCATCGCCGTCAATACCGACGCCCAGGCCCTCATGCGTTGCGAGGCGGAGAACAAGATCCGCATCGGCGACCGTATAACCAAGGGCCTCGGCGTCGGCGGTGACCCGGAGAAGGGCCGTCAGGCCGCCGAGGAGTCGGTGGACGAGCTGCGGGAGGCCCTCAAGGGCGCCGACATGGTCTTCATCACCGCCGGCATGGGCGGCGGCACCGGTACCGGCGCCGCCCCTCTGGTGGCCCAGGTGGCCAAGAACGTGGGCGCCCTCACCGTGGCCGTGGTCACCAAGCCCTTCTCCTTCGAAGGGGTGCGGCGCCGCCGCTTCGCCGAGGAGGGGATCGCCCGCCTCCGCAACGAGGTGGACACCCTCATCGTCATCCCCAATGACCGCCTCCTGAGCATCTGCGAGCCCACCACCACCCTCCAGGAGGCCTTCCTCCTGGCCGACGACATCCTACGCCAGGGTATCCAGGGCATCGCCGAGCTCATCACCATCCCCGGCGACATCAACCTGGACTTCGCCGACGTCCGCCGCATCATGTCCGACGCCGGCCCGGCCCTCATGTCCATCGGCCGCGCCCGGGGCGACAACCGCGCCGTGGAGGCCGCCCAGGCGGCCATCCGCAGCCCCCTGTTGGACGTGGGGATCCACGGCGCCACCCGCGTCCTCTTCAACGTCACCAACGGCGGCAACATGTCCCTGCACGAGCTGAACATGGCCGCCCAGGTCATCGCCGAGGTGGTGGACCCGGAGGCGGAGATCATCTTCGGCACCGCCACCGACCCCTCTCTCCAGGACGAGGTCAAGATCACCCTCATCGCCGCCGGCTTCGACGTGCCGGAGTCCAAGTCCCAGGCGATGGAGGAGGAAGAGGTGCGCCGCCTGCGTCAGGAGGCCTTCCCCAACCTGACCGACGCCGAGCTCCCGTCCTTTCTCAGGCGGCACGTCAGCATCCGCTGACGCTGACTAGGCGGCTGTCGTCCCCTGGGAGGCCCGGTTGTGCCGTAGGAACGCTGCCCGGGGCGCCCTGCCCCCGCGGGCCTCGCCAGGGGCGGGCTGGCCGGCGGCCCTGCGTCTGGGCCTGGCCGGGGTGGCGCTGCTGGCCCTCGCCTGCGGCGGCAGGAGCGAGGGAAGGATCCTCACCCCCTTCCCCAGCCCGCCGCCCACCACGCTGCCGGTGCCGACGCCCACCCCGGAGCCGCGGGAGCCGGCGCTCCTGGACGGCGTCCCGGTGCCGGTCTCCGAGCGGCAGCGCCTCCTGGGCAGGCTCCCCCTGGCCGTCGTCTTCGACAACCATGTGCAGGCGCGGCCGGTCCTCGGCATCGGCCGGGCGGAGCTGGTCTACGAGGTGGTGGCGGAGGGCGGCATCAGCCGCCTCGTCGCCCTCTACTGGCGCAACGAGGCCGACGTCCTGATGCCCGTCCGCTCCGCCCGCGCCTACTTCATACCCTGGGCGGCGGAGACGGACGCCATCTTCGTCCACTTCGGTGGCGCCGAGGGCGGGGCCACGGTGGACGTGGACCGTAACGTGGCCGCCTACGGCGTCCGCCAGGTCAACGGCCTCGTCCTTCCTGCCGGCCCCTTCCGCCGCGACCCCTCGCGGGCTGCCCCCCACAACGTCCGCTCCAGCACCGCTGGCTTGTGGGACTGGGCGGAGCGCATGGGCTGGCAGGGCCCGCCCCGACTGGAGCCCTGGCCCTTCAAGGACGACCAGCCCGGCCGCGGCCCGCCCGCCGGCGGCGCCCCTGCCGGTCTCCTCTCCTTCAACTTCGGCCCCTGGAACCTCCCCGCCTACGCCGTGGAGTGGCGCTACGATGTCGCCAGCAACGCCTACCTGCGCTGGCAGGCAGGGCAGCCCTATGTGGACGGCGCCAGCGGCGAGCAGGTGCGGGCCAAGAACGTGGTGGTGCAGTTCGTCAGGTTGCAGGTGGTGGGGGACGCCCAGGGCCACCTCCTCTTCCAGGTGATGGGCGAGGGGGAGGCCCTGGTCTTCCAGGACGGGGTGGCCCTGACGGCCACTTGGCGCAAGGAGAGGGGTGGCGCCCGCACCCGCTACTACGATGCCCAGGGCCAGGAGATAGCCTTCAACCGCGGGCCCACCTGGGTGGAGGTGCTGGCCTACGGCTCCTCTCTGGCCTACCACTGAGCCTCCGGCCCTGCCCTTTGTGGATATCTTGTGGACAAGTTACAATATCTTGGGTTTGTGGGGTTGACAGGCCCAAGATGTTGTGCTATCGTTCTCGCTGCCCCTGGAGGGGTGGTGGTGGCAGCATGGAGTGTCCGTTTTGCAGCTTCCCGGAGTCCAAGGTGACGGACTCCCGTCCGGCGGAGGGAGGGATCCGGCGGCGGCGGGAGTGCCTGCGCTGTGGGCGTCGCTTCACCACCATGGAGCGGGTGGAGCTCCAGGGCGTGGTGGTGGTGAAGAAGGACGGCCGCCGGGAGGAGTTCTCCCGGGAGAAGGTGCTGGCTGGGGTGCGGAAGGCCTGCGAGAAGCGGCCCATACCGCTGGGTGCCATAGAGGAATTGGTGGACCGGGTGGAGCAGGCTGTATACAGCCTGGGGAAGGCGGAGGTGCCCACCAGCTATATAGGTGAGCTGGTGATGGAGGGGCTGCGGGAGCTGGACCACATAGCGTACATACGGTTCGCCAGCGTCTACCGCGCCTTCGCCGATGTGGAGGAGCTGGAGCGAGAGCTGGAGGCGCTCAAGGCGGGCTGGCCCCGGGCGGAGGTGCCCCCCGGCCAACTGGTGCTCCTGCCGGAGGTGACCAGAAATCCGATGCGCAGCCTTGGCCGAGCAGGGCATGGTAGGCGCAAGGTAGCTGAATAGGAGGTGGATGAGTTGGGGAAGAGAGCGAAATACCACGTCTTGCACAGGGCCGGCCACTGGCGGGTAGAGCGGGAGGGCGCTGAGCGTCCCTCTTTGACAGCGCCTATGCAGAGGGAGGCCATTGAGAAGGGCCGTCGCCTGGCGCTGAGGAATAGGCCATCCCAGTTCATAGTCCACGGGCGAGATGGACGAGTTCGTAAGGAGTACACTTACGACTCTGATCCGTATCCGCCAGAAGGGTAGCAGCCACAGGACTTTTTCACCTCGAGAGACGTTGTCACAAGGAGTTTGGTCATGGCGTTAGCGGAGATAAGGACGGACATGGTTCTGCCCCTCTCTCGTTTCTTCACTCGCCCCGGGGTGGACCCCTTCGACGAGGTGGAGTGGGAGCGGCGCACCGCCCGCATCGAGGGGCCTGACGGGCAGCCCGTCTTCGAGCAGCCGGACGTGGAGTTTCCTGCCTTC
>BEIB01000015.1 GCA_002898615.1 bacterium HR25 | reverse complement strand
CTACACCGATTACGTCGTCAACCCCGGCCACGCCCTCATCGCCACCCTGGCCGCCCTCCACTACCGCAACCGGACCGGCAAGGGGCAGCTCATAGAGGTGGCCCAACTGGAGTCCTCCGTCAACGTCATCGGCGTCGCCCTGCTGGACTACACGGCCAACCGCCGCGTCCAGGAGCGCCAGGGGAACCGCCTCCCCTATGCCGCCCCCCACGGCGTCTACCGCTGCCAGGGGGACGACCGCTGGGTGGCCATCGCCGTCTTCGACGACGAGCAGTGGCAGCGCTTCTGTCAGGCGGTAGATGAGGAGTGGGTGCGGGACGCCCGCTTCGCCACCCTGTTGGGCCGCAAGGAGCACGAGGATGAGCTGGACCGGCTCATCGAGGCCTGGACGGCCCGGCAGGAGGCGGAGGCGGTCATGGAGGCCCTCCAGGCGGCCGGCGTCCCCGCCGGCGTCGTCCAGAGCGCCGCCGACCTGCTGGATCGCGACCCCCACCTCCACGAGCGCGGCTACTACCACTACCTGGAGCACCCCGAGGCCGGCCGCACTGCCTACGATGGTCCCGGCTTCCGCCTATCACGCACGCCGGGCGGCCCTCGCTCCCCTGCCCCCCTCCTGGGACAGCACACGGAGCAGGTGTGCAAGCGGGTGCTGGGCCTGAGCGACGAGGAGATCGCCGTGCTCGTCATGGAGGGCGTCCTGCAGTAGTATGCCGGCCGCGGTTCCTGGCATGAGGAGCTCCCCGGAGAGGCTGCTGGAGCTCAAACGGCTGGTGTGAAGCGCAGGCCCGCCCCTGCCGGGCGGTACCCTTTCGCCCTTCCCGGGCTACAATGGTGGCGTGAGCAGCGAGGAGCGTTACGGCAGTCTCTTCCGGCGCGCCTTCGAGGTCCTCCACGGCGGCCAGACCGAGGAGGAGCCGGTCTATCGCCAGGCCGGCGAGACCCTGGAGGAGTTTCTAGCCCGCTCCCGGCGGGAGGCTCTCGTCCCCGTCCTCCAGGCACTGGAGGGGGCGACGCCGCCACAGGGGCTGGAGGAGGTGCACCGACTCCTCTTGCAGGCCATTCGACACGCCATAGAGGCCGACGCCGCCCTGGTCTCTCAGGTGCGGGCCTACGGCTGTGGCGATTTCCAGGCCAGCATGGCCCACTCCCAGCGGGTGGCCGAACTGGTGGCAGAGGGTGCCCGGCTGGACCGTCGCCTCATCCTGGCCCTGGAGGAGAGGGAGCGCCAGGCCCCCGGCACCCTGGCCTCCCTGGGTCTGGCCGGCCTCCTGCCCGACCGCCCGGGCGGCCACGACTCCGAAGAGGAAGAGTAGCGCCGCCCGTGGGCGGCGCTCCCCCAGGCCCCTTGATGGGCGGATAGTTTAAAATAGACGGTCGAAGCGCCGGTTCACATCACGGGAGGTCCCCATGGCACTGGTAGACGGAGGCGACCTGGTGGTAAAGGCCCTCAAACGGGAGGGGGTGGACGTCATCTTCACCCTCTGCGGCGGCCATGTCCAGGCCATCTACGACGCCTGCCTGGACGAGGGTGTGCGGGTCATAGACGTCCGGCACGAACAGGCAGCCGGCCACGCTGCCGAGGGCTGGTCCAGGGCGACGCGCCGCTGTGGCGTCGCCGTCGTCACCGCCGGCCCCGGCGTCACCGACTGCGTCACCGCCATCGCCAACGCCTATATGAACCGCAGCCCCATGCTGGTCATCGGCGGCCGCAGCCCCCTCAACCGCTTCGAGATGGGCGCCCTACAGGAGATGGACCACCTGGAGCTGCTGCGTCCCATCACCAAGTGGGCCCGCTGCGTCTACGAGACGAAGCGCATCCCCGAGTACATCGCCACCGCCTTCCGTCACGCCATGAGCGGCCGGCCGGGGCCGGCCTTCCTGGAGATACCCTCGGACGTCCTCTTCCAGAAGGTGGAGGAGGCCGAGGTCTACTTCCCGGAGCGCTACCGGCCCACCGGGCGCAAGTACCCGGACCCTCGCCTGGTCAGGGAGGCGGCCCAGCTTCTGGCCCGGGCGGAGCGGCCCCTGGTCATGGCTGGCTCTCAGACCTACTGGGACGAGGCCCACGAGGAGCTGCGCCAGTTCATCGAAAAGCTCCAGGCGCCCGTCTTCCTCAACGGCATGGGGCGGGGCTCCATCCACCAGGAGCACCCCCTCTTCTTCTCCCGGACCCGTCGCCTCGCCCTCACCAAGTGCGATGTCGCCCTGGTCATCGGCACGCCCCTGGACTTCCGCCTGGCCTACGGCAAGCGCTTCTCACCGGAGTGCCAGCTCATTCAGGTGGACCTGGATCCCACGGAGCTGGGGCGCAACCGCGACTTCACCCTGGCCATCGAGGGGGACGCCAAGGCCACCCTCCAGATGCTCCTGGCGGAGCTGGAGGGGCGCACCTTCCGGCACGACGAATGGCTGCAGGGCCTCCGGCAGGAGGAGGAGAAGATCAAGGCCCAGCGGGCGGAGTGGGAGAACTCGGACCGGGTGCCCATCCATCCCCTGCGTCTGTGCAAGGAGCTGGCCGCCTTCGTGGACGAGAACACCATCGTGGTCGGGGACGGTGGCGACATCGTCAACCTGGCGGCCCAGGTGCTCCCCATCAACCACCCCGGGCAGTGGTACGACCCTGGCCCCTTCGGCACCCTGGGCGTGGGCACCGGCTTCTGCATGGCCCTCTCCTGTGTCCACCCGGGCAAGCGGATATTGATGGTCAACGGCGACGGCACCTTCGGCCTCAACGGCTTCGAGTTCGACACCTTCGTCCGCTTCAACATGCCCGTGGTCTCCGTGGTGGGGAACGACCGCCAGTGGGGACAGATCACGGTGGGCCAGAAGATGATGTATGGCAAGGAGCGGGTGGTGGCCTCCCTCTTGGGTGACAACGCCCGTTACGACCTGGTGGTGGCCGGCCTGGGAGGCCACGGCGAGTTCGTGACAGAGCCGCAGCAGATCCGGCCGGCCCTGGAGCGGGCCTTCGCCTCCGGCAAGCCCGCCTGCGTCAACGTCATCATCGACCAGGAGCCGCCCGGCATCCACGGCGGCTACGACTTCATGTAGACCCCCGCCGGGCCGTGCGACCATGGGGCGCTATTGCGTCTTCTGCGAGATAGTGGCCAAACGGGAACCAGCGGATGTCCTCTACGAGGACGACGAGGTGATGGTCTTTCGCAACCGGCTGCGCTGGGTGCCGGTGATGCTGCTGGCCATCCCCAAGGCCCATATGACCCAGGAGGAGCTCTGGCGGGACATGGGGCGCGTGGGGAGCGTGGCGGTGGAGATGGGGCGGAAGCACTGCCCCAACGGCTTCCGTCTCCTCTCCAATTTCGGCTTCGACGCCATGCAGTCCCAGGAGCACGCCCACGTCCACATCCTGGGCGGCACCTTCCTGGGCGAATACGTGTAGCTCACAGGCCCGGCAGCCGTATGCCCAGCTCCGCCAGGGCCTGGCGCTGGACGGCCAGCAGCTCCTGGATCCCTCCCTGGGCCAGGTCCAGCAGCCGCCCCAGCTCGTTCCTGGTGAAGGGGCGGCCCTCGGCTGTCCCCTGCAGCTCCACCAGCTCCAGGGCGTCCGTCATCACCACGTTCAGGTCCACCTCCGCCCGGAAGTCCTCCTCGTAGCAGAGGTCCAGCAAGGGCATGCCGTCCACGATGCCGACGCTCACCGCCGCCACCTGGCCCCTGAGAGGCAAGGAGGGCAGAGCAGCCTCCCGGACCAGACGGTCCATGGCCTGGCAGAGGGCGACGAAGGCCCCGGTGATGGCCGCCGTGCGAGTGCCTCCGTCGGCCTGGAGCACGTCGCAGTCCACCACGAAGGTCCTCTCGCCCAGGAGGTCAAGCTGGGTGACCGCCCGCAACGAGCGGCCGATGAGACGCTGGATCTCGTAGGTGCGGCCGCTGGCCCGCTCACGGGGCGTCCGCTGCTGGGTAGAGCGGGGGAGCATGCCGTATTCCGCCGTCACCCAGCCGGAGCCGGCCTCCCGGGCGAACTGCGGGGCGCGCCCCTCCACGGTGACGGCGCAGAGGACGCGGGTCATCCCCATCTCGATGAGGGCCGAGCCCTCGGCGAAGGCGAGGACGCCAGTCTCGATGCGCACCGGCCTGAGCTGGTCTGGTCGTCTGCCGTCGGGCCTGATCATGGGCGCCCGCCAGTATAGCACGTGGCCGTCCTACGGTGCAGGGCGTCGCGTCCTCACCCAGAGACGCTGGCCGTCCGTCTCGAAGGACACGTCACCGTGCCGGTCGGTGCGGAAGACGGTCAGCCCCTGCAAGAGGGCCAGCGTCTCCGGCGCGGGATGGCCGAAGCGGTTGCCGGCCCCGGCCGATACCACCGCCACCCGCGGCCCCACCGCCTCAAGGAACAGGGGAGAGAGGACGCCTGCGCCGCCGGTGCCGGGCACCTGCAGCAGATCGGCCTGCAGTGAGGCCCCCTCCCGGAGGAGGGTGACCTGCGTCCGGGCGTCTGCCTCCGAAGGCAGCAGGAAGGCCACCCTCCCCAGGGAGAGGCGGAGGAGGAGCGGGCCGCCCGCTGTGGCCCCTTCGGGCGGGTGCAGCACCTCCAGCGTCGCCCCGCCCAGGTCGAGCCTGAGGCCGGCCGTGGCCACCTGGTAGGGGAGGCCCTCCTCAGCCACCGCCCGTCGCCAGACGCGGTAGGTCACTGTCGGGCCCTCCTGGGGAGTGGCCAGAACGGAGCGCACCTGATAGCGCTCCAGAGCGGCGATGAGCCCCGTCAGCCGCCCGGCCCTGGGCGAGGTGAGCACCACCAGATCCAGGTGGCGTCGCCAGAAGGGGAGGTTGCGGCCCAGGGCGCTGGCCAGGGCCTCGCCGCTGGGGCCGCCGTCTATCAGGAGGCGATGGCCGGCGGGTGTGGCCACCAGAACGGCGCTTCCCTGGCCCACGTCCAGGAATGTCACCACCAGCCGGCCCTGGGACGCGGGCGTCGTCCCCAGCCAGAGGACGGCCAGGGCCAGGGCGGAAAGGCCGGCCGGCGCCGCCAGGACCGCCAGCGCTCCGGGTGAGGGCTGTGGCAGCCCCAGGGCTGTCCCGGGCCGCCAGAGGAGGAGCAGGCCTCCCAGAGCCAGAGCGTAGGCAATGGCATGGCCCAGCCCCACGCCCTCTACCGCCACGATGGCCATGGGCAGGCGGGACAGCCCCTGTGTAACCCAGAGGGTGTAGGCCGCCGGGGGCCAGGCCAGCCAGCCCAGGAAGGTAGACGCCGCCGGCCAGAGGAGCCCTGCTGCCGCCGTCAGGGCCGATGTCACCAGGACGAGGGGAAAGGCGGGCACCGTCAGAAGGTTCGCCACGGGGGCGACGAGGGAGACCCGCTCGAAGTTGAGGGCCACCAGCGGCAGGGTGAAGACGATGGCCGCCAGCGTCAGCGCCAGTACCTCCAGGAGGGGGCGCCCCAGCAGGGCGGCCCTCCCGCCCAGGCGGGCCAGCCGGGGCTCACCCAGGCCCATAAGCCGGGGCGAGAGCGCCATGAGCCCCAGCGTGGCGGCGAAGCTGAGCTGGAAGGAGACGCTGCCCACCACCTGCGGGTCGTGGGCGGTCATGGCGGCCCCTGCCAGGACCAGCGACTGGGGCCCCGCCCCCGCCCGGCCCGACAGCCGGGCGAGGATGTACAGCCCTCCCATGATGGCCGCCCGCACCACCGGCGGCTGGCCGCCCACCAGCAGACAGTAGCCAGCCACCACCGTCAGGGCCAGCAGGGCCGCACGGCGTCTCCCCAGCAGCCAGGAGAGGGCGCCCATCACCAGCCCCGCCAGCAACGTCACGTTCTGGCCGGAAACAGCCAGCAGGTGCGCGGTGCCGGTGGCGTCCAGGGCCGCCAGGACCTGCGCCGGCAGAGCGCCCCGCCTCCCCAACAGCACCCCCTGGGCCAGCGACGCCTCCGGCTCCGGCAGGGCGCGGGCCAGGGCCCTGGCCAGGGCGTCCCGCATGGCCACCAGGCGAGACTGGAGAGGGCTACCCTCGCCGGTGGCCAGGCGACGCACCTCCGGAAAGGCCACGGTGGCCACTATGCCCTGACGCTCCAGATGGGCGCGGTAGTCGAAATCGGGGAAGGAGGGCGGGCGTTGCAGCTCTCCCTCCAGCTCCAGGAGGTCGCCGTAGCGATAGCGAGGGAAGGGTGCCGTGGTGAGGAGGAGGCTGCCCTCCACCGGGCGCCAGTGGCCCCCTTCCAGCACCTCCTGCGCCGAGAGCCGGTAGCGGACGGACAGCGGCCTCTCCTGCGGGCCGTCCTCCACCACGGCCCGCAGACGCACGGGGCCGGACTCCACCCAGGGGACCAGCTCTCCGCCAGGACGGGGCAACGTGGACGCGAAGCGCCAGCCTCCCAGGAGCGTCAGCGCCAGGGCCAGGAGGGCGACCAGGGCGGCCCGCGGCCGCCAGATGACGGCCGGGACGGCCACCAGGGCCGCCGCGGCCACCACCGCCCAGGGCTCGCCACCGCTCCAGGCTGCCGCCGCCACGCCCAGCAGCCAGGCCAGCGCCAGGTAGCCCAGGGCGTTCACGGCCCCACCGTTATGGCGCCCTTGATCTGCTCGTAGACGGAAAGGGGGACGAGCTGGCGACTCACCAGCTCCTGGGTGTCGGCGAAGGGGCCGTCCTGCTGCCGTGACTGGACGATGCGCTGCGCCCGCACAGGGCCGATGCCTGGCAGCCTCTCCAGCTCCTCCGCCGAAGCGCTGTTGATGTCGATGAGGGAGGCGCCCGTGGCCGTCGTCTCACCCAGCCTGGGCACCACGATGTGGTCCTCGTCACGGGCGCGGCGGGCCAGGTTGATGCGGGCCAGGTCGGCATCGGGAGCGGGGCCGCCGGCCGCCTCCAGAGCATCGATCCAGCGGTCTCCCTCCTGCAGAGTGTAGACGCCGGGCTGCTGAACCGCCCCTATGACGTAGACGCGCACCTCCTGGGGCGAGGTCGAGAGCTCCAGGCCGGGGGGAGAGGCCGTCCGCTGACCCAGCAGATAGCCCAGGGCCACTAGGAGGGGCGCCGCCAGGGCCGCCGCCAGCGGCCAGCGGTAACGCTCCAGCAACTCCCCCATGGTGGCCCTTCGCTACGGCGTCGTCGGCAGTGAATATAGGGGCCGCTACCGGGGACGTCAAGCGATGAACAGGCGCCTCGTGCTACCATGGACTCGGACCCCCCGATGGCGGACTGGTCTTCAGCGTCATCGTCCACGGTCCCGGTGCCATCAGCGCCTCTGTCCGCGGGCAGGGACCTATGGAAGAGCTGGGCCTCGTCGGGCAACTGGCCGTCGTCCTGGCCGCTGCCCTGGCTGGCGGCCTGCTGGCGCGCGCCCTCCGTCTCCCCACCCTGCTGGGTTACCTAGCGGCCGGCCTCCTCATCGGCCCCTATACGCCCGGCTTCGTCACCGATATCCAGCAGGTCCAGGACATGGCGGATCTGGGGGTGGCCCTCCTCATGTTCAGTCTGGGGGCGCAGTTAAGCTTCCGGGAGCTGGCAGGGGTGCGGGACGTGGCCCTCTTCGGCGGGCTGCTGCAGGTGGCGGGGAGCACAGCCCTGGGCATGCTGGTGGGCTGGGGGCTGGGGCTGGACGCCCGCGCCTCCTTTCTGCTGGGGGCAGCTACCGCCATCTCCAGCTCCAGCGTGGCCCTGCGCCTCCTGGAGCAGCGGGGGGAGGTGGGGAGCCTCCACGGGCGGGTGGCCGTAGGTCTCTCCCTGGTCCAGGACCTGAGCCTGGTGCCGGTCATCGTCATCATCCCGGCCCTGGCCGGCCAGGGTGAGAACACCGCGTTTGCCCTGCTGCTGGCCACCGGCAAGGCGGCCGGCCTGCTGGTGGCCATCTACCTGCTGGGGACGCGCGTCCTCCCCTGGCTGTTTCGCCGGGTGGCGGCCACCCGCTCCCGGGAGCTCTTCCTGCTGACGGTAGTGGGGCTGGCCCTGGGGACGGCGGCCGTGAGCTTCCTCCTGGGCCTCTCCCTGGCCTTCGGCGCCTTCCTGGCCGGCCTGCTGGTCTCGGAGTCCGAATACACGCAGGAGACGCTGACGGAGGTGCTGCCGCTACGGGAGGTCTTCGCCGTCATCTTCTTCGTGGCGGTGGGGATGCTCATCGACCCGATGGTATTCCGGGAGATGCCCGGGACAGTGCTGGCCATCGCTGCTGTGGCCATCCTGGGGAAGCTGCTGATGGTAACGGCGCTGGCCCTGGCCTTCGGCTACATGCTGGGCACAGCGCTACGGGCGGGACTGGCCCTGGCCCAGATGGCGGAGTTCTCCTTCGTCCTGGCCAGCCTGGGCCTGGAGGCGGGACTGCTTACAGAGGAGGTCAACTCGGCGTTGCTGGGAGCGGTGCTACTGAGCATCGGCGCTGCGCCGTTCCTGGTGGGGGCGGCGCCCGGCCTGCTGGGGACGCTGCAGCGGCTCCCTCTCCTGGGCAATCTCACCAGGGAGAGGGTGGAGGTGCACATTCCGGCCGGGACTGAGATGGTCAACCACGTGGTCATCTGCGGCCTGGGCGAGGCGGGCCGTGAGCTGGTGAGCGCCCTGATGCGGCGAGGGTTCCGGTTCCTGGTCATTGAGCAAGACCCGGCGGCCATCCAGTGGCTGCGGCGCCTGGGCGTCCCCTACATCTACGGCGACGCCACCAGCTCCCAGGTGCTGGAGCGGGCGGCGGTGGGACAGGCGAGGGTGGTGGCCGTGACCCTGCCCGATGTCTACGCTGCCGAGACGGTGGTGGCCAACGCCCGTCGCCTGGCCCCCCGGGCCGACATCATCGCCCGCGGGGGAGGGCCGGAGAGCCACCAACTGCTGCGCCGCCTCGGCGCCAACGAGGTGGTCCACCCGGAGTTCGAGGCGGGCCTGGAGCTGGTCCGTCACACCCTCCACCGGCTGGGTCTCTCCACCCTGGAGATCCAGGCCCTCTTGCAACGACGTCGGCGGGACTACACGGCGGCGGAACAATAGGACTCTGCTATACTGGCACTTGGCTATGTCGGACCGCGAGGGCCTGCTGGGACGCGACATCCTGTCCGTAGCTGACCTCTCCCCCCAGGAGCTGGCGACGGTGCTGGAGCTGGCCCGCTCCCTCAAGAAGGGCGGAGGGCCGTCCCTGGCCGGTCGCCTCCTCGTCCTCCTGTTCGAGAAGCCCTCCCTGCGCACCCGCCTCTCCTTCGAGGTGGCCATGCGCAGCCTGGGAGGGGAATGCCTCTACTTCTCCCCCCAGGAGGTGGGGTTGGGGAAGCGGGAGCCCGTGAAAGATGTGGCCCGCGTCCTGGAGCGGCACGCCCACTGTATCGCGGTACGCACCTTCGCCCAGGAGACGGTGGAGGAGATGGCCCGCTGGGCGTCCGTCCCCGTCATCAACGCCCTCTCCGACCACGAGCACCCCACCCAGGCCCTGGCCGACCTCCTCACCGTTCTAGAGGCGAAGGGCAGCCTGGCCGGCGTCACCCTGGCCTTCGTGGGCGATGGCAACAACGTGGCCCGCTCCCTCTGCCTGGGGGCGGCCATGCTGGGCCTCCACTTCCGCATCGCCTCCCCGGAGGGGTACGAGCTGCCGCCAGGGTTGGTGGAGCGGGCCCGTCGCTACGCCGAGGCCAGTGGCGGCAGCGTCCGCCTCTTCAGGCGGCCGGAGGAGGCGGTGGCCGGGGCCGACGTGGTCTACACCGACGTCTGGACGAGCATGGGGCAGGAGGCGGAGGCGGAGGAGCGGCGGCGGGCCTTCGCCGGCTACCAGGTGGGCGGGCGCCTCCTCTCCCTGGCGGCCGCCGACGCCATCTTCATGCACGACCTCCCCGCCCACCGGGGCGAGGAGGTGACGGAGGAGGTCATAGAAGGCGCCCGCTCGGTGGTCTTCCAGCAGGCGGAGAACAAGACCCACGCTATAAGGGCGCTGCTGGCCCTCCTCCTGGCCGGCGAGGGGGCGTGAACATGGTCTGGGACATCTTCCGGGAGGCCTTCGACCGCTTTGAGCCCTCCAGCGTCATAGACATCCTGGCCATCGCCGTCCTCATCTACCTGGCCCTCCTCCTGCTGCGGGGCACCGTGGCCATGACCCTCCTCCGGGGAGTGGTCATCCTGGTGGTGGCGGTGGTCATCCTGGCGGAGGTGCTGGAGCTGACGGTGCTCCAGTTCGTCCTGCGCAACTTCTTCCCCGCCCTGCTCATCGCCATCCCCATCGTCTTTCAGCCGGAGATACGGCGCTTCCTGGAGCGATTGGGGCGGACGGGGCTGTGGCGCTGGCCGGGCCGGCCCGGCTACCAGCAGACAGTGGAGGTGGTGGCGGAGACGGTGATGGAGCTGGCCCGTCGGCGTCACGGCGCCCTCATCGTCCTGGAGCGAGAGACGGGCCTGGAGGACTACATAGAGACGGGGGTGAAGCTGGACGCCCTCCTGAGCCGTGAGCTGCTGGAAGGGATCTTCTTCCCCAACTCTCCCCTGCATGATGGCGCCGTCATCCTACGGGGCGACCGCGTGGTGGCCGCCGGCTGTACCCTCCCCCTCTCCCACCGGGGCGAGGGCCACGGCCTGCGCCATCGTGCCGCCCTGGGCACCGCCGAGGCGACCGATGCCGTCTGTCTGGTGGTCTCGGAGGAGACGGGCCAGGTCTCGGTGGCCGTCAACGGCCGCATGATGTCCGGCCTGGACGAGCGCCAGTTGCGGGCCGTCCTGCGCAGCCTCCTCCTGCCCGCCGAGACCGTGGCCCCCTTCCCCGGCCTCCCGGCCCGCTGACGTCCCCGGGGGCGGTCCTATGGTGGAGCATCTGCTGAAGGAGACGCGCCGCTACCTGGAGGTCGCGCTGGCCCTTCTGCGGGGGGCTGTGGCCTCCCTGCGGGCCAACGCCGGCCTGGCCCTCCTCTCCGTCGCCCTCGCCTTCCTCCTCTGGGTCTTCGTGGACGAGAGCGGCGAGGCGCGGACGACGCGCAGCGGCCTCATCCCCAACGTGGAGGTCCAGGTGCAGCCGGTGAACCTGCCCCAGGGGCTGGCCCTGGCCAACGAGCTGCCCCTGGTGCGAGTGCGGGGGGAGGCCTCCATAGACGCCTGGAACCGCTTCACGGCCGAGGACTTCCGCGCCTTCGTCGTCCTGACCGGGCTGTCGGAGGGACGGCACACGGTGCCCGTGCGGGTGGAGGCCCGCACCGCCCGGGGCGGCCTTCGCGTCATCGAGCCCGTGCCCGACCAGATAGAGGTCACCCTGGTGCCCCTCTTCGTCAAATCGGTGCCGGTGGAGGTGACGGTGGAGGGAAGCCCTGCCCAGGGCTTCACCGTGAGCGGCATGGAATTCACGCCCCAGCAGGTGACGGTGGCCGGCGCCCAGGACCTGGTGACGCTGGTCAGCCGGGCCGTCGCCCGGCTGGACATCAGTGGCGCCCGCGAGGACACGACGCGCTTCCTCCCCCTGGAGCCCCAGGACCGTCTGGGGGTGCTGGTGAGGGGCGTCAGCCTGGACCCCGGCACCGTCTCCGTCACCGTCTCCATAGGGCGACGGGACGTAGGCCGGCTCTTCCCTGTGGCCGCTCGGGTCACCGGCACCCCGGCCCCGGGCTACAACGTAGTATCGGTGGGGGTGGAACCGGCCCTGGTGGAGCTGATGGGCACCGACCAGGAGCTGGAGGGGGTCTCCCTTCT
The DNA here is from genome assembly GCA_002898615.1 of bacterium HR25. The sequence goes on along the minus strand of BEIB01000015.1, from coordinate 3,782 downwards.
CGCCACCGCCCCGGTGGACATCACGGGGGCGCAGGCGGACGTGGTACGCACCGTCCCTCTGGAGCTGCCGCCCGGCGTGAGCGCCCGCGGCACCGGCCAGGTGACGGTGCGGGTCTCCATCCAGCCCGCCCAGGGGGAGGCGACCTTCGGCGTGGCGCCCCAGGTGAGCGGCCTGGGGCCGGGCCTGCGGGTGGTCAGCATCACCCCCCAGGTGCAGGTGCTGCTGACGGGGCCATTGCCCACCCTATCCAGCCTCGACCCGTCCAGCATCGCTGCGCGGGTGGACCTGACGGGGCTGAGTGCCGGCAGCCATCGCGTCGGCGTGCGGGTGGAGGCGCCTCAGGGGTTGCGCGTCGTCTCGGTGACTCCCCAGATGGTGGAGGTGACCCTAGCCCAGGGGCCATGAGCGAGGAGAGCGGACAGTCGGCCAGGGCGCCCGTGGCCACCGCCCGGCCGGTGGTGGCCATCGTCGGCCGGCCCAATGTGGGGAAGTCCACCCTCTTCAACCGCCTGGCGGGCGGCCGGCGGGCCCTGGTGGAGGATATACCGGGCACCACCCGTGACCGCCTCTACGCCGAGGTGGAATGGCCAGACCGCGCCTTCACCCTGGTGGACACGGGAGGTCTAGAGCCCACCTCCGAGGAGCCCCTCACCAGCCTCATACGGCGGCAGGTGGAGGTAGCCCTGGCTGAGGCCGACGTCCTGGTCTTCGTGGTGGACGCCAAGGAGGGCCTCACCGCCACCGACTTCGAGGTGGCCGACCTGCTGCGGCGCATGGGGAAGCCCGTCCTGCTGGTGGCCAACAAGGTGGACAACGAGAGGCGGGAGGCGGAGGTAGCCCAGTTCTATGAACTGGGCCTGGGCGACCCCATCCTGGTGAGCGCCTACCATGACCTGGGGCTGGAGCGCCTGCGGGCGGCACTGCGAGAACTCCTGCCGCCCATGGAGGCCGGGGAGGCGCCCCTGCAGGAGCTGGCCATCGCCATCGTGGGGAGGCCCAATGTGGGGAAGTCCATGCTTCTGAATGCCATCCTGGGCCAGGAGCGGGTGGTGGTGAGCGAGCTCCCCGGCACCACCCGGGACGCCATAGACACCCCCCTGGAATACCGGGGACGCCGTCTCCTCCTGATAGACACCGCCGGCATCCGGCGCCGGGGGCGCGTCCTGCCCGGCCTGGAGAGGCATAGTGTCCAGCGGGCGCAGCAGGCCATCAAGAGGGCCGATGTCGTCCTTCTGGTGCTGGACGCCACCGAGGGGGTCACCGCCCAGGACACCCACATCGCCGGGCTGGCGCTGGCCGAGCACAAGGGACTCATCCTCGTCCTGAACAAGTGGGACCTGATGGAGGACACGGAGAGGAATCGGGAGCGCTACGCGCGCCAGGTGATGTCCCGCTTCCGCTTCGTCCCCTGGGCGCCCATAGCCTTCGTGTCGGCCAGGACGGGGCTCAACGTGGAGGGGCTGCTGGAGCTGGCCCTGGAGGTGGGGGACAACCGCTCCCTGCGAGTGCCCACCCACCAGCTCAACCAGGTGGTGCGGGAGGCGATGTCCCGCCATCCGCCGCCGTCGCGAGGCAGGCAGCAGTTCAAGGTCCTATATGTGACCCAGCCGGAGGTGCGACCGCCCACCTTCGTGTTTTTCTGTAACGACCCCGGTCTGCTACACTTTTCCTATCAGCGCTACCTGGAGAACGTCATCCGCCAGCACTTCGGGTTCGAGGGGACGGCCATCAAGCTGGTGTTCCGGGGGCGGCAACGGCCATGATCTGGGCTGCCCTGGTTGTTGGCATCGTGGCCTATCTGGTGGGGAGCTTCCCCACCGGCTACGTGCTGGGCCGCCTGCTGCGGGGCATAGACATCCGCCACTACGGCAGCGGCAACGTGGGGGCCACCAACGTCCTGCGGGTGCTGGGGCCCAAGCCCTTCCTGGTGACCCTGGCCCTGGACACCCTGAAGGGGTGGGCGCCGGTCTTCCTGGCCTGGGAGCTGACGGGCGCCCACGAGCTGCAGATGCTGGCCGGCATCTGCGCCCTTCTGGGCCACGACTTCCCCGTCTACATAGGCTTCCGAGGCGGCCGGGGCGTCGCCACCGCCTTCGGCGTCTACGCCGGGCTCCTCTTCCCCCTGGCAGCGGGGCTGGTGGCCCTGGGCCTCTTCATAGTGCTGGCCTTCCGCTACATGTCCCTCATGTCCATCATCACTGTTCCTCTGGGGGCGCTGGTGCTGCTGGCCCTGGCCCTGCTGGGGCTGGTGCCCTACTCCTATGCCATCTTCGGCGGCGTGGCCAGCGCCCTAGTCCTCTTGCGCCACCTGGGCAACATCCGGCGCCTCCTGAGCGGGACGGAGCCCAAGCTGGGCCAGGGGGGCAAGCCCCTGGTCTCGCAGCCGCGGTCATCGAGGTGAAGGGATGGACCTGGACACTCTGCGCGAGGAGATGGAGAGGGCCGTAAGGGGCTGGGACGCGGACTACGTGGAGGTGCACGTCGACGAGACGGAGACGACGCGCCTAGTCTACCGCGGCCGGGAGCTGGAGGAGATAGGTCGTTCCCGCAGCTTCGGCGGCAACGTGCGGGCCCTCTACCGCGGCGGCTGGGGCTTCGCCAGCTTCAACGACCCCACCGACCTCAGGCGGCGCGCGGAGCAGGCAGTGGCCCAGGCGCGGCTGGTGGGGAAGGAGCGTAGCCAGCTAGCGGAGGTGGCGCCGGTGGTGGAGATAGTCCCCCTCCAGGTAGGGAAGGACCCTCGCCAGGTGCCCCTCGCCGCCAAGAAGGAGTTGCTGGACCAGTACAACGAGCTCATCTGGTCGGTGGCGGGCATCGCCTCTTCCAACATCTTCTACTCTGACTCCCACAAGCGGGTGCTCTTCGCCAGCTCGGAGGGTAGCTTCCTCCAGCAGGAGCGCATCGACGTGACGGCCCGCATCGCTGCCACCGCCCGCCGCGACGGCGACCTCCAGCAGGCCAGCGTCAGCCTGGGCGCCCTGAACGACTTCTCCTTCGTGGAGACGCTGCACGGCGAGGCGGAGCGGGTGGCCCGCCGGGCGGTGGAGTTGCTGGACGCCCCCTACGTGAAAGGGGGGACCTACCCGGTGGTTCTGGACCCCGTCCTGGCCGGCGTCTTCTGCCACGAGGCCTTCGGCCACCTCTCCGAGGCCGACCACATCTACGAGAACGAGCGCCTGAAGGAGCTGATGGTCATCGGCCGCCGCTTTGGGCCGCCCATCCTGAACATCGTCGACGGGGCGGCGCTGCCCGGGCTCCGCGGCAGCTACAAGTACGACGACGAGGGCGTTCCCGCCCAGCGCACCTACCTGATACGGGAGGGCATCCTGGTGGGACGGCTCCACTCCCGGGAGACGGCGGGGAAGATGGGGGAGCGGCCCACCGGCAACGCCCGCGCCATAGACTATCGCTTCCCGCCCATCGTCCGCATGACCAACACCTACATCGAGCCCGGGGAGGCCACCTTCGAGCAGCTCATCGCCGATATCAAGGAGGGAGTCTACGCCTGCGGCTGGTACGGGGGCACCACCAGTATGGAGATGTTCACCTTCTCTGCTGGCGAGGCCTACATGGTCCGCAACGGGCGCATCGCCGAGCTGTTGCGGCCGGTGAAGCTCTCCGGCAACGTCTTCGAGACGCTCATGAACATAGACGGCATAGGCAACGACCTGGGGTTCAACCAGGGCGGCGGCTGCGGCAAGGCGGGACAGATGCCCCTACCCGTCTCCAACGGCTCCCCCCACATCCGCATCCGCCAGTGCGTGGTGGGAGAACGGTAGCG
>BEIB01000014.1 GCA_002898615.1 bacterium HR25 | reverse complement strand
TCCGAGGAGAGGACGGGGAGACCCAGGGCGTGGGCCAGGCTGGACTTGCCGCTCCCGGCCAGGCCGCAGGTGACGAGCAGGACGGGCCAGTCCCGGCGGGCGTAGCGGCAGGCCAGCTCGAAGTAGCGGCGGGCCAGGGCCCGCGCCTCCTCCCGCTCGGCGGGAGGCACCTCCGGCTGGCGGAGGCGGAAGCCCTCCACCTTACCCCGCACCGCCGCCCGGTAACAGCGGTAGAAGTCCAGCACCTGGAGCATCTCGCCGTCCCCGGACGCCTCTACGTAGCGCCGGACGAAGGCCTCCGCCAGGTCCGGCCTGCCCCGGAACTCCAGGTCCATGGCCAGGAAGGCCACGTCTCCCGCCACGTCCGTGTAACGGAAGCGACGGTTGAACTCGATGCAGTCCATGATGCACGCTTCCCCCTCGGGGGAGAGGTAGATGCTGTCGCTGCGGAGGTCGCCATGGCAGTCGCGGATGCGGCCCTGGGCGGCCCGCCGGCGGAGCAGGAGGCGACGGCGTCGGAGGAACCAGTCCACGTAGCCCCGCAGCAGTCGGTCCTGCTCCTCGCTTATCGTCTCGCCGATGAAGTCCTGCCACTGCTGGAAGTTCTCCCGCCAGGCGAAGCGGATCCCCCAGGCGCCCAGGCGGGCGATGGCGGGGCCGTGATCGGCCCGGGCGTGGACCGCCGCCAGCCGCTCCGCTATCGACTGGACGAGGGCGGGGGTCGCCTCTCCTCGTGCCAGCAGGGTGGCCAGGAGCCGCTCCTCCGGCATCCGCCGCATCTTCACGGCGTACTCCACCGTGCGGCCGGGGCCGTCCAGAGAGAGCTGACCGTCCCTCTCCCTTATAGCGACGACGCCCAGATAGGCGCCGGGGCAGAAACGGCTGTTGAGGCGGACCTCCTGCCAGCAGTAGTAGCGGCGCCTGGCCAGGGTTGAATAGTCCAGGAAGCCGAAGTCCACCGGCTTCTTGATCTTGTAGGCGTAGTCCCCCGCCAGGACGACGAAGGAGATGTGGGTCTGGACCAGTCGCAGGTCCGCCGCCGGGTGGGGGTAGACGGCGGGGTCCAGTAGGCGACGGATGAGGGGCGGCAGGGCGACGCTCTCCACGGCCCGCAGTATAGCACCCCCTCGCCCTGCTCGATAGTTGATAAAAACATTGTCAAAAGTCTTGACGATGTCATGGCCATTCATCTACAATAGGGCCTGACCAGAGCGGGCGCCCCGGCGCCCCAGCCTACCATCGGGAGGTGCGAACGCCATGAGGGAACGGTCCTGCCCCCGTTGTCAGGGGATGCTTCACGAGGAGGTCTTCCTGGGCAACGAGGTGGACCTAGTCTGCATTCAGTGTGGCTATCGCGCCCCTCTGGTGGTGCCCAGCCCCTTCTCGCCCCCGGGGGGCTCCCAGGGGCGGCGCCGCTCGCGGCGTGACGGCGGTCTGGCCGCCCGCCGCGCCGCCTAGCGTCGCTGCGCCGTGCGGGAGACCCCTGTCGTCACCGCCTTCCTAATGCGCCCCGGCCCGGCGGGGCCGCGCCTTCTCCTGCTGCGCCGCAGCGCACGCGTGGGCAGCTATCGCGGTCGCTGGGCCGCCGTCAGTGGCTACCTGGAGGAAGAGCCCCTCCAGCAGGCCCTGCGGGAGATCGAGGAGGAGACGGGGCTGGGGCCGGCGGAGGTGCGCCTCCTCCGCCGCGGCCCCCTCGTCGCCGCTCCCGACCCCGGCCTGGGGCGGCGCTGGCTCGTCCACCCCTTCCTGTTCGAGGTCGTCGGCCGGCGCCCCCTCCGCCTGGACTGGGAGCACGTGGAGGCCCGCTGGGTGCGGCCGGAGAGCGTCTTCCGCTACCCCACCGTGCCCCGGCTGCCGGAGGCCCTCCAAGCCGTCTATCCCCTGGCGCCCGAGCAGGTGGCCAGCGTCGCCTCGGAGATAGCTGAAGACCGCCGAAGGGGGGCGCGAGAGCTGGCCGGCCTGGCCCTGGAGGCCCTCTCCGGCGTCGCCCGGGAGGAGCCGGGACGCCTGCGGGCCAGCGCCTGTCTCCTGGCCCGCGCCCGGCCGGGGATGCCGGGCATCGCCATGACGGTGGCCCATGCCTACCGGGAGGCGGCGGCCAGCCAGCGCCCCGCCGCTGCCCTTCAGTCCTTCCTCAGGAAGATGGAGGCGGCCCGGGAGGGGATAGTTCGCCTCGCCCGGGAGGTCCTGCCCCGGGACGTCCTTCTCACCTACAGTCGCTCCTCCCTCGTCCTGGCGGCGCTCCTGGCCCTCTCCCCGCGGCGGGCCATCATCAGCGAGGGCCGCCCCCTGGGCGAGGGGGTGGCCCTGGCGCAAGAGCTGGCCGGCCGCGGCATCGCCGTCACCCTGGTCACCGAAGCGCAACTGGCGGCCTTCGTGGGCGAGGCCCAGGCCGTCCTCGTGGGGGCCGATGCCCTCTTCCCGGACGGCGGCTTCCTCAACAAGGTGGGCACCCGCCTCCTGGCCCTGGCCGCCCGGGTGGAGAGCATCCCCCTGTACGTCCTGGCCGATACCCTGAAGGTGCTGCCGCCTTCTCTGGCCCGCTCTCCGGCCCTGGAGGAGGGCGACCCGGCCGAGGTGCTCCCCGCCGCCGGGCCGGGGATCGAGGCGCGGAACCTCTACTTCGAGGCTACGCCGGGCCGGCTGGTGACGGCCTACCTGACGGAGGACGGGCTCCTGCGGCCGTCCCAGCTAGCGCCCTACGCCCGCCGGGCGAGGGAGGCGCTGCACGCCCTCTTCGGCCGCGGCGCCCCTCATTTGGCGTAGAGCGGCCTGTGGGCTACACTTTATGGAGACGCCGGCCCGGCGAGAGGGGCTGGGACTGGAGTAGGCATGACACGAGGGCCAGAGGAGCTACTGCGCCGCCTGGAGGAGGCCAAGGTGCGGCTCCTGACGGTGCTGGAGGGGACGGCGCCAGAGGAGTTCGCCTGGGAGTCCGGGGACGGACGCTCCGTGCGCCGCCTCCTAGAGGAGCTGGCCGACCGCGTCAACTTCTTCTTCGCCGTCCAGGTGGCGCGGGCCCGCGGCCTGCCGCCCCCTGCCTGTCTGCAGCGCGCCCAGTACCACTCCCCCCGGGAGGCGGCCATCAGCTTCCAGGTGGTGCATCGTCGTCTCGCTAACCTGCTGCACGACCTCCAGCCCCAGGACATGGGCCGGGTCGTCGGCCAGGAGAGCGGCGAGGGGCTCACCCTGGCCCGGCTCATCGAGATGGCGGCGGACGAGTACGAGGCCTGTGCCCGGCAGTTGGCCGACCTGCGGGCGGCCTACCGTCAGACAGGAGGAGGGCGGTGAAAAGCTCTCGCTGGCACCGACGCGCCCTGGCCAAGCTGAGCCGTCGCCCCGATGCCCAGATAGATCTGGCCGAGGCGGCCCTCCTCATCGCCTGCGAGGAATACCCCGGCCTGGACGTGGAGGGCTACCTGCGCTGGCTGGACAACATCGCCTGCGAGTGCCGTAGCTGGGTGCGTCCAGGCGCCGGCATATACCAGGTCATCGGCGCCATCAACCGCGGCCTCTTCCACGAGCTGGGCTTCCAGGGCGACCGCCGCAACTACTACGACCCCGCCAACTGCTATCTGAACCAGGTGCTGGAGCGACGGCTGGGCATCCCGGTGACCCTCTCTATCCTCTACCTGGAGGTGGCCTGGCGTCTGGGGTTCCCCATGCAGGGGGTGGGCCTGCCGGGACACTTCATCGTCAAGTACGTGGACTCGGACGAAGAGATATACATAGATCCCTTCTATGACGGCATGATCCTCAGTCCGGAGGACTGCCAGGAGCGGGTCTATCAGGCCACCGGCGACCCCGACCTCTTCCAGCCCCACCACCTGGGCGCCGTCACTAAGCGCCAGATCCTCCTGCGCCTCCTCCACAACCTGAAGTCCATCTACGTGGGCCGGGAGGAGTACGCCCGCTCCCTGGCCGTCATCGAGCTCATCCTTCTCATCGCCCCGTGGGACCTGGACGAGGTCCGCGACCGCGGCCTGGTGCACTACCACCTGGGCCATTACCGTCTGGCCCGACGCGACCTGGAGACCTACCTGGCCTACCGCGGGGACGCCGAGGACGCCTCGCGCATCGCCAAGGTGCTGGAGATGGCGCGGGAGCGGGTGCCGAGACCGGGAGGGGAAGAGGCGTTTGAGGGGTAGGGGTAGGCCCCTGGCCATAGGCCACGGATACGGCAACAGACGGGACCTGCTGGAGGCCGCCCTCGCCGTCCCCCTGGACATGGTGGAGGCGGACGTCTGGTTCGCCCGGGGGCGGCTATGGGCCCGCCACGAACGACGCCTGGGCCCCCTGCCCGTCCTGGCCGACTGGCGCAAGCACGCCCCCCACGGCCTGGGCCCCTGGGCCCTCTCGCTGGGCCCCCTCTACCTGCGGCTGGACGTGCACCCTCTCGCTGTGGACGAGGCGCTAGCCCGCCTGGACGGTCGCCTGTGGCTCCTCTTGGACGCCAAGGGAGAGTACAGCCGCCGCGCCGCCCTCTCCTTCGGGCGGGCGCTGGGGCGACTGCTGGAGGGATGCGGGCGGGACGGTGGCGTGGTCGTCTGTGGCCAGAACTGGCGCCTCCTGGACGTCCTGCGGGAGGCTGTCCCTGGACTAGCCATCCGCTACAGCGTCCAGACAGCCGTCCAGTGGGCCCGCCTGTGGCCCCGACTGGACCGGGAGCCCCCGCCCGATGGCCTCTGCCTGCACCGCTCCCTGGCCACGGAGGAGACAGCCTCCCTCCTGCGGGAGAGGGGGCTGGGCTTCTACTGCTGGTGCATCAACGACGCCGCCGAACTGGAGCGCGTGCTGGCCCTGGGCGTCGAAGGCGTCATCAGCGACCGCCTGGACCTTCTGGCCTCCCTGGTCCGCCCTCCCGCGGGATGAGGTGGACGGTGCTGGCCTTGAAGGTGGCCACTACCGGCCTGCCGGGGCGCAGCTCCAGCTCCTCCGCCGCCTGGGCGGTGATGTAGGCCACCAGGGGGAAGCCGCAGTCCAGGTCTGCCCGCACCTGATCGCCCATGCCCAGGGGGGTGAGGCGCCGCACCACGCCCGGCACCCGGTTGCGGGCGCTGCTGGGCCCCTCTCCCTGGTAGACGGGCCCCAGCACCAGGTGCTCCGGACGGACACAGACCCACACCGGCCCCTCCAGGCGCTCCTCTGTCACCGCCTGGAGGCGGTGCGGCCCCACCTCCACCGCCATCAGCCCGCCCTCCCGGCCCAGCGCCTGGCCGGGCAGCACGTTCTCCACGCCCAGGAAGGTGGCCACCTCGGGGTCGGCCGGCTGGGAGAAGACCTCCTCCGGCGGCCCCACCTGGCGCAGCCTTCCCTCCATGAGGACGGCCAGACGGTGCCCCAGGCGGAGGGCATCGGACCGGTCGTGGGTGACGAAGACGACGGTGGTGGCGGTCTCCCGCAGGACTCCCTCCAGCTCCCCCAGCAGCTCCCGGTGGGTGGGGGCGTCCAGGGCGGCGAAGGGCTCGTCCAGGAGGAGTACCTCTGGCTCCAGCACCAGCGCCCGCGCCAGGCTCACCCGTTGCGCCTCCCCACCGGAGAGATGCCGTACGGAGCGACGGGCCAGGTGAGCTATGCCCAACCGCTCCAGCCAGCGGGCTGTCCTTCGCTCCTGCTCCCGGCGAGGGACGCCCCGCAGGGCCAGGCCGGCCCGCACGTTCCCCTCCACCGTGGTGTCCAGCAGTAGCGGCTCCTGGAAGACCACCGCCATCCGCCGGCGGTAGGGGAGGAGGGGGCCCGTCACCGGCCGACCGTCCATGAGCACCTCCCCTCGCGTGGGCCGTTCCAGGAGGGCCAGGACGCGGATGAGGGCGCTCTTGCCGGCGCCGTTGGGCCCCACTACCGCCAGCACCTCCCCCGCCTGCACCGCCAGATCCGGCACCTCCAGGATGAGGCGACCCCCGCGGGCCAGGGCCAGACCTCGCACCGCCAGCTTGGGAGGCGTCACGGCGCCGGCCTCCGCTGCTGCACCAGAGTGAGGCCCAGTATGGTCAGGTACATGAGCCCCAGCAGGACGAAAGAGAGAGCGATGGCCGTCTCGAAGTTGCCCCGCATCGTCTCCAGGACGATGGACGTGGTGAGGACGCGCGTCTCCCCCTGGATGTTGCCACCCACCATCAGGGAGGCGCCCACCTCATGGATGGCCATGCCGAAGGCCAGCATGGCGGCGGCCATGAAGGTGAGGCGGGCCTCCCGCAGGAGGAGCCAGGCGTACTGCCAGCGAGAGGCGCCCAGGGCCAGGATCTGCCATCGCAACTGGGGGCGGATGGCCTGGACACCCGTCGCCGTCAGACCCGCCACTATGGGGGTCACCAGCACGGCCTGGGCGATGACCATGGCGGCGGGCGTGAAGAGGAGGCCCAGCTTCCCCGCCGGGCCCTCCCGGCTCAGGAGCAGGAAGACGACGAGTCCCACCACCACCGGCGGCAGCGCCATCCCCGTGTTCACCAGGGCCAGGACGAGGCCGCGGCCGGGGAAGGACTGCAGCCCCAGGAACATCCCCAGCGCCCCGCCCGCCGCCAGGCCGATGACGGTGGCCAGCCCCGAGATGACGATGGAGCGGGCGGCCGTGCTGTAGACCTCGCTGTCGCCCCGCAGGAGGAGCCGGAACGCCTCCCTCACGCCCTCGATGATCGTCTCCATCCCTTGTCGCCTCACCTCCCGGCGGCCAGGGCCACTGGCTGGAAGAGGGGCTCTCCGAACTCCCGCACGCCGAAGCTGCCGATGATCCGCTGGCCCTGGGGGGAGACCAGGAAGTCGGCCAGGGCGGCGGCGCCGGCGGCGTTCACGTGGGGGCTCCTGGCGGGATCGACGGTGATGACGTGGTACTCGTTCCTGAGGAAGGGGTCTCCCTCTACCAGCACCGTCAGGGCCAGCCGGCGGGAGAGGCCCAAGTAGGTGCCCTTGTCGGTGAGGGCGTAGCCGCGCTGTTCGCTGGCGGCCAGGAGGGTCTGGGCCTGTCCGGCCCCCACCTCGTGGTACCAGGGCTGGCCGGTGGGGTCGAGGCCCAGGCGGGCCCAGATGGCCCGCTCCCGCTCGTGGGTGCCGGAGCCATCGGCCCGGCTGTAGAAGGGGGCGCCGCTACGGGCGATGCGCTGGAACGCCTCCTGGGCCGATGCCGCTCCCCGGACGCCGGCCGGGTCGTCCGCCGGCCCTACCACGACGAAGTAGTTGACCATCACCAGCCGCCGCTCCCGGCCGTAGCCCTCCGCCATGAACCGGGCCTCCGCCTCCGGGGAGTGTACCAGCAGGACGTCCGCCTGGCCCTCCCGGCCCAGGCGGAGCGCCTGGCCGGAGCCCACCGGCACCACCTTCAGTCGCAGGCCCGTGGCCTCCTCGAAGGCGAGGACGATGGCGTCCATGAGGCCGGTATCGTAAACGCTGGTGGTGGTGGCCAGGATTATCGCCTGGCCGCCCCCTCGGCAGGCGCCAGCGAGCGCGGTGACGAGGAGGAGGCCGGCCAGCAGCGTCAGCCAGCGTGCCATTCCCTAGCTGGATTATACAGGCGGCCGCCCGGTATACGGGGGAGGCGGCCCGCTCTCTCAGTGGACTACGGACGGCGGCAGGCCATCCCCCTCGGCGGGCACCGCCTCCTTATGCTCCGGCAGGTGGGCGCGGCGCAGCGGCACCTCCCGCATGAAGAGCCCCACCGCCACCGACACCAGGCAGAGGAGGAAGGCAATGAAGAAGGCCTCCGCTATGGCCAGGGCCAGGGAGTCCCGGGCTGCCTCCAGCACCGGCCCGAAGAGCTGGGAGCCCCTCTCGCCCAGGGACTGAAACTGGGCCTGCAGGGCCGCCATGCGCTCCTGACTGAGGATGAAGTTGGGGTCGTGGAGCTGGGCCAGGATGCCCGGGGGCAGGCTGGCCGCCTCCGGTGGCAGGGCCTGGGAGAGCCTGCGGTCGAAGGAGGCGTTCATGTGGGAGCCCAGGATGGCCACCCCCATGATGCCGCCCACTTGGCGCAGGAAGAGGACGGTGGTGGTGGCGATCCCCAGCATGGTGTAGGGCACCGAGTTCTGCACCGCCAGCGTCAGCACCGGCAGGCTGAGGCCCAGGCCCACCCCCAGCACCACCATGTCCAGCGTCACGTCCCCGCGGGAGCTCTCCGGCCCCAGACGGGAGAAGAAGAACATAGCGCCGGTCATGGCCGCCAGCCCCAGAACGCAGACCGCACGGTACCTACCCAGCCGGGCGATGGCCTGGCCGCCCACGGTGCTGGAAAGGGCTATGGCCATGGTCATGGGCATGGTGATGAGGCCAGAGTTGGTGGCTGTCGCCCCCAGGACGCCCTGCACGAAGAGGGGAATGAAAGAGACGGCGCCGAACAGGGCCACCCCCGTCAGGAAGCTGACGGCCGTGGAGACGCTGAACACCTGGTTGCGAAAGAGCTGCAGCGGGATGGCCGGGTTGGCCGCCCGCGTCTCCACCCAGCAGAAGAGGGCGCAGACCGCCGCTGCCACCGTCAGCAGGCCGATCACCGGCGCCGATTCCCAGGGGAAGCGGCTGCCTGCCCAGGAGAAGGCCAGCAGCAGGGGCACCACCACCCCCGGCAGGAGGGCCAGCCCCAACCGGTCCAGGGGCTGGGAGCGGGCCACCGGCCGCAGATTGGGGAGGCCCACGGCCAGCACCGCCAGGGCGATGGCCCCCAGCGGCAGGTTCACGTAGAAGACCCAGCGCCAGCTCACGTAGTCCGTGAGCGCGCCGCCGATGAGGGGCCCTAGGATGCTGGCGGCGGCGAAGACGCCGGAGAAGAGCCCCACGTACTTGCCCCGCTCCGCCGGCGGGAAGACGTCCCCCACGATGACGAACGTGATCCCCATGATGGTCCCCGCCCCGAACCCCTGCAGAGCACGGAAGGCGATGAGCTGCTCCATGTTCTGGGAGTAGCCGCACAGCGCCGATCCCACCACCAGGATGGCCACCCCCGCCATGTAGAAGGGCTTCCGCCCGTACATGTCCGTCAGCTTGCCCACCACCGGGATGACGGTGGTGGAGGCCACCATGAAGGCGGTGAAGACCCAGGGGAAGAGGGCCAGGCCCCCCAGGCTCCCCACGATGCGGGGGAGGGCCGTGCTCACCAGGGTCTGATCCATGGCAGCCGTGAAGAGGGCCAGCATCGACCCCGCGACGATGGCGATGCGCCGGCGGGTGCCCAGCAGGGAATAGCTCAGGGCCGGGGCGCTCATGAGGGATGCACCTCCCCTTCTGTCTCCACACCTACAGCGCGGCACAGGGCCAACAGGCCCCTCACCAGCGCCTCCAGCTCCTCCTCCGTCAGGAGGGCCAGCGCCTGCTCCAGTTGGGCGCGGCCCAGGGACTCCAGCCGCGCCACCACGCCCTCCCCCTCCGGCGTCAGCAGGTGCCGGACCTGACGCCGGTCCTCCCTGTCCATCTCCCGTCGCACCAGGCCCTGACGCTCCAGCCGGTCCACGATGCGCGTGAGGGTGGAGGGGCTTACCTCCAGCGCCTGGGCCAGACAGCGGGCGTTGGGGCCGTCGAGCCGCTGCAGCAGGAAGAGGGTCCGTATCTGGGTGATGGTCAGCCCCAGCTCCGCCCACTCCTCCACCCGGCCGGGGTCCGCCCAGGCCAGCAGCCGACCCAGGAGGCAGAAGGCCACCTGCGTAAGTTGCTCTCGCTCCATCATTTGCATGTGATGCAAATATCTTAGGGGTTGCCGGTGGTAGGGACAAGCCGCCGTTGGCAGGGCGCCGCCGCCCGGCTACCATGGGTGTGATGGACGAGTTCGCCTTCGGGGAGGGGGAGCCTCTACGGGCCCTTCTCATCGACAGGGCCCGCGAGGAGGGGGGCATCACCTTTCGGGAGTTCATGGAGCTGGCCCTCTACCATCCCCGCTACGGCTACTACTGTCAGTCCCGGCCCCCCATGGGCCGCCACGGCGATTACGTCACCAGCCCGGAGGTCTCCCCCATCTTCGGCGCCCTCCTGGGGCGGCAGCTATACGAGATGTGGCAGGTGATGGGCGCCCCCTGCCCCTTCCAGGTGGTGGAGGCCGGCGCCGGCCCGGGCACCCTGGCCCGGGACATCCTCGCCTGGGCCCGCCACGCCCGCCCGGACCTCCTGGCGGCCATGGCCTACTGCCTGATGGAGCGCAGCCCCTCCCTGCGGGAGCAGCAGCGTCGCCTGCTGGAGGCCACCGGCCTCCTGGAGCGGGCCGAGTGGTGGGACGACCTCCCCCCCGACAGCGTCCAGGGCTGTCTCCTCTGCAACGAGCTGCTGGACAGCTTTCCCGTCCACCGCGTCTTCGTGCGGGGCGGGCGTCTGTGGGAGGTCTACGTGGTCTGGGACGGCGACGGCTTCCGCGAGGAGCTACGGCCCCCCTCCACGCCCGCCCTGGAGGAATACTTCCGGCGGCTGGGGCTCCTGCCGGGCGAGGGCTGCTACGCCGAGGTGAACCTGGAGGCGCTGGCCTGGGTGCAGCGGGCGGCCCGGGCCCTGCGCCGGGGCTTCCTCCTCGCCCTGGACTACGGGTATGAGGCGCCAGAGCTCTACGCCCCCTGGCGTCAGCAGGGCACCCTCCTCTGCTTCTATCAGCACCAGCCCTGCGATGACCCCTACCTCCGTCCCGGCCGTCAGGACATGACGGCCCACGTGGACATCACCAGCATCGTCCGGGCGGGCCAGGAGGCGGGCCTGGAGCTGGTAGGCGTGACCAGCCAGGCCCGCTTCCTCCAGCGCCTGGGCATCGACGAGGCGCTGGCCGTCCCCGGCCTCTCCCTCAGGGAGCGACTGGCACGGCGGCGGGCGGCGGTGGAGCTCACCGACCCGGCCGGCCTGGGCCGCCTGAGCGTCCTAGTGCTGCGAAAAGGCCTGCCTCCCTGCTCCCTGCGCGGCCTGGAGGAGGGCGAAGATGCCCCTTAGCCCCGGCGACGAGGCGCCCGATTTCTCCCTCCCCTCCACTGAGGGGACGGTCTCCTTGCGGGAGCTGCTGCAGCGGGGGCCGGTGGTCATCGCCTTCTACTACGAAGACGGCACTCCCCTCTGCTCCAACCAGGTGGCCATGCTCAAGGGGGACTACGACATCCTCCAGGAGCTGGGGGCGCAGGTGGTGGCCATCAGCGCCGACAGCCTGGAGTCCCACCGCCGCTTCGCCGAGCGGCTGGGCGGCGTCCCCTTCCCCCTGGCCAGCGACGAGGGGCTGGCGGTCGCCCGCGCTTATGACGTGGTGGACGACTCCGGCAAGCGATCGCGGCGAGCCGTCTTCGTGGTGGACCAGGAGGGCCGCGTAGTCTACGCCAACCCCTTCTTCCAGCCCGGCAACTCCAGCCAGTACCAGGAACTGTTCCAGGCCCTGGGCGTGGAGCTCTAGGCGGCCCTCAAGGCTCCGGCGGGGGCTGGAAGGGCTCCGGCCGGCGGCCGCTGGCGTAACGTTCCAGACCCTCTCGCAGCGCCTCGTCCCGAAAGCTCTCGCGGTGGAGCTGGGCCTCCAGGGACAGCCCCTGGGTCAAGGGCAGGCCGATGCCCCACAGGGCGGCCAGCCGGTCCAGTCTCAGGGAGGTCTGGGGGTAGGTGGAGAGGTGGGCGGCCACCTGGAGGGCCCGCTCCAGGGCCTGGCCGGCCGGCACCAGCTCCTGGACCAGCCCCATGCGCAGGGCCTGCCGGGCGTCGATGAGGGCCCCCGTCTCGATAAGGTAGAGGGCGTTGCCCAGGCCGACGATGCGGGGGAGCCGCTGGGTGCCGCCGTCTACCAGGGGCACCCCCCAGCGGCGGTTCAGCACGCCGAAGCGGGCCGTCTCGTCGGCGATGCGGAAGTCGCACCAGCAGGCCAGCTCCAGACCGCCGGCCACGCAGTAGCCCCTCACAGCGGCTATGGTGGGCTTCCCCACGTCCGTCAGGCGCGTGATCCCCAGGGGGCCGGAGCGGTCCATCCCCGGGCGGGCGGTGAGGCTGTCTATGGCCCTCAGGTCGGCGCCGGAGCAGAAGGCTTCCTCTCCCGCTCCGGTGAGGACCAGGACGTCCAGAGCGTCGTCCCGCCGGAAGCGTTCCACCGCCTCATAGAGGAGCTGGGCCGTCTCCCCGTCCACGCAGTTGCGCACCTCGGGACGGTTTATCGTAACAACCAGGGTTCGTCCACGTTCTTCAATTAAAACCTTGGGCCGGGACAAGGGCCTCCTCCCTGTGGGGGTCTCCCTGCGAGGATAGGGGGGCCACCGGGAAGCGTCAAGGCGGGGTGCCTTGACAGGGCCCTGGGAGACGACGCATCATCCCGGAACGGGGAGCTTACGGGAGTGGGGTGAATGCCATGCAGGCTGCCTTCGCTGAGGCGGTGGAGGGGCTGAAGCTCCTCATCCGCTACAACGATGGCCGCAACGTGGCGGACTACCAGTTCCGCCGCACTGTAGATGGCCTCATAAGCTCCTTCTATGACGACATCGGCCTCCTGGTGCAGGTACCCCTCCGCAGCCTCTTTGACCTCTTCGTCATCAAGGTTCTCTACGTGGAGCGGGCCAGCCGTGACGCCTCCATCATCGACTACCTGGGAGGGATGCTCACCCGCTACCTCTACACCCGGGAGCTCTTCCCCTTCCAGGGGCCGGGGGGGCGCCCCCAGCCCTTCTACTTCTTCTCCCATCTGCTCCAGGAGATGGAGCAGGGCCCCGTCCGCTTCCAGAACCTGTTCGAGGCCTACCGTCGCTACGGGGACCACGCCCTCTTTCTGACCGGCATCTTTCCCCAGACCTTCCGCCGCGGCCGCCGCCGGCTCGACCCTTCTTACTACATCAGCACCGGCAAGCTCTGCTACCGCAAGGCGGCCGAGCACGAGCTGGCGGAGGCTACCCAGATGCGCCCCCTCCTGCAGAAGCTCTCCCGCCACTTCGAGCTTTACATGGACGCCCTCAACGAGCTCTCCGAGCGCTACGTCATGGGGCTCGACATGAACCTGATAGCCGATAAGATGCTGGACAACTTCAACCGCTACCGGGAGACGGGGGACGAGCGCTACCTGGAGAACGCCCGCCGCTACGCCGCTCTGCTGAGGATAGACGAGGCCCGGTTCCCCTCCCTCTTCCGCAGACCACGGCCCTACATCATACCGAACTGAATACCCGGGCGAGAATGGTGAGACGGAGGGGCACCGTAACAGCGAGAACGCCTGTAACTGCCCGTAACAGACGCTAAAAGCCCTCTCTTGCCACTTGCGTTCGGGCCGCCGGCCGGCTAAATATAGGGCTAGATTAGCACTCTGACCTACAGAGTGCTAAAGCCCCACCCCGAGGAGGACCAGAGGAGGGAGAGGTATGGCCAAGCAGTTGCTGTTCGACGAGGCGGCGCGTCACGCCCTCAAGAACGGCATCGACGCCCTCGCTGACGCGGTGAAGATCACCCTCGGCCCCAAGGGCCGCAACGTAGTGCTGGAGAAGAAGTTCGGCTCCCCCACCATCACCAACGACGGCGTCACCATCGCCAAGGACATAGAGCTGGAGGACCCCTTTGAGAACATCGGCGCTCAGCTGGCCAAGGAGGTGGCCAGCAAGACCAACGACATCGCCGGCGACGGCACCACCACTGCCACCGTCCTGGCCCAGGCCATCGTCCACGAGGGCCTGAAGAACGTGGCGGCCGGCGCCAACCCCATGGCCCTCAAGCGGGGCATCGAGAAGGCCTGTCAGGCGGTGGTAGAGCAGATTAAGAAGAACGCCACCCCCGTCACCACCCGCCAGCAGATGGCCCAGGTGGCCGCCATCTCCGCCAACAACGACCCCGAGATCGGCGAGCTCATCGGCGAAGTGATGGAGAAGGTGGGCAAGGACGGGGTCATCACGGTGGAGGAGTCCAAGGGCATCCGGACCGAGGTGGAGTACGTGGAGGGGATGAGCTTCGACCGCGGCTACATCTCCCCCTACTTCATCACCAACCCTGAGCGGATGGAGTGCGTCATCGAGGAGCCCTACATCCTGGTGACCGACAAGAAGCTCTCCGCCGTGAACGACATCCTCCCCGCCCTGGAGCGGGTGCTGCAGGCCGGGAGCAAGGACATCCTCATCATCTGCGATGACCTGGAGGGGGAGGCCCTGGCCACCCTGGTGGTCAACAAGCTGCGGGGCACCCTCAACGTCTGCGCCGTCAAAGCCCCTGGCTTCGGCGACCGCCGTAAGGACAACCTGGGCGACATCGCCACCATCACCGGCGGCCAGGTCATCTCCGAGGAGCTGGGCCGCCGCCTCGACTCCGTCCAGCTCAGCGACTTCGGCCGCGCCCGCCGCGTGGTGGTGACCAAGGAGGAGACCACCATCGTGGAGGGCCGGGGCGACCCCCAGAAGATCCAGGAGCGGATCAAGGCCGTCAAGGCGGCCCTGGAGGAGGCCACCTCCGACTGGGACCGTGAGAAGCTGCAGGAGCGGCTGGGCAAGCTCTCCGGCAGCGTCGCCGTCATCAAGGTGGGCGCCGCCACGGAGACGGAGCTGAAGGAGAAGAAGCACCGCGTGGAGGACGCCGTCCAGGCCACGCGGGCGGCCGTGGAGGAGGGCATCGTCCCCGGCGGTGGCGTCGCCTTCCTGAACGCCCTGGAGGCCCTGGACGGCCTCAAGCTGGAGGACCAGGACGAGCAGACCGGCGTCAACATCCTGCGGCGGGCCCTGGAGGAGCCCACCCGGCGCATCGCCATCAACGCCGGCCAGGACGGCTCCGTGGTGGTCCAGAAGGTCAAGTCCCTCCCCAAGGGGCAGGGGTACGACGCCGCCAGGGACGAGTTCGGCGACATGATGGAGCGGGGCATCGTCGACCCGGCCAAGGTCACCCGCTCCGCCCTGGAGAACGCCGTCAGCATCGCCGCCATGGTGCTGACCACCAACTGCCTGGTGGCGGAGATCCCCGAGAAGAAGAAGGAGCGGGAGCCCGCTCCCGAGTACTAGAGCGAGAGCGGGCCGGGCCTGGTGGGTTGTCGCCAGGCCCGGCCCGTCTTATCCTGACGGGGGCCGGTCCACCATGTATACCGAGAACGGCGTCCTCATAGACCTCAACGAGGTCATGAAGGTGGTGAACACCTGCGATGTGTTCACCATCGGCTTCCGGCTCTTCCCCCAGAGGCTGCTGGTGGACACCCGCTACAACGCCGACGAGGGCCCCATGGTGATGGTGGTGGAGCCAGTGGCCACCGTGGAGGAGCGCTTCTACTGGCTGGGCCGCAAGCGTCCCCGCTTCAGCGCCCCTCGCCAGTTCACCTTCTTCGTCTGGCCCCACAGCGTCCAGCTCCTGGAGGACTGCGGCGTGGCCGACGCCGTCCGTGCCCGCTGTCGCTCCTCCCAGTGGCCCCAGGGGGACTACCAGGTGGACGCCGCCCTCTGGGAGCTGCGCCAGCTGGAGCGGCGGGCGGTCCGGGAGGCGGTGCTGGGCCAGCACTGTCGTACCATCTGGCCGCGCAACTAGACATCTCCCCCATCCTTTACACTTAGAGCAGGGGCCGCCATGCCTGACGACCGCGCCTACTTCGGCGCTATAGACCTGGGAGGGACCAAGCTCCTCTCTATCGTCGCCACGGCCGATGGCCAGGTGCTGGCCAGGGACCGCCGGCCCTCCGAGACCTCGCA
>BEIB01000013.1:5000-17669 GCA_002898615.1 bacterium HR25 | reverse complement strand
GGTAGCATAGCGTGGTCGCCGAGACCGTCCCCCTGCCCCAGCGCCTGGCCAGCATGGACCTCTCCCGCCTGCAGGCCTACCGGGAGAACCTGGAGTTCTACCGGGGCCTGCAGTGGACGGGTCCCCAGCGCCGCCGGGAGCGTCGCCTCACCTTCAACTACGCCCGCGCCATCATCGACAAGACGGCGGCCTACGTGATGAATGGCCTGAGCATCCTCCTCCTGCCCGGCGAGGACTCCCCGGAGGGGGAGCGACTGGCCCGGCGCGCGGAGGCGGCCCTGCGAGAGGTCCACGAGGCCAACCACCTGGACCAGCTCGACCTGGACAGCGAGATCGATTGCTCCATCCTGGGCGATGCCGCCTACAAGGTGACCTGGGATCCTCAGGAGGGGCAGGTGCGGGTCTCGGCGCCCGATGTCCAGGGCCTCTTCGTCTGGTGGCTGGGAGACGATGTCTCTCGCATCTGGCGCGTCGCCCTGCGCTACACCCTCACCGCCGAGGAGCTGGAGCTGGCCTATCCCCACCTCCTGCCCGGCGAGGGGGCCAGCCTCCGCTGGGCCCGCCCCTGGCGCCTGCGCAATAGTCAGCACACGCTGGTGGAGGCCTGGACGGCCCAGGGGTTCCAGCTCTGGGTGGACTCCCAACTGATGGAGGAGCGCCCCAACCCCTACGGCCTCGTCCCCTTCGTGATCTATCCCAATCTGCGGGAGCCCAAGCAGTTCTGGGGCCTCTCCGATATCCCGCCCATCCGGGAGGCAGTGCAGGAGCTGAACCGGGCCATGAGCCAGCTCTCCATGATCCTGGAGCTGTCCGGTAACCCCATAGCGGTGCTGGAGAACGTGACGGAGGCCCAGGACATCGCCGTGCAGCCGGGGGCGGTGTGGGAGCTTCCGGAGCGGGCGCGGGCTTACCTGCTGGACCTGCTGCAGGGGGGCGGCGTGGGCCTCCACGTGGACTACGTGAATCTCCTCTTCCGCGTCCTGCACGACCTCTCGGAGACGCCTCGCACCGCCTTCGGCGAGAACCGTCAGGCCCTCTCTGGCGTGGCCCTGCAGATGGAGATGGACCCGCTGGTGAAGAAGGTCCAGCGCAAGCGGCTAATCCGGGCGGCCGCCCTCAAGCGACGGACGGAGCTGGTGCTGCGGCTCCTGGAGCGGCATGCCGGGCTGGAGGGGCTCTCCACCCTGTGCCCCCAGGTGGCCTGGGGCCCGGTGCTGCCCCAGGACCGCTCCCGTCTGGTGGAGGAGGAGGCGCGCCTGGTGGGGGCCGGCATTCGCAGCCGGCGCACGGCGGCCCAGACGCTGGGGACGTCGGACCCGGCGGGGGAGTGGCGGCGCTGGCTGGAGGAGGCGCGGGCCCTGGCCGCGCTGCCACAGGGAGGGGAGGCCAGCCCCTAGGAAAGCCCCGCGATATCTTGCAATCCCTCGTCGACCTCACTATATTGACCATGACCTTTACGAGAGAGGCCGAGGCCCGGCCAGTTTCCATCGAGGGGGGTCGGCGATGCAGATCGCGGTGCACCATCAGTTCATGCAGCTACCGGCCGGCAAGAGCCAGCCCCAGGTCTGGCAGGAGCACCTGGAGCAGACCATCTACGCTGACCAGCTCGGCTACGATGGTATCTCCATGGTGGAGCACCATTTCTTCCCTCACTACTCCATCGGCTCCTCCCAGATAACCTATCTGGCCTATATGGCGGCCAGGACGCAGCGGGTGCGCTTTCTGACCAACATCATCCTCCTGCCCTTCCGCCACCCGGTGCTGGTGGCCGAGGACACGGCGGTGCTGGACATGATAAGCGGCGGCCGCCTGGACGTGGGGGTGGGCCGGGGCTACGTCAAGGCCCAGTTCGACGCCTTCGGCGTCCCCATGGAGGAGAGCGCCGAGCGTTTCCGGGAGGCGCTGGAGATCATCCTCAAGGGGTGGACCAGCGAGGAGCCCTGGACCTACGAGGGCCGCTTCTGGAGCGTGAAGCGGCCGGTGGTGATCCAGCCCCGTCCCTTCCAGAAGCCTCACCCGCCCCTGTCCGCCCCTGGCCTCAGCCCCAGCACCATCGAGTGGCTGGCCCGCAACGGCATCGGCATCCACCTGGGGGCGGTGGAGACGGTGCGCATCGTGGCCGAGGATGCCCGGCTCTACCGGGAGCGGCTGGCGGAGGCCCGGGCGGCCGGCGTCAGCGTGAAGGGGCCGGTGCGGCTGATGCGCTTCGTCTTGGTGGCCGACACCATGGAGGAGGCGCGACGGACGGCCGAGGCCGGCGTGCGCGCCTACATCGAGACGCTGCTCCGCTACAACCGCCCTGCCGACGGCGACCGCTTCGCCCCTGGCTACGAGTACTACAAGGAGAACTGGGACAAGATGCAGCGCATCCTGGACGATTACCTCTGGTGGGAGCAGCGCAGCCCTATCGTGGGGACGCCGGATTACTGCCTGGAGCGGCTCCACCAGATATGGGAGCAGGTGGGCGGCTGGGACCAGCTCATCTGCTGGATGAGCTTCGGCGGTGTCCCTCACCAGAAGGTGATGCGCTCCCTGGAGCTCTTCGCCGAGCGAGTGATGCCGGAGCTGCGCAAGCTGGAGGTGGCCCCCGGCGCCCGTTAGCCCTGAGCCCTCGCCGTCTGGCCGCCAGGGAGGGCCGGTGCGAGGGCGCCCGATGGGACGCCCCGTCCCTCTGCGCGCAGGCGCGGCGGCGCCACCGACGACGGCAGAGAGGGACGCCCGGGCGGTGGGCCTCCGCCTCCCCGAGCAGGGCAGCGGGGCACCGGCGGTCGTTAGGCGGCGGCCGGCGCTATCTCCTCCAGGAAGCGGTCCATGAGGGCCAGGGAGTCCTCCAGTCGGCGGCCCGGGAAGGCCACCACCAGGTGCTGCACCCCTATCTCCCGCAGGGCCTGGAGGTAGGCCACCGCCTCCTCCTTCTCCATGCGAGAGAGGTTATCGGAGCGCACAGAGAAGAGGATGCTGGCCGGGTCGCGACCGTACTCGCGGGCGTACTGCTGGACGCGCCCGTAGAGGCGGGCCAGTTGCTGGGGCGTGAGCGGGCCGGTGGCCTGCCAGGCGTCGCCGATGCGGGCGGCCCGGCGGAGGGCGCCGTCGGCGGTGCCGCCGATCCAGATGGGGGGACGGGGCTTCTGCAGGGGCTTGGGAGCGAAGCCCACGTTATCCAGCCTGATGAAGCGCCCCTCGAAGCGGGGCTCCTCCTCCGTCCAGCAACGGACGATGACCTCCAGGTACTCATCGGTGCGGGGGCCGCGGTGATGGAAGGGGGCGCCCAGGATGTCGAACTCCTCTTTTAGCCAGCCCACGCCGGCCCCGAAGATGAGGCGCCCCCCGGAGAGGACGTCCAGGGTGGCCAGCTCTTTGGCGGTGATGATGGGGTGACGCATGGGGACTACCAGGACGGAGGTGCCCAGCCGCACCCGCTCCGTGACGGCAGCGGCAAAGTGGAGGACGGACAGGGGCTCCAGGAAGGGCATCTCTGGCCGGACGGGGAAGCGGCCCCCCGGGTAGGCCGAGTCCGTCCGCAGGGGAATGACGATGTGGTCGCTGGTCCAGAGGGAGTGGAAGCCCCGCTCCTCGGCCCGGCGGGCGATGGTCAGGATATTATAGCGACTGGCCAGCGGCCCCACGTTGGGGAGGTGGACGCCGAACTCCATCCTTTGCCTCCTCGCTCCAAGGCTGGCTCCAGAGTATAGGGGAGGGGCGGCCGGGGGCAATACGGACGCCCGGGGCCGCTGGGCCGTATCTGACGCCGTGCTATAATCGGGGCCAAGCGCGGGCAGCCCGGCCCGCCTCGTTCAGGGGGTAAAGACCGTGCAAGTCCAGACCGTTCGCGGCCCTGTAGACAGCTCCCAATTGGGCGTCACCCTCATGCATGAACACGTCTTCGTCCTCTCCGAGGGGGTGGCCCACAACTTCCCCTCCGTGTGGGACGCCGAGGCCTGGGTTCCGGAGGCGGTGCGCCAGCTCAAGGAGGCGGCCAGGGAGGGGGTCAGGACTATCGTCGACCTGACGGTGATGGGGCTGGGCAGGGACGTGCGGCTACTGCGGCGGGTGGCGGAGCAGGTGCCGGAGGTGAACATCGTCGTCGCCACGGGGCTGTACACCTATGACCTGCCGCCCCAGTACTTCCTCTACCGGCCGGTGGAGCATATGGCGGCGCTCTTCGTGCGGGACATCAGGGAAGGGATACAGGGGACGGACATCAAGGCGGCCATCATCAAGTGCGCCACCGACGAGCCTGGCGTCACCAAGGGGGTGGAGAAGGTGCTGCGAGCGGTGGCGCGGGCGCAGCGGGAGACGGGCGTCCCCATCAGCACCCACACCCACGCCGGCCGCCGGGTGGGGCTGGAGCAGCAGCGCATCTTCAAGGAGGAGGGGGTGGACCTGGGACGGGTGGTCATCGGCCACAGCGGCGACACCGACGACTACGATTACCTGGAGGCCCTCATCGACAACGGCTCCTACATTGGCATGGACCGCTTCGGGGTAGACGTCATATTCCCCTTCGAGAAGCGGGTGGAGGTGGTGGCGGAGATGTGCCGGCGGGGCTACGCCGAGCGGATGGTCCTCTCCCACGACTATTCGGTCTATATGGACTGGTTTCCCCTGGAGGGGATACGGCGCCACAACCCTCGCTGGAGCTACGTCCACATCCACCGCGACGTGCTGCCGGCCCTGCGGGAGCGGGGAGTGACGGAGGCGCAGATCCAGCAGATGCTGGTGGAGAACCCGCGCCGCATCTTCGAGGGGCGCTGAGGACACCCCTCGCCCCTTCGGTCCCGTCGCCGGGGATGCAGGGTCTCTCTCCTCCCCGACGCCCTCGCGTCTCCCTCCCTGGTCAGGCGTAGCGCCCTGTGCCACGCGGGCATTGAGGTTATCAGAACATATGTTCCATTATTGGCCTCAGCCCTGACGTGGAGGTGTAACGTATGGGCAGGAACGACCCGGAGGTGGCCTCGCTGCGGGAGCAGTTGGCGGAGCTGCAGGCAGAGCTGGAGGGGCTGCAGGCCCAGGCCGCCGATGCCGAGGCGCGGGCCGCCCACCACCGCCAGGAGGCGGCCCGTGCCCAGGAGCGGTTGCGGGAGGTGGAGGGGGCGCTGGCGGAGACCCAGGCCCTCCTGGCGCAGCGGGAGGGGGAGCTGGCGGCCGCCCGCTCGGAGGTGGAGGCGCTGCGGGCCCGCCTGCGGGAGGCGGCGCAGCGCTACCGGGAGGCACGGCTGGCGGCCAGCCCCGAGGTGCCCCAGGAGCTGGTCTCAGGAGAGACGCTGGAGGAGATAGACCGCCAGTTCGAGCAGGCGCAGCGCATCGTCTCCAGCCTGCGCCAGCGGCTAGAGGAGGAGGCGCAGGCGCGGCGCTTCCCGGTGGGCTCGCCGCCCCGCCGGCCGCCTGACCTCTCGGGGCTCAGCAGCCTGGAGAAGATCCGGCAGGGGCTCCAGCATCGCTAGGTGCCAGAGCTCCCTTGCAGCTTTCACAGAACATATGTTCCGGTGACGGCCACACAAAGAGGTTGAGCGGAGGTGACGTGAGATGGCCCTGACCCTGGCCGAAGCGGCCAAGCTCTCCAACGATATGCTCCTGGTGGGGGTCATAGAGACCATCATCAAGGAGTCGCCCGTCCTCCAGGTGCTGCCCTTCATAGAGATCGTGGGGAACGGGCTCACCTACAACCAGGAGGCCACTGCCCCGGCGGCCGCCTTCTTCGACGTGGGCGACAGCTGGACGGAGAGCACCCCCACCTTCCAGCAGCAGACGGTGCAGCTCAAGATCCTGGGCGGCGACGCCGACATCGACAACTTCCTGCTGGCCACCCGCTCCAACCTGCAGGACCTGGAGGCGGCGGTGGTCCAGCTCAAGGCCAAGGCGGTGCGTCAGCTCTTCGAGGACACCTTCATAAACGGCGACAGCGCCGCCAACCCCAAGGCCTTCGACGGCATCAACAAGCTCTGCGATGCCTCCCAGACCATCTCCATGGGAGCCAACGGCGGTTCCCTCACCCTGGACAAGCTGGACGAGCTCATAGACGCCGTCAAGGGCGGCAAGCCCGACCTCCTCCTCATGAGCCGGCGCAGCCGCCGCATCCTCAACCGCCTGGCCCGCACCACCGGCTCCTTCCTGGAGGCGGACCGCAACGAGTTCGGCCAGATGGTCCAGTTCTACGATGGCATACCCATAGGCATCTCGGACTATATCAGCGACAACCAGACGGTGGGCACCAGCAATGACTGCTCCACCATCTACGCCCTGCAGTTCGGCGAGGGTGCCCTGGCCGGCCTCACCGCCCCCGGCGGCCTCCAGGTGGAGCGGGTGGGCAGCCTGGAGAGCAAGGACGCCACCCGCATCCGCATCAAGTGGTATGCCGCCATCGCTCTCTTCAACAAGGTGAAGCTGGCCAGGCTGACCGGCGTCAGGCCGTAGCGGCCAGCGCCCGCCAGGCAGGAGGAGCGGAGATGGCCAACGTCCGCATCGATGCCCAGGGGGTCCCCAAGGGGCCGGTCTACGAGCAGACCACGCCCCAGCTCCACCGCGGCCCCCTGACGGCCCCCGACAGCGCCGACCCCACCAGCGCCAGCCAGGGAGTGGACTGCGCCGGCTACCGCATGGTCCGCTTCGATATCGACACTGTGGGGAGCGTGGGGCTGACCTCCCTGGAGGTGCAGTTGCTGGTCTGGAACGCCACCGCCGGCCGCTACTTCGCCGGGGCGAGGCGACGCTTCACCCAGGAGGAGCTGGCCCTGGGCAGCCCCAGCCTGGAGGTGGAGGTGCGGGGGGCCACCGTCTTCCTGAAGCTCGTCTCCGCCCAGGCCAGCAGCCTGAGCGTCGCCATCTATGCCAGCCTGAGCTGAGGAGGAGCAATGGGGCTCGCCGACCTGCGCCAGCGCCTTCGCCGTGACCTGCGGGACGAAGACCCGGCCCAGCAACGCTGGACGGACGACCAACTGGACCGCCACCTGCAGCGGGCGGCCCGGGAGCTAGGGCTGGCCATCCCCCGGGAGACCAGCGCCGTCCTCCTGACCACGCCCCAGAGTCGCCAGCTCTCCCTCGCCTCCCTGGCAGGGCTGGTGGAAGTGGAGGCGGTGGAGTACCCGGTGGACCGCTACCCGCCACGCTACGTCCCCTTCTCAGTCTGGGGCGACACCCTGACCCTCCTCCTGGGGGAGCCTCCCCTGGCGGCGGAGGAGGTGCGCCTCTATTACACCCGCCTCCACACCCTGGACGAGACGACCTCCACCATCCCCCCGCACCTGGAAGACCTGTTGCTCACAGGGGCCGCCGCCTATGCCGCCCTGGAGTGGGCTGGCTATGCCGCCAACCGGGTCAACGTCGGCGGGGAGGACGTGTGGCGTCGCTACCTAGTGTGGGGCCAGGAGATGCTGGCCCAGTTCCAGCGGGGGCTGGAGCGGCTGGGGCGTCGCAACGCCGTGCGTGCCCGCCGCCTGTATTCCGCTGGCGGGCCGGCCCCCCAGGAGAGGTGAACCGGTGCGCTCCCTCCCCGCCGAGCTGCTGGCCGCCCAGCGGAGCACCAGCGCCGCCCCCTTCCTCCAGGTCCACATCGGCGACCGCATAGGCGGCGTGCGACGGTTGCGTTTCCACCGCCTCTACAGCGGGGGCGAGCCCCCCGGCCCTCACGCCGCCGCCTGCCCGGGCGATGGCTCCCTCCTGCGGGCGCGGGTGGCCGGCGGCCAGCTTTACTACCAGCGGCTTAGCAGCCCCGGCCCGGGCAGCGACTTCGCCGCCTGGACGGCGCTGGCGGCCGCCAGCCAGGAAGGGATAGCCCTGGCCGCCCGCGGCGCCGATGTCCTGCTCTGCTACGTGGACGGCTCCGGCAACCTGGTGGCGCGCCGCAGCCAGGACTACGGCGCCAGCTTCGCCCCCGCCGCGGTGGTGGTGCCCGCCCCCTCCGGCGCCCGCCGCCTGGCGGTGGCCATCAAGGGGCCAGAGGACGCCCTGCTCCTCTACGCCACCGATAGCACCGTCCTCTACGCCCGCCAGAGCGGCGGCGTGTGGGGGAGTCCGGCCGCCTGGCCCCACAGCCTGGCCAGTGCGAGCGGCCTGGCCGCCCACTACGCCCGGGACTTCGATGTCGTCGTCACGGGGATAGATGGCGACGGGAGGGCCGGCGTCTGGGCCACCGTCTACGGCGATGGTTACCGCCAGGGCCCCGGAACCTGGTCGGCCCTGCGGGAGGTGCAGCGAGCGGACGCCGGCTCCGGCGTCTCCTTCGCCGCCCCCTCTCTGGCCCTGGCAGATGTCTACCGGCTCACCTTCGTTGAGGCCTACAGCGGCAACCAGTCCTATACCCGGCTCCAGCACACCTACACCGCCCTGGACAGCGACTTCGCCGACAACCTATGGCGGGAGCCCTTCCCGGAGGCCATAGACCTGGCGGAGGGTGTAGCCGTGGCCGTGGGGAGCGACGCCGTCTGGCTCTCCCACCCCGCCGGCGTCTGGCGGGCCCTCTCCGGGACGGCGGACACGGACGTCAGCGCCGATGTCCTGGCCCTGGAGGCCACGGAGCGGCCCTTCGGCGGCAGCCTGCGCCTCCTCCTCCGCAATGAGGACGGCCGCTACAGCGGGGAGGGCAGCCTCATCGCCCCCGGGAGCGAGGTCTCCCTGGGCCTGGGCTACCTGACGTCGGCCGGGCCCCTCGCCTCTCCCGGCCCCAGCTACTGGATCGAGGCGGTGGAGCGCCAGGGCGTCGGCGGCCGGGGCCTCCTCCTGGTGGAGGGGGAGACGGCCTGGGGGCTCCTGGCCCGCTGGCGGGCCCGTCGGCAGTTCGTATGGACGGCCGGCCAGAGGACGGTCTTCGCCATTCTGCAGGCCCTCTTCGCCCGTGCCGGCCTCCGCTTCACCGCTCGCAGCTTCTCCTGGCTGGCCGCTAACCTCTATCCGGCCTTCTCCGTGCAGCCGGGGGAATCGGGGTTGCTGGCGGTCCGCCGCCTGCTGGCCCTTCTGCCAGACGTGGCCCTCCTGGGCGGCCCCTATGTCTACCTGAAGGAGCCGCGGGAGGACGAGTCCCCCATTTACGCCTACGGCCCCCAGCACCCCATCAGGGAGGGACGCTACCGCTCTGCCGCCCCGGAGGCCAACCGTGTCCAGGTCTTCGGCCAGGGCATATTCTGGGAGGAGTTCCGGTGGGAGGAGATCGGCCAGACCTATGACCGCCTGCTCCAGCTCCACGATGCCAACCTGACCAGCGGCACTCAGGCCAGCCGCCGCGCCCTGGCGGAGCTGCGGCGTCACACCATCGCCTCGGAAGGGGGCGAAGTCACCGCCCCTGTCAACTGTGGCCTAGAGCTCTACGATGTGGTGACGGTGGACGACCCGGCCCTGGGCCCCCTGGGCGCCCGACGCGTCCGGGGGCTGACGCTCCGCTACGACGCCACGAAGGGCGTCTACGAGCAGCATCTGGCCCTGGGCCGGCCCTAGGAGGGTAGAGGGTGGAGTTGCTGCGCGGCGTCGTCAGGGGGTTCGATCCCGTGGCCTACCGGGCGACGGTGCAGGTGGCGGGCTCCCTCTCTGTCTGGCTGGAGGGGGTGCGGGTGGCCCGCAGCATCCCGGCCGCCGAGGTGGTGGCCGGCCGCCGCTGCCTGCTGGCCCTCCCCGAGGAGGCCAACCCCGCCGAGGGCGTGGTCATCGCCGTGTACGAGTGAGGAGGACGCCATGAGCTTCCAGCACCGTCCGCCGGACGGCTCGCCTCCCCTGGTCGCCCGCCGCAGCGGGGACGGGGCACGGCGGAGGCCCCGGCTGCCGCCCAGGGCCCGGGCGCCCCGGGGCCTTCCGGCACCCCCGTTGAGGGGCCTGCGCCATGAGCCGGAGCTGCGGCAGGGGCGGCCTGTACGCTCGGGCGCCCTGGTGATGGCGGCGCTGTGGGAGGAGTAGAGACGAGGAGAAAAGGGCTGAGCCGAAGGTAGAGCGGGCCGGGGCTAGGACTGCTCCCGCTCCGCCGCCTCCCGCTCCAGGTCACGGCGCCAGCGCTCAAAGGTGCGCAGCCACTCCTCGAGCTGGCCTTTCATCTCCAAGAGCTGCTCCACCTTGTTCCGCACGATATCGTACTGACGCTGGACCACCTCGGTAGCCTGACGGAGCTGCTCCAGCTTCTCCCCGGCGGGGGCGTCCGGGCGGTACTGGGCCCTGAGCGCCCTCAGAGCGTCCTGGGCCTCCACCATCTCTTTGATCTCGGCCAGGCTGACGCCCAGCAGCGTCTGCAGCTTCTTGATCTGCTTGACGCGGCGGATGTCCTCCTCAGTGTAGAGGCGGAAGCCCCCCTCCATGCGGGCGGGGGGCCGTAGCAGTCCCTTCTCCTCATAGAAGCGGATGGTCCGCTGGCTGACCCCGGCCCGCTCAGCGACTTCGCCTATCTGGAAGTAGGCCTCCTTGACGTCCGGCACCTTGCCCTCCTTGCCGCCCGTTAGTCCCTATACTATAGGCATCCCGGCCCCTAACGTCAATGTCAGGGTAGGGGAGGGCTACTCCTCTTCCTCCTCCGGCTGGGGGGGCCTGAGCAGCGTGGCCGCCGGCAGCACCGGCTCCGGCCGCTCCTCTCGCCGTCGGCCCCGCGCCGGGAGGGACTGCACCGTCTGCCGCAGGGACGGTATCTCCTCCCAGGCCACCTCGCCGTCTACGACGACGCCCACCACGCCGGCGTCCCGCAGTCCCCGCAGGTAGGCAGCGTCCACCGGCGGCCTCACCTCCACCAGCAGGGGCAGGCGGGCCAGCCCGGAGAAGCGCCGCAGGGTTAGCTGCCGGGCCACCGTCAGAGGAGACGGCGGCGCCGGCACCCAGAGGGCGTCCAGGGGGAGGGACTCCAGGAGCCGCAGCTCCACGTCAGAGGACTCCTCCCGCGCCGCCAGAACGAGGCCCAGCCCCTCCTCCCAGAAGAGGGAGGCCTCGCTGCCCTCGCCGAAGACCAGGAAGTCCACGCCGGCCTCCTGCAGCGGCCCCAGCGCCTCCCGTCTCGCCTCCGGCAGGAGGGCTCCCCAGGGCAGGGACAGCCCCTTCAGCATACTGGCGGCGGAGGCGGCCCCTTCCCCGTCCACCAGCACGGCGTCCACGCCGCGTGAGGCGGCCTCTCGCAGCCGCTCTCCTGGCCCTGCGGGGAAGCGGGCCAGCAGCAACATGCTGGCCGTGGCCTCCCGACTCACGGCGCCGAAGCCCAGGGGAGGAGGCTCCACCCGACTGGCCTTGCGTATGAGCTGGCTGAGCTTGCTCATGGCGCTAAGCCCATTATGGCCTCGGGATGGACTGGCTAGCAAGCTGCTGAAGGCAGTCGCCCTCTGTTACCATTTACAGACGACCGAGAACGAGCCGAGGGAGCGAGGATATGAAGCTGGAGGGGAAAGTCGCCGTCATCACCGGGGCCGGGTCGGGCATCGGCCGGGCCACCGCCCGCCTCTTCGCCGTCGAGGGAGCGAAGCTCATCCTCGCCGAGGTGCACGAGGGGCGCGGCACCGCCATAGCCCAGGAGCTGGCCGAGCAGGGACATGCCGTCCGCTTCCTGCGCACCGATACCTCCAAGGAGGGGGACGTGAAGTCAGCCATCGAGGCGGCGCAGGAGGCCTTCGGGCGGCTGGACATCCTGGTGAACAACGCTGGCGTGGGCGGCCCCCGCTACGGCTGGGAGCAGGTCATCGGCGTCAACCTGGCGGGCGTCTATTACGGCTGCCTGCACGCCCTCCCGGTCATGCAGGGACAGGGGGGCGGCGTCATCGTCAACGTGGCCTCCATGGCGGGGCTGGTGGGGGCGCGCGTGCCCGGCATGCCCGGCGGCTTCGGCCACGCCTATACCGCCTCCAAGCACGGCGTCATCGGCCTGACGCGGCAGTTCGCGCTGGACGGGGCGCCCACGGTGCGGGTCAACTGCATCTGCCCTGGCTGGGTGGAGACGCCCCTCACCCGGCCCGCCCTGGAGGACGAGGAGATGGCGCGCTGGATCACCGCCAACACGCCTCTGGGGCGCTACGCCAGACCGGAGGAGATCGCCCGGGGCATCCTCTTCCTGGCCAGCGACGACTCCTCCTTCATGACGGGAGCGGCCCTGGTGATGGACGGCGGCTGGACCGCCCAGTAGCTCACCATAAAAACCCTGGCCTGGCCCTGCGCCCTGCGCTATCTTGAAAGCGTGCGACTCTTCTTGGTCCGCCACGGCGAGACGGAATACAACCGGCTGGGGCGCGCCCTGGGCCGCTACGATATCCCCCTCAACGATAAGGGGAGGGAGCAGGCCCGGCGCCTGGCCGGCGCCCTGGCCCGGGAGCCCTTCGCCGCCATCTACAGCAGCCCCCTCCAGCGCTGTCTGGACACGGCGATGGCCATCGCTGCCGTCCACGGCCTCCCCGTCCAGACTCTACCGGAGCTCATCGAGATGGATATCGGCGAGGCGGAGGGGCTCACCTACGCCCAGGTACGGGAGCGCTTCCCCGGCCTCCTGCAGCGCTGGCTGAGCCCGGAGGCCGCCTCCATGGCCCTGCCTGGCGGGGAGGGGCTGGCGGCTGTCCAGGAGCGGGCCTGGCGGGCCATCGAGTCCATCGCCGCCGCCCACCGGGGGGAGACGGTGGCCGTGGTCACCCACAACTTCGTCATCCTCAGCCTCCTCGCTCGGGCGCTGGGGATGCCCCTGGGCTCCTTCCGCCGGCTGCGCCACGGCGTGGCCGCCGTCTCCGTCCTGGAGCT
>BEIB01000012.1 GCA_002898615.1 bacterium HR25 | reverse complement strand
CGCCAGGCACCACCTGCCCATGGGCCTGGTCGGTGGGCTGGCGGCCTTGGTTATACTGGCCATCCCCCAGCTCTCCAGCGAGAGCGGGGAGCGGCCGCATACCGCCATCGCCTGGCACAGCGGCATCATCGTCCTGCCGGTCTCCAAGTCCGGCCAGATCTCTTTGGGCTCCTTCCCGCCCGAGGGCTATCTGGACTTCACCGTTCAGGACGGCCCTCTTTCCCTGACGGCCTACTCCCGGCCCACAACAGTGGGGGAGGCGCTGACAGCGCTGGGTATCCAGCTACGGCCCCGGGACAGGGTCGTGCCCACGCCGGAGACCCCCCTGACGGCTGGTCTCAAGGTTCTGGTGCGGCGGGCGGCCTCCGTCACCCTGGTGGTGGGGGGCGAGGCGCGGCCGGTGGAGACGCAGGCGACGACGGTGGGCCAGCTCCTCAAGGAAGAAGGCGTGGAGCTGGGTCCCCTGGACCGGGTGACGCCCCAGACCAGCGCCCTCGTCAAGAACGGCATGGCCATCGAGGTGGTGCGGGTCCAGGTGGGGCGGGAGGTGCAGGAGGAGACCATCCCCCGGCCGGTGGAGTACCGGGACGATCCCAATCTGCTCAGCGGCCGCAGCTACGTGCTGCAGCCGGGAGCGGACGGCCTCATCCGCCGCGAGTTCGAGATCAGGAGGGAGAACGGCCGGGAGGTGGCCCGCGCCTTGGTGAGCGAGACGACGGTGCCGCCGCAGCCACGGGTGGTGGTACGGGGGACGGCGCGCCTCGCCCCGGCGGGCGGCAACTGCGCCGGCCTGGCCTACCGGGAGGCCCTCACCGTGTGGGCTACCTGGTACAACCCGGCCAGCGCCGGGGGCTACATCACCGCCACCGGCGCCATCCTGGACTACGGAATCGTGGCCGTGGATCCCACGGTCATCCCTCTGGGGACGCGCATGTGCGTGCCCGGGTATGGCATCGCCGTGGCGGCGGACACGGGCGGTGGCGTCAGGGGGTACATGATAGACCTGGGCTACCCGGCCGGCGTCATCCCCACCTGGCGCACCGGCTACGTGACCATTTACATCCTCAACTGAAGCCGGCGACGCCACCCTGCGCCCGGCCCCTTCCGAGGGCCTTCAGCTCACCGCCCGCTTCACCAGGCCGGCGATCCTCGCCTCCTCGGCGGCGGTCATCTCCCTCAGGGCGAAGGAGACCGGCCACATAGCCCCTTCGTCCAGGTTCGCCGCGTCGGTGAAGCCGAACGTGGAGTACCTCGTCTTGAACTTGTGGGCTCCCTGGAAAAAGCAGACGACCTTGCCGTCCCTGGCGTAGGCAGGCATGCCATACCAGAGCCGCGGCCAGAGGGCCGGCGCCGTGGCCTTGACGATGGCGTGGACCCGCTGGGCCATGGTACGGTCCGGCTCGGGCATCTCGGCGATCTTGGCCAGCACATCGGCCTCATCGTCGGCCCGCGGCGAGCGTCGGCGCCCTGCCTTCATCTCACGGGCGCGCTCCTGCATGGCGGCCCGCTCCTCGGCCGTGAACCCCTCGGTGGATTCCTCGTTCGCGCCGGCTTCCCTGGCGGACTTGCGCCTTTCCTTCATCGCGGGGCTCCTCCTCTACGGGTCTGGAAGGGGGGCGTACTCATGCTGGCCTGGAGGCGTCGTGACAGTAGCACCCAGCGCCGCACATCGTCCATCATACATACGAAGGCTCTATCATGGTCCCTAGGGGGTGCGCGAAGGCTGTGATGGGCCTGCGTCATCGGCGGCGGGCGCTGGGGCAGCACTGGCTCCGCGACCAGCGCTATCTGGTCCGCATCGCCCGGGCGGCCGATTTCTCCCCCCAGGATACCGTTATAGAGGTGGGCCCGGGGACGGGCAACCTGACCCGTCTTCTCCTGGCGAGGGCGACCCGCCTCGTCGCCGTGGAGGTGGACGAGGCTCTGGCGGCCTCTCTGGGCGGGCGCTTCCCCCGGGCGACCAACCTGACGGTGGTGGCGGCGGATGTCCTCAGCCTTCCGCCGGCGGAGCTCCTGGCGCGGGCGAACGCCGGGCCGCCCTATGTGGTGGTGGGCAACCTCCCCTACGCCATCGGCACGGCGGTGCTGCGTCACTTCCTGCGGGACGAGGTGCGGCCCCGCTGGCTGCTGGTGATGCTGCAGGAGGAGGTGGCGCGCAGCATCGTCGCCGCGGCAGGGGGCATGACCTATCTCAGCGTGGAGATGCAATGCCTGGCCGAGCCGAGGCTCCTGTTCACGGTGCCGCCGCGGGCCTTCTCTCCCCCGCCGCAGGTGCGCTCGGCCGTGCTGCGGCTGGAGGCCCGGGGGAGCCCCCTCCTGCCGGAGGGGGAGCTGGACGCCTTCCTGCGCTTCGTCCAGGGAGGGTTCGCCGCGCCCCGCAAGCAGCTCCGCAACTCGCTGGCCCTGGGCCTGAGGCTTCCGCCGGCGAGGGCGGAGGCTCTCCTCCTGGCGGCGGGGCTGCAGCCTGCACGTCGCCCCGGCGAGCTGACGCTCCACGAGTGGCTCCGTCTCTACAGGGCGGCGGCCGCACAGGGCCTGGTGTGACAGGGATGCGAGCGAAGGCGCCGGCCAAGATCAACTGGACGCTGGAGGTGCTGGGCCGCCGGCCGGACGGCTACCACGAGGTGCGCACCGTTCTCCAGACCATCGCCCTGTGGGATGAGCTGGAGTTCTCGCCCGGCCGGGGGCTGTCCCTGCGCTGCGAGGGCCCCCACGAGGCCAGGGAGGACGACCTCGTCCTGCGGGCCGTCCGCTGCCTGGGGCAGGAGGGGGGCCTGAGCATCGTCCTGCGCAAGCGCATACCGCCAGGGGCGGGACTGGGCGGCGGCAGCTCCGACGCCGCCGCCACCCTGCGCGCTCTCCGTCGCCTCCTCTCGCTCCCCCTCTCCGAGGCAGAGCTGCTGGAGCGGGCGGCCGGGCTGGGCTCCGATGTCCCCTTCTTCCTCCACGGGGGGACGGCGCTGGCCGGCGGCCGCGGCGAGCGGCTCTCCCCGCTGCCGGACGCCCCCAGGGTGTGGCTGGTGCTGGTGGTGCCCCCGTTCACTCTGCCTGGGAAGACCGCCCGCATGTACGGCTCCCTCTCTCCCGCCGCCTACAGCGATGGCTCCTTCACCGAGCGTTTCCTGGAGCGGCTGGGCGAGCAGGGGCTGGTGGACGAGAACTACATGCACAACGCCTTTGAGGCCGTGGCCTATGCCCTCTTCCCTGACCTGGCCCTCTACCGGGCAGCGCTGCTGCGGGCGGGGGCCAGGCGAGTGCACCTGGCGGGGAGCGGGCCTGCCCTCTTCGCCCTAGCCACCAGCGAGGAGGAGGCGCGGGCCGTTCACCTTCGGCTGGAGCTGCCGGCGGGCCAGGCGCTGGTCACCCACACGGTGGGGCGGGCGGAGGCCCTGGAGGGGTAGGTCGATGGCGGAGGTCTTCTCCGGCGCGGTGCTGGGCTACGGCCTCTCCCTGGTGCTGGTGTGGCCCCTGAGCCTGGGGCTGGTGCGGGCCCGCGAGCGGGTGCCCGCCCTATCGCGGGCCATCGCCCCCAATATCAACGCCGTGATGCTGGCGGTGCCCCTCTCCCTGCTCCTTTTCACCTGGGGGCCCCTCGTCGGCATCATCCTGGGGATGCTCTACCGCGGCGCCCTGGACAATCTGCCGGGGGCTGGCCTGGGTAGCCCGAACTGGGCCTTCACCCTGGGGGTGCTCCTCTTCGGCGGCGGGCTCCTGGGGGCGATCTTCTATGTGTGGCAGCGCCTCTCCTGGTGGCTGGTGGCCACGGTGGCCGTCTGGGTGGGCGCCTTCGGCTGGGGGTTGCCCTACCTGGCGCGGGCGGCGCCTTGAGGGGGCGCCGGCGTGGACAGAGACGGGCCGATGACTTACCTTACGTAGTGACATGGCTGGTACCATCGTCGACATGCACGTGCACACCGTGCGCGGCGCCTCCGACTCCTCCCTGCGACCAGAACAGCTCATCGAGGAGGCCCGTCGCATCGGGCTGACGGGCGTCAACATCACGGAGCACGACCGCGCCTGGGACGACCACGAGGTGGAGGAGTTCCGGCGCCGCTCAGGCCTCTTCGTCAGCCGGGGCATGGAGGTCTCCACCGACTTGGGCCACATCATCGTCGTTGGCCTGACCCGCTACGTGCCGGGCATCCGCAAGGCGACGGAGCTGCGCCGGGTGGTGGACGAGGTGGGGGGCTTCATGATCGCCGCCCACCCCTTCCGCCACTTCTTCGACCCCGTCCACTACCGGCGGGACGGTCGACCCCCGGTGGAGCTGACGCCGGAGGCGGCCGCCCGACTGCCCATCTTCCAGCTCGTGGACGAGGTGGAGGTGGCCAACGGCGGCTGCACGCCCCGGGAGAACGCCTTCGCCCTGGCGGTGGCCCGCCTCCTGGGCAAGCGGGGCATCGGCGCCAGTGACTGCCACTCCACCAACGGCCTGGGCTGCTTCGTCACCGTCTTCGACGAGGAGCTGGAGTCTCAGGAGCACATGCTGGCGCTCCTGAGAGCGGGCCGCTACTATCCGGCCGCTGGCCTCAACGTGGGCCAGCTCCGCCCCTTCGAGGAAACGGTGACCGACCTCATCCCCGGCTAGGCGGAAAGGGATGGCGTCTCCGGCCCCCGTCTCCAGAGTGGAGTTGCGACCCCTGGGCCCGGGGGACCGCGAGCGACTGGCCACCTGGTGCCCGGGGCTGGCCGCGGCCGGCCAAGAGATGCTGGTGGGAGTCTGGGAGGGGGAGGAGCTGCGAGGGGCCCTGGGCTACCGTCTGGGGAGCCCCCGGGGCGGCTGGTGCACCTTCACCCTGGCCGTCATCGAGCCGGCACGCCGTGGCTACGGCCTAGGGAGTGAGTCGGTGCGACGGCTGGAGGAGGAGGCGGAACGTCAGGGGGCGCGGGCCTTCCAGGCGCTGGCGCCCCTGGAGCTGGGCCTGGCCTTTTATTTTTGGCTAAGATTAGGTTACCGACCTCTCGTTCCCCAGGGGCAGGCGATGCCCATGGTGAGAGAGCTCTGAGGAGGTAGGCCATGGAAGACCTCTTCCGCTACCTGGACGACCACCTGGGCGAGGCGCTGCGAGAGCTGCAGGAGCTGTGCCGGCTGCCCACCGTGAGCGCCCAGGGCAAGGCCATAGAGGAGACGGCGGAATGGGTGGCCGCCCGCCTGCACGCCCTGGGCTTCGAGGCGGAGGTGCTGCCCAAGCCCCGGGAGGGCAACCCCGTAGTCTACGCCTACCAGGCGGGGGACTCGCCCCGCACGCTCCTCTTCTATGACCACTACGATGTCCAGCCCCCGGAGCCCCTGGAGTTGTGGAGCTCTCCCCCCTTCCAGCCCACCCTGCGGGAGGGGAAGCTCTTCGGCCGTGGCGTCTCCGACAACAAGGGGAACATCATCGCCCGCCTCTACGCCATACGGGCTTGGCGAGAGGTGCGAGGCGGGCTCCCCTGCAGCGTCAAGTTCTGCATCGAGGGGGACGAGGAGATCGGCAGCCCGGAGATGGAGGAGTTCGTGGCCGAGCACCGCGAGCTCCTCAAGGCCGATGCCTGCCTCTGGGAGGGGGGCGGCGTCACCTGGGACGGCCGCCCTCAGCTCACCCTGGGGGTGAAGGGGCTCCTCTACGTGGAGCTGGCGGCCCGCACCATTGACCGCGACGCCCACTCCTCCTGGGGGACGGTGCTCCCCAACGCCGCCTGGCGGCTGGTCTGGGCCCTCGCCACCATCAAGGGGCCAGACGAGCGGGTGCGCATCGACGGCTTCTACGAGCAGGTGCGGCCACCCACGCCCCAGGAGCTGGCAGCGGTGGACGCCATGCCCGACGAGGAGGAGGAGACGCTGCGCAGCTATGGCATCAGGGAGTTCGTCGCTGGCCTCTCCCCCCGGGAGGCCCGCCGACGCCACATCTTCGACCCCACGGCCACCGTGGACGGCCTCCTCTCCGGCTACACCGGACCGGGGCCCAAGACCGTCCTGCCGGCGGAGGCGCTGGCCAAGATGGACTTCCGTCTGGTGCCGGACCAGGACCCGCTGGACCTCTTGGAGAAGCTGAGGCGGCACCTGGAGCGGGAGGGCTACGGCGACATCGAGGTGCGGCTCCTCAGCGCCGAGCGGCCGGCCCGCACGCCGGTGGATCACCCCATCGTCCAGATGGCGCGGGAGACGCTGCGGCGGGTCTACGGGAAGGAGCCGGTGGTGGTGCCCTCCATGGCGGGGACGGGGCCCCTCTATCCCTTCGTCAGTACCCTGGGCCTCCCCACCATCGACTTCGGCGTCGGCTACCCGGACACCCGCATTCACGCCCCGGACGAGAACATACGGGTGGAGGACTTTCTGCGGGGGGCCAAGGCGGTGGTCGCCCTGCTGGAGGACTTCGCCCGGGCGGGCTAGCCCTCTTCGCCGGCGCCGGGGATCATCTCGCTGGCCCCGCCGGTCACCCTGGTCTCCGCGCACACGGCGCAGAGGTAGAGCATCCCTCAGCAGGCATAAGGGTTGGGCATGACGCGGCCGCAGGCGCGGTCGGAGGAGAAGTGGAACGGACCGCCACAGAGGTAGCAGGGGAGCCCCTCTCCCGTCGCGATCTCCTGCTGGCAGATACGGCAGAGCACGGCTTCACCTAGTGGCCACGGCCCACCGGCGGCTCCTGCCCGGCGGCCCTGCCCAGGCAGACGTTGCAGGCATACTCCAGGACCAGGTACTGCTCGTCCAGCCAGGCGATGCCGCAGTCGTCTGCCGCGGGGGCGCCGCTCCAGCTCCAGTGGAAGAGGCCACCGCAGCCGTTGCAGGCGGCGTAGTCGGCGGCGCCCAGGGGAGCACCGCAGACGTGGCAGGGGGCGTTCGACAGCTTCTCCAGTCCCATCATGCCTTCTCTACCTCGCCGGCCGCTAGCAGAGCCCGCACCATCTCCATCTCCTCCTCCCGGGAGCGGACGCGTCCCTCCAGGCGGGCGTCCCTGAGGGCGGCCAGGAGCTGGCCCATGCGAGGCCCCCGGGGCACGCCCAATCGCAGGAGGTCTCGGCCGCCCAGCGCCGGCCTCACCTGGCGCCACTCTCTAAGGTAGCGCAGGACGGTCCCTCTGGCTAGCTCGTCGCCGACGAGGGCGAAGGCCCAGAGGGCGGCCGTGGGGAAGGGCTCCAGCAGCCGCACCACCTGGCTGGGGGAGGCGTCCCCGGCCAGGCCCCGGGCCGCCCGGCGGAGACGGGGCATGGCCAGCACCGCCTCCCGCTCCCGTCGGTTCAGGGAGAGGCGCTGGGCCAGGGAGGCCGCCTCCCCCTCCGTCAGGCGGGCGGCCAGGACGGCCAGGTACAGGGGCGGGCCGGCCTCGGCGCCGGCCAGGGAGGGGGCGAGGGCGAAGGCGCGGGCCATCCCGTCATCGAAGGCGAGGGCGGGATGGATGTGGCGAAGGGCGCCCAGCCCCTCCAGGAGGGCGAGGGCGTCGGCTGGCCTCTCTTCCTCGAGGGTGCGCAGCAGCTCGTGGTGGAGCCGGGGCCCGCTGATGGTGGCCAGGTAGGGGGCATCCCTCTCCATCCAGGCCAGCGTCCTCGCCTCGAGGTGGAAGGAGAAACGAGCGGCGTAGCGGGCGGCCCGCAGGATGCGAGTGGCGTCGTCCTGGAAGCTGGCCTCGTGGAGGACGCGCAGGAGGCCGGATCGCAGGTCGGCCAGGCCGCCGTGGGGGTCCAGGAGCCGGCCCTCCCGGGCGCCGCTCAGGGCGAGGGCCATGGCGTGGACGGTGAAGTCCCGCCGCCCCAGATCGTCCTCGATGGCGGCGGGCCGCACGCGAGGGAGGGCGCCCGGCCGCGGGTAGCTCTCCGCCCGGGCGGTGGCCAGGTCCAGACGGTAGCCCGGGCCCAGCACGGTGGCGGTGCCGAAGGCGCCGTGGACGGTGGCACGGGCCCCCTCCAGGGCAGCCGCTGCGGCCTGCGCCAGGGCGGGGGCGTCCCCCTCCACCACCAGGTCCAGGTCCAGGGTGGGGCTTCCCAGGAGGAGGTCGCGCACGCTGCCCCCCACCAGATAGAGGGGGAGACGACGCTCACGGGCCAGGGCCAGGAGGAGGGAGAGGGCCTGGCCCTGTGCGGGGCCCAGACGGGCCCATAATTTTACTGTCAAGTTTGGCTTTTCCACGACGCGCCCTGCATTATAGCCTCCTCAGCTTGACAGCGGCAGCCCGGACAGATATGATGGCCCCTAGTCGGGAACGGCGCCCCAGGAGCGTCCGGGCGGCCCTTTCCGCTTACCGGCGAGCTTTTATTGACGTTATGTTTAAGCTATGATGGAGCGAGCGCGGGACTGGCGAGAGCTGGCGGAGCGGGCGAGGCTCTCCTTCCGGCGTCCCGAGCTGCTGCAGCAGGCCCTCGTCCACCGCTCCTACGTGAACGAGGCCCGCGGCCAGGGGCTGGAGGACAACGAGCGCCTGGAGTTCCTGGGGGACGCTGTCCTCAATCTCGTGATAAGCGAGCACCTCTACCACCTCTTCCCCGGCCGGACGGAGGGAGAGCTGAGCCAGATGCGGGCCCACCTGGTGCGCTGGGATACGCTGGCAGCTGTGGCGGAACGTCTCTCCCTGGGAGAGTACCTGGTGCTGGGGCGGGGGGAGGCCCTCTCCGGCGGCCGGCGGCGGCCCTCCAACCTGGTGGGCGCCCTGGAGGCCGTGATAGGCGCCGTCTTCCTGGACCGCGGCCTCCCGGCGGCGCGGCGGTTGGTGCTGCGGCTGCTGGGGCCGGAGCTGGAGCGGCTGGCGGCCGGGGAGCCGGTGGTGGACAGCAAATCGGAGTTGCAGCGGGTAGTGCAGTCACGCTGGCACCAGTTGCCTCGTTACCGGGTGGTGGAGGCGGAGGGGCCTGACCACGCCAAGACCTTCACGGTAGAGGTAGTGCTGGGCGAGAGGGTGTTGGGACGTGGCCGGGGCAGGAGCAAGAAGCAGGCCGAGCTGGAGGCCGCTCGCCAGGCCCTGGAGGCCCTCTCCACGGCCAGCTAGCCCATGTACCTGAAGCGGCTGGAGATAGCCGGCTTCAAGAGCTTCGCCAGTCGGACGGTCTTCGAGTTCGGGCCGGGCATCACCGCTATCATCGGCCCCAACGGCTCCGGAAAGTCCAACATCGCCGAGGCCCTGCGCTGGGTGCTGGGGGAGCAGTCCACCCGTCTGCTGCGGGCCCGCAAGACGGAAGAGGTCATCTTCGCCGGTTCGCAGCGTCGTCCGCCCGCCGAGCGGGCTGAGGTCTCCATCGTCCTGGAGGACCAGGGCGGCGGCTTGCCCTTCGCCGCCTCCGAGGTGGTCATCGCCCGCCGCGCCTACCGGACCGGCGAGAGCGATTACTTCATCAACGGTCGCCGTGCCCGCCTGCGGGACGTCCAGGAGCTGTTGCTGGAAGCCACGGGCTTCGCTGGCAGCGGCTCCTCCTACGCCTTCATCGGGCAGGGGGCGGTGGAGGCCTTCCTCCAGATGCGGCCAGCGGAGCGCCGTCAGCTCATCGAGGAGGCGGCCGATGTCCAGCGCTACCGTTGGCGGCTGGACGCCGTTCGCTCCCACCTGGACGCCGCCGGCGAGGCCCGGGAGCGGCTACAGATGCTCCTGGACGAGATCTCTCCTCGCCTCGCCCAGTTGGAGCGACAGGCCCGTCGGGCGGCCGAGCACGCCCGCCTCTCCCGAGAGCTACAAGAGGCCCTCCGCTCCTGGTACGGGGCGAAGTGGCGACAGCTCCAGGGGCGTCTCCTCCTCGCCCGGGAGGCCCTCCAGGAGGCGGAGGCCGCCGAAGCCCGCCTCAGGGGGGAGGCTGAGGGCTATCGTCGGGAGCTGGCGGCGGTGGAGGGAGAGGTAACGCGCCTGCGGGCCGCCGTCCGGGAGGCGACCGAGCGCCTCCAGCGGCTGCGAGAGGCCCTCCATCAGCAGGAGCAGGGCGTAGCCCTCGCTCAGCAACGCCTGGCCATGCTCCGGGGCCGCCGCGAGGAGCTGGCCGAAGAGCTGGCGGCCCTCCAGGAGGAGCGCCGTGCCGCCGCCCCGCCGGACGAAGGGCGCCGGCGGGAGGAGGAGCTGCGGGCGGCTATGGCCCAGGCGGCCCAGGAGCTGGCCCGAGAGCGGGAGCGCCTCCAGCAGGTGGAGGGCGAGTGGCAGGAGCTCCTGGCCTCCCTCCGCTCCGCCCGCGAGAGGACGGAGCGGCTGCGGACGGCCGCCGCCGAGGCTGCCCGCCGCGCCGAGCGCCTTCGCTCCTCCCACGGGGAGGGCAACCGCCGCCTGGCCGCTGAGGAGGGACGCCGCCGCCAGCTCATCCGTCAGATGGCCCAGACCGTCCAAGAGTTGCGGGCCCTGCGGGAGGAGGACTCCATCCTCCAGGCCCAGGCGGAGGCCCTGGCCCAGAGGGCCCAGACACTGGAGCGGGAAGCGGCCCAGGTGCGGGCCAACCAGGCGCAGGTGCAGGCCAACCAGCAGTCCCGTCGGGCGCGCCTGGAGGAGCTGCGCTCCCGCCTCCAGTTCCTGCAGGAGGTGGAGCGACGCCTCTACCCGGAGGGCGCCCAGCCAGAGGAGGGCGTCCTCGTCCCGGGTCTGGAGGCCCTCCTGTACCGGGTGGTGCAGGTGCCCCCGGGGCTGGCCAGGGCCATAGAGGCTGCCCTGGGCGAGTGCCTGGAGGCCGTCCTCGTCCCTACCTATCAGGACGCGGTGGCCGGGGCGGGCGCCATCGCCGGGCAGGGGATGCCCCGCACCTACGTGGTCCCCCTGCAGGGGCTGCGGCCCGCCTATCCTCTGAGCGTTCTCAAAGAGAAGGGCATCATAGGGGTGGCCGCCCGGCTGGTCAGGTGCGATCCCCGCTATCGCCCGGTGGTGGACGCCCTCCTGGGCCGGGTCATCGTCGTCAAAGACCTGGAGGTGGCGCAGCGGGTGGCCCGGCGCGGCTTGGGCACGGTGGTCACCCTGGACGGCATCGTCTTCCATCCCTGGGGGGCCATATCCGCTGGCCAGCCCCGCTCCAGCCGCCCCCTCCCCCTGCGAGCGGACTGGGACAGAGAGGGGCTAAGCCAGGAGGTCCAGCGCTTATCGGCCCTCTTGGAGGTAGGTCAGCGGGAGCTGGAGCGCCTCCAGGGAGAGGCCCGGGAGCGAGAAGAGGCGCTGGCCGGCCTGCGGGCGGAGCTGGCCGCCCTGACCCGACAGCGGCAGCGCCTCGGTGAGGAGATGACGCGGCGACGCCAGCGGCTGGCCCAGATGCGGGGCGAGATGCGGGGCCTCGTATCCTCCCTCGCCCGCCTGCGGGAGGAGGACCGGGAGGCGCTGGGGGAGGCCCGGGAGCTGGAGGAGAGGAGCAAGGCCCTGCTGGAGGAGGCGGCGGAGGCGGAAGGGCTGGCGCTCCAGATGCAACGGGCCCAAGAGCTGATGGGGCCGCGTCGACAGGAGGCGCTGGCGGCCGTCGCCGCCGCCAGCGCTCGCCTGGCCGGCCTGGAGCGGGAGCTGGCCGCACTGGCGGAGGAACGCCAGCGCCGACATCAGCAGCTCGCTCGTCTGGAGGAACGGACGCGGGCCAAGGAGGGGCAGCTTCGCCACCTGGAGGAGGAGATGGCCGCCATCGCCGCCGCCCTGGAGGCGGACGGGCGCCGCCTGGAGGGGCTGCGACGGGAGCTGGAGGCGGCCACCGCCCAGGCCCCGCCGGGGGAGGCGCTGGCCCAGGCGGAGGCCAGGGAGCGGGAGCTGCGGGCCCGGCTCATGTCCGTGCAGGAGACTCTCATCCAGGCCGAGCGGCGCCTGGCGGAGGCAGGGGCCGAGGTGCGCCACCTGGAGGCAGAGGCGGCGTCCCTGCGCCAGCGCCTCCAGGAGGAGGGGCTCCAGGTGGATCTGCCTGCCCTTCCCCTGGGCGATGGCCAGCCCGGTCAGGTGAACGAAGAGGAGCTGGCCGCCCTGGAGCAGCGGATAGAGCGGCTGCGGGGCCAGCTACGGCGCTTGGGCTCCGTCAACCCCGAGGCGGAGGCGGAGTATCGGGAGCTGCGGGAGCGCCACGATGGCCTCCGCAGCCAGATGGCGGACCTGGAGGGGGCGGCGGCCGTCATCGACCGGGCGGTGGAGACGCTGGAGGAGTTCCTCCGCCAGCGCTTCCGGGCCACCTTCCAGACGGTGAGTGAGGGCTTCAGCCGCTACTTCCGCTCCTTCATGCCCGGGGGCGAGGCGCGGCTCGTCCTCACGGAGGGGGAGGAGCCAGGGGTAGAGATGGTGGCCCGCCCGCCGGGGAAGCGGGTGCGCACCCTGAACCAGCTCTCGGGTGGGGAGCGCTCCCTGACGGCCATGGCCTACCTCTTCGCCCTGCTGGAGGCCAATCCCTGGCCCTTCTGCGTCCTGGACGAGGCCGATGCCATGCTGGACGAGGCCAACGTGGGCCGCTTCGCCGCCGGCCTGCGGGAGCTGGCCTCCCAGACCCAATTCATCGTCATCACCCACAACCGCCGCACCATCGAGGCCGCCGATGCTGTCTACGGCATATCCATGGGGCCGGATGGCGCCTCGCGCGTCATCTCCCTGCGCCTGAGCGAGGTGGCGGCCGCCGAGGCCTAGCCGCGGTCGCCTCCCACGGGGCGGCGGGCCGGCGGCTGAGGGGGCCGGTAGGGGACCGGCACATACTCCACGGAGGGCCGTCCTGCCCCCGCCTGAGGGTAGAGGTCCATGAGGCGGTAGATCTCGGTGGGCATGTCGGTGCTGACGTTCAG
The DNA here is from genome assembly GCA_002898615.1 of bacterium HR25. Next base: position 7,479 of record BEIB01000012.1, on the reverse strand, counting down.
GTTCAACTGGCGCGCCTGATCCACGGTGATGGGGTAGTCATGGGTCCAGGTGCCGCTGGTGAGGAGGTCTGCCACTCGCTCCGCCTCCTCTGGCGCCAGGCGCTCGGTCAGCAGGTCGGCCACGGTCTCCCGCATCTGGCGGAGCGCCTTGCGAGAGATGTCGGCCAGGATCAGGGTCTGGTCGTCCAGCTCGTTGGTCTCCTTCTGGGAGACTACCTGAAGGATGGAGGCGGCCGGGTACTGGCCCACCTGGGGGTCCACGGGGCCCAGGACAGCGTTCTCGTCCATCACTATCTCGTCGGCGGCCAGGGCGATGAGGGTGCCGCCGCTCATGGCGTAGTGGGGGACGAAGACGGTGACCTTCCCGGGCCGCCTCTTCAACGAATAGGCTATCTGCTCCGCCGCCAGCACCAGGCCTCCGGGCGTGTGGAGGACCAGGTCTATGGGCACCTGGGGGTCCGTCATCTTGATGGCCCGTAGCACCTGCTCCGAATCGTCCATGTCTATGTAGCGCACTATGGGGAAGCCCAGCAGGCTCATGGTCTCCTGACGATGGATGAGGGTGATGAGGCGGCTCCCCCGCTGCCGCTCTATCTCCCGGATGAGGCGCATCCGCTGCGCCATGAGGAGGCGGCGCTGTATGGCGGGCTGGAGGGCGGCCAGGATGAAGAAGATCCAGAGGAGATCGAATATGGAAAAGGTCATGGGTCTCCTCCGCTGTCCGTCCTAGCGCTGATTATAGGCGAGGGCAGCCGGTCAGACACCTGCCGCATGGGCCAAGCCCTCGTTGGTCTTCGCCGGTGCGAAAAGCCCGGGGCGCCGCTTCCTGCAGCGTGCCTTCCCCCTGACTGCCTGTTCGCTGGACGAAGGGCTGGGGCCTAGCCTGTGTGACAGGTGTAGTCCCCCCCGTAGCCGTTCAGGGGGAACTGGACCAGCCAGGGCATCCCCCCGGCGAACCAGTAGGTGGGGTCAGCACAGCGGGCCTGGGCGCTCCGCAGGTCCCCCGCTCCAGCCACCCAGATGGGCAGGCCGGGGCTGAAGTCGCCGGCGATGATGCTCCACTGCCGACGGGTGGAGTAGATGCCCACCGTGCGCCCCTGTTCCTGCAGGTAGTCGATGGCCCCCTGGATGACCAGGGCGTTCAGCTCCGTCCGCTTGGACCAGGTGTTGGTGGTCTCGATGTCCAGCCACCACACCTGGGCCGAGGCCCCCTGAGAGGCGGCATAGGCGAGGGCGTATTCGGCGGCGTTGTAGCCGTAGTTGTAGGCCTGACAGGCTTTGTCGCCGCGGCGGCACTCCCCCATGGGCCCCCTCAGGCCATTGGCGGCGGTGGAGCCCGCCGCATAGTTCAGGTTCATGTAGAGGGAGGGGGCCGTGGGGGCGGAGCTGGCCCACCGGAAGAGGGCGCTCAGGCAGGGGTTCTGGGTGAAGGCGCGCCCTCCCGTCACCCCGACGATGGCGAAGTCGAAGGAGAGGGCACCCAGGGTGTCGTCGCACTGGGGCCAGGAGAGGTCGTAGCCGATGCCGCCGGGCGGATAGGGGTTCTCCTCCCCGACGGCCAGGGATGCCTTGGGGGAGGAGAGGAGGAGGGCTAGGACGGCGGCGAAGGCCGCCACCTGGGCGATGGCCCTCAAGGCGTGTTCTCCACAGCTGCCTGGGCGGGCCCCTTCATGGACATGGCGCAGTATGGCAGCCGGAAGCTGCCCCCGTCAAGCCCGCTGGCCTGACCTTTGACCCTCCCACCGGCCCCTGATATCCTCTCCCCGGAGAGATGTTAGGCCTGTTCGGACGAGGACGTCGCACCCAGGAAGCGGTAGAGCGGACGCAGCGCACCTGGTTCTCCCGCATCGGTGGGCTCTTTCAGCGCGGCCTGGACGAGCCGGTGTGGGAGGAGCTGGAGGAGACCCTCCTGGCGGCGGACGTGGGCGTGGCCACCACCATGCGCCTCCTGGAGCGGCTGAGAGAGCGGGTGAGACGCGAGGGCATACGCGATCCCCAGGGTGCCCTGACGGCCCTGCAACGAGAGCTGGTGGCCCTCCTCCAGGTGGACAGCCGGCGGGGCCAGCTCTGGGGGAGAGAAGGCCCCTGGCCCCGGCCGGCGGTGGTGCTGGTGGTGGGAGTCAACGGCACCGGGAAGACCACCAGCATAGGTAAGCTGGCCCACGCCTACCGCTCTCAGGGGATGCGCGTCCTCCTGGCGGCCGGCGACACCTTCCGGGCGGCCGCCATCGACCAGTTGCGGGAGTGGGGCCAGCGGGTGGGTGCCGATGTGGTGGCCCATCAGCAGGGGGCCGACCCGGCGGCCGTGGTCTACGATGCCCTGGCCGCCGCCGAGAGCCGCGGCGCCGATCTGGTCATCATCGATACGGCGGGCCGCCTCCACACCAAGACGAACCTGATGGAGGAGCTGCGGAAGGTGCATCGCGTCATCCAGCGTCGCATCCCCGAGGCGCCCCACGAGGTGCTGCTGGTGCTGGACGCTACCACTGGCCAGAATGCCCTCCAGCAGGCCCGCTATTTCACTGAGGCGGTAGGAGTGACCGGCGTCCTCCTGGCCAAGCTGGATGGCACGGCCAAGGGAGGCATCGTCTTCGCCATCGCTCACGAGTTGGGGCTGCCGGTGCTGTTCATCGGCACCGGCGAGGGCGCCGATGACCTGGAGGTCTTCGACCCGCAGGAGTTCGTGACCTCGCTCTTCGCTCGGTGACGTCCTTTCCCGGAGCCCGACCGCGGGCCATCCCCCGGCGGCCCGCCCCCTTGGCCCACCCTCCGCTCCCCGGCGGCCCGAGGGCCCTGTCCCCGCCTGACCTGGCGTCCCTCGCCCTCCTGGCGGTCAGCGCGGGGGCGGCCGGCCTTCGTCTGGCCGACTTGGGCCGCGTCCCGCTCCACCTGAGCGAGGGTGCCTACGCCTTCTCCGCCTGGCTGGCCGCCCGGGGCCTGGCGCCCCTGGACGGCCCCCTGGGCCTGACGGGTGACCTCATGGCCGCTCTCTTCCGCGCCGGCGCCGCTGGCGATGGCGCGGCCCGCCTCGTCCCCGCCCTGGCCGGGGCGGCCGCGGTGCCCGCCCTCTACCTCCTTGGTCGGGAGCTGGGCCGTGGGCCAGCCCTCCTGGCAGCCGCCCTTCTGGCCCTCTCGCCCCTGGCGGTGGCCGGCGCCCGCTCTGCCCTCCCCGGCAGCCTGGGGTCGTTGCTCTCTCTCCTGCTCCTGGTCTCCTTCTTCGCCTGGCTGCGGGGCCGAAGCCGAGCGCTGCTGCCCCTGGCCCTCCTGGCCGGCCTCGCCTTGGGCGCCGATGCCGTGGCCGTGACGACGTTGCTGGCGCTGGGCGCCTTCCTGGCCCTGGAGGGCTGCTGGCGGGACGCGCCGGAGCTACGACGGGCGCTGGCCGGCCTCGTCACCTCGCCCGGGACGACGGCGCTGGCCGCCCTGGCCTTCCTCCTCGCCCTGGCGCTGACGATGGCCGAGCCCTGGCTGGACGGCCCCGGCCTGGCCCTGCCCGGCCTCCACCTGCTGGCCTCTCTCCTCTCCGCAGAGGGCCCGGGCGCAGCCCCCCGATGGCTCTTTTTGGGTTATGATTGGCTTTTGTGCGCCGCCGGGCTGGGGGGAGTGCTGGCTCTGCTGGCCACTTGGGCAAGGGGAGGCGCCCTCCGTCCGCTGCAGCGCTTCCTTCTCATCTGGGCGCTTACGGGGCTGCTGGTGCTGGTCCTGAGCGGGCGGGCAGAGGCGAGCGATGCCCCGGCCCTGCTCCTGCCCCTGGCCCTGCTGGGGGGCTGGGGCCTGTGGCGGCTTCTGGAAGCCCTGGCTGCTGGCGGGGGCGCGGCCTGGGCTCTGGCGGGCCTGGTGGCCGTCTACCTCGTCTTCGGCGGGGTGGCGCTGTCCCGCTGGGCGGCCGGGGCCTCCGCCGCCCTGGAGCCCTGGGCGGTGGCCGCGGGAGCGCTGGGTCTGCTGGCCCTCGCCTGGACGGCCAGGGAGCGGACGGGCGGGAGCGCCCTCGCTGGCCTGGGGCTGGCGGGGGCGGCGGGAGGGCTCCTCTTCGCCCTCCATTCGGCCTGGGCGGTGGCCTTCGGGGCGGGGAGCGAGTTCGCCCTGGGGCCGCGGCCAGCGCCTGCCCTCCAGGGGCTGGCGCGCGAGCTCTCATCCCGCCCAGGCGACGGGGCGCCGGTGACCCTGGCGCAGGAGGTGGCGCCGGCCCTGGGCTGGCACCTGCGAGGGCTGCCCCTGGCCCTGGGCGACCCTCCCCAGCGCTCGACCGTTTACATAGATAGGGCGGGAGCGCCGCCGCCCCGCGGCTTCCAGCCTCGAGGAGCGCCTATGACGATAGCCGAGGACTGGCATCCCCCCGCCTGGACTTTGAGGGGGCTGTGGCGCTGGCTGGTCCACCGCCAGGCCTACGGCCCTCCGGGCAGGGTGGAGGTCCAGCTCTTCCAGCGGTCGCCATGAGGGAGAGGACGGCGCCCGTCGGCCGGGCCTTCGGTGTCTCCCTGGAGGAGGCGCTGGCGAGACCAGTTCGCCTCTCCTGGGAGGCGGCGGGCTACTTGGCGGCTGTGGCGCTGGGGGCCGGGCTGCGCCTGTGGGACCTGGGCTCGCGGGCCCTCCACCATGACGAGAGCCTGCATGCCTTCTACTCCTGGCTCCTCTACCGTGACGGCGTCTACGAGCACATGCCCATGATGCACGGCCCCCTGAAGTTCTTCCTGACCGCCCTCTCTTACTTCCTCATCGGCGTGAGCGATGTCACGGCCCGCCTCCCCTACGCCCTGGTGGGGGTTGCCCTGCTGGTCCTGCCGGTCCTCCTGCGTCCCTACCTGGGGCGGGCGGGGGCCCTGGCGACGTCCTTCCTCCTGGCCCTCTCGCCCGTGCTGCTCTATTTCAGTCGCTTCGCGCGGGACGATGCCCTCGTGGCCTTCCTCACTGTGGGGATGGTGGTCTGCTTCTGGCGCTACCTGGACGAGGGCCGGCCCCGCTATCTCTATGGCCTGGCCTTCCTCCTCTCCCTCAGCTTCAGCACCATGGAGAATACCTTCCTGCACCTGGCCATCTTCCTCCTGTTCCTGGACTTCTGGCTGGCCTTCGTCTACTGGGAGCAGGTGACGCCGGCCCACGGACAGCGCTCCCCACGGCGGGTGCTGGGGCTGCCTCTCCTGGTGGCGGGCGCCTGGGCCGTGGCCGCCCTGTGGCCCCTTCTGCGCCCCTGGCGGGAGCGGCTGGGCCTGGTGCGCTGGCACCCCGCCGGCGACCTGCTGGTGCTGATGGGGACGCTCTCCCTCCCCCTCTTCGCTGCGGCCGTGCAGGTGCCCCTGGCCTGGCTGGGCGTGCGCGACCGCGACCTGGCCCAGGTGGCCTGGGAATCGCCCTGGGGGGTCATCACCCGGGAGCAGGTGCTGGGGTGGGCCACCTCCCTGGCCCTGCTGGCGGCGGGGGCTGCGGTGGGTGTGGCCTGGCGTCGCCAGTGGTGGCCCCTGGCCCTGGCCTTCTGGGCCCCCTACATCCTCCTCTACACCAGTTTCTTCACCAATCTGGCGGGGCTGGCCACCGGCGTCTGGGGCTCCGTGGACTACTGGCTGGCCCAGCACGATGTGCGCCGTGGCGCCCAGCCCGACTTCTACTACCTGGTGCTGCTGCCTGCCTACGAGTTCCTGGCCCTGGCGGTGGCCGGCCCGGCCCTCCTCTATTACTGCCTGCGGGGAGGGCCTCGCTCTTGGCTCCTCACCGCCGTGACTGTCCTGGGGCTGCTCCTCTTCTTCGCCGCCCGGGGCGGCCCGCCACCCGGGCAGGGGCAACTGGCCTTTCTGGTGCCCCTGAGCGCCCTGGCTCTCTTCCTGGCCGTGCAGGGGAGCATGTGGGAGCGGTTCCTGGTCTTCTGGCTGGCCGGTGCCATCTTCGCCTACTCGCTGACGGGGGAGAAGATGCCCTGGCTATCGGTCCATATGGCGCTGCCCCTCTCCCTGCTGGCGGGGCACACCCTGGGGAGGCTGTTGCCCCGGGCGGCGGTCAGCCTGCGGGGGTTCCTCCTGCCTCTGGCTGTGGCGCTACTCTGGGGAGGGATAGCCCTGCTGGCCGCCTTCGGGCCGGAGGAGTGGTCGACTGCCAAGCTGGCGCTCCTGGCCCTGGGCGCGGGCAGCCTGGCGGCCCTGGCATTCCGACGCGGGCTGGCGACGGCGGTCCTGGTGGCCCTGGTACCCCTCTTCGCCCTCAGCGCGAGGACGGGCATCGTCGCCTCCTTCCGGTATGGGGACGTTCCCCGGGAGATGCTGGTCTACACCCAGACCTCGCCCTGGCTGCCGGACGTGGTCGAACGCATCGATGATTACGCCCGCCAGACCGGCCTGGGCCGAGACCTGCCCATCGTCATCGACGTCACCGATGCCTCCTACGCCTGGCCCTGGCACTGGTATCTGCGGGACTATCACGACGTGCGCTACCAGCGGCTGGGCGAAGGGTTCGTGCCGCCGGCGGGGGCGGTGGTCGTGGTGGCGGTAGAGAGGGACTATCTCATGGAGCGCTACCGGGAGCGCTACGATCCGCCCTACCGCTTCCCTCTGCGCTGGTGGTTCCCGGAGGTCTACCGCCGGCTGGAGCAGGGAGGGCTGGGGCAGTCGCTGGTGGCCCTGGGGCGCGATGCGGTCGAGCCCTCTACCTGGGGCAACTGGTGGCGCTATATGAAGGACCGCGTGCCGCCGGCCCCCGTCTCCGCCGAGCGGGGGCAGGACGACCGTTGTCCCTGGTGTGGCTCCGTGGACCTGCTGGCCTACTTCCCCAGGGATGGCGCGACACAGGGCGCCCGCTGGCAGGAGGAGGCGCCCCTTTTGAGCCTATCCGCTCCGGCGCCTATACTGGGCATTGTACGTTCTCTAAGGGGGGAAGGGTAGTGGGGCCATGGCTACGACGCAATGCCAAGGTGTGGCTGGGGCTCCTGGGGACGGGCGTCTTCCTGGGGCTCTTCTTCGCTAGCGCTCATCCCCGTGAGCTGTGGGACGTCCTCTCCCGGGGGGACTATCGCTGGGCTGTCGCCGCCGTCGCCCTGTGGTTCGTGGCCGCCTGGTTCCGGGCCCTTCGCTGGGGCTATCTGCTGAGGCATCTGGCCCGCATATCCACCCTCTCCCTGTACCCGGTGGTGGTAATAGGCTACATGGCCAACAACTTGCTGCCTGTGCGCCTGGGGGAACTGGTGCGGACGTACATACTGGGGGAGCGCCAGCAGCTCCCCAAGATGGCAGTGCTGGGCACCGTGGCCGTGGAGCGGGTGCTGGACGGCCTGGTGCTGGTGGCCATGCTGGCCTTCGCCGGGGCGCTGGTGGGGCTGCAGGGCTCCCTGCGGCTGCTGACGGTGGCCGCCGCCGGCCTCCTGGTGACCGCCTTTCTGCTGGGCCTCTGGCTGACGGCCACGGACTGGGGGACGCGGCTGCTGACCCACCCCCTGAGGCTCCTGCCGGAGCGCTGGCAGGCCCGCGCCGCCGATTACCTGGCCTCGTTCGTGGAGGG
>BEIB01000011.1 GCA_002898615.1 bacterium HR25 | reverse complement strand
ACCCGCCCGCAGATGGACCTCCACGTCCCCGGTGAGGAGGGCGTGGGGCGTGGCGATGATGGCGCCCCGGAAGTCGGGCCCCGGCCCCCGCCGGCGCTGGCCACGGTAGACCACCTGCAGGGGGAGACCCTGCCGCGTCACCAGCGCCTCCCGGGGCAGCGTCTGCTCCTCCCAGAGGCGGGCCAGGGTCTCCTCCGTCCAGCCGGCCGCCTCAGCCGGCCGGGGCATCCTCACGTCCCGTCTCCCCTGCCCGGTAGGGGAAGCCGGACCGCTCCGCCACTAGCGTCAGCAGCCGCGCCGACGCCCCCCGGGGGCGGTAGCGGCCCGTCTCCCAGTCGCTCACCGTCTGCTGGCGGACGCCCAGCTCCTGGGCCAGCCCCTCCTGGCTCAAACCCAGATGACGCCTCAGGGCCCGCACCTGGCCGGCGTCCCAGGCGGGGCCCCCCTTCCTTCCCCTGGACACTCCAGCGCCGATTTTACACGGAACCGTGTAGAGGGGGCAAGGTCTGGCCGGCAAGGGCAGCGGCCACTAGAATGGGACTAGCTGATGGAGGACGCCCTCGGGTGAACGACGAGAGCAGCGAGCGACGGCGGGCCCTGGTCATCGCCGCCCACCCCGACGACGCCGAGTTCGGCTGCGCCGGGACGGTGGCCCTGTGGGGCCGCAACGGCTGGGACTTCTACTACCTGGTCTGCACCGACGGCTCCAAGGGCAGCAACGACCCCGAGATGCCGCCGGAGCGGCTCATCGCCCTGCGGCGAGAGGAGCAGCGGCGGGCTGCCTCGGTGCTGGGGGTCAAGGAGGTCTTCTTCCTGGACTACGTGGACGGCGAGCTGGTCTACAGCCGCGACCTGATGCGGGACGTGGTGCGCTACATCCGCCTCCTCCGCCCCCACGCCGTCTTCAGCCATGACCCTAACCAGATCGTGGGGAACCGCTTCATCAACCACCCGGACCACCGCTGCGTGGGGACGGTGGCCCTGGACGCCGTCTACCCCATCGCCCGCAACCGCCCCAGCTTCCCCGGCCTGGCCGCCGAGGGGCTGGAGCCCCACCGCGTCAGCGACGTCTACCTCTGGAGCAGCGACCAGCCCAACTTCGAAGTCGACATAACTGATGTCCTGGAGACGAAGCTGGAGGCCCTGCGCTGTCACCGCAGCCAGCTCCCGGAGGGAGAGGACTTCCTGGAGCGGCTGCGGGAGCGGCTGCGGGGCGAGGACGGCCGCTACTGGGAGCGGTTCCGTCACGTCCGGTTGATGGCCTGATGATCTACGCCCGCGTCCGGTACGGCGGTCGCCGCCTCTACGTCGTCGTAGAGGGCGAGGAGGTGCGGCCCGTGCGGGGGCCCCTCTTCGGGCGGCATGTGGTGTCGTCGGAGCGGATACCCCTGGCCTCGGTGCGCCTCCTGGCCCCCCTGCGCCCGGGGAAGATACTGGCGGCGGCCGTCAACTATCGCAGCCACGTCGCCCAGAGCCGCTCCCTGCTGGGGGAGGCGCCGGCCCAGCCCGAGCTCTTCCTGAAGCCCGGCTCCGCCGTCGTCGGGCCCGGGGAGGCCATCGTCCTGCCGGAGGAGGCGGGGCGGGTGGACTACGAGGGGGAGCTGGTGGCCGTCATCGGCCGCCGCTGCCGCCGCGTCAGCCCCTGGGAGGCGCTGGACTACGTCTTCGGCTACACCTGCGGCAACGACGTCTCCGCCCGCTCCTGGCAGCGGGGCGACCTCCAGTGGTGGCGGGCCAAGGGTGCGGACACCTTCGCCCCCATCGGGCCCTGGCTGGTGACGGGGATAGACCCCTCCGCCCTGGAGCTCCGCACCCTCCTCAACGGGCGCGAGGTGCAGCGGGGCAACACCTCCGAGCTCATCTACGACGTGGCCCAGCTCATAAGCCACGCCTCTCAGGCCATGACCCTGGAGCCGGGAGACCTCGTTTTCACCGGCACCCCGGGGGAGACGGGCCCCCTCTCCCCGGGGGACGTGGTGGAGGTGGCGGTGGAGGGGGTCGGCGTGCTGCGCAACCCCGTGGTGCAGGCGGGGCCGGCCCCCGGCAAGTGAGGGGCCGCGGCGGAGAAAGCGAAGGGGGAGCGGCCTGGCCGCTCCCCCTCACTCTTCCTGCGCCTTCAGTTATCCTTCGTTGGTCCGGCTTCCTGCCGATGCGACCTGAAACTGGTGCAGGAGGCGCTGGGCCTCCCTGCCCACCCCCAGGTCCAGGCAGTCACAGTAGGTGGAGTAGATGGCACGGTCCAGTAGGCGGACGCTCTCCAGGTCGAGCCGCTCCTGCTGCAGGTAGCGGAGCTCCAGGAGTCTGCCCAGCCGCCTCAGGAAGTGGAGCTGCAGCCCGCTGAAAGGTCCCTCCAACTGCCACCCTGCCTGCTGCGCTTCGTTGAATCTCGGCTCCATCGCTCCAGGCCTCCTCCCTTAGAATACCTGACCCCGTCCCGGCTGACAATAGGGAGCCGACTAGGGCGTCCTGCTGGGCGAATAGCTAGCGGTGCTATCATCGGGGGAGGGCCGGTCCCTGCCATGGGACGGCCCCCGCCCGGCCTCCCGGCGATGACTGCCTCAGCGCTACAGCCGGAGCTTCCCGTGGGAAGGCTGACGACGCCGCTGGCGACCGTCGTTGGCGAACTCCCTCTCCAGCTCGTCCAGGCTGATGGCCCCCACCTCGTGCACGTAGCCGCACATGAGGCAGGAGCCATAGGCCCCATACCAGTCCTCTTCGAATACCATGGAGCCCTGGCAGCGCGGGCAGACCTTGGGAGCTGTGGCGACAGTCATCGTTCCGGCCTCCTCGCAATAAAAAAGCCTTCAGCCAGCTACCGCTGACCCAGGCCTTTCCGACGCCGCCGAGGTTAGTTGACGGGTTCGGGCCGAAAGGCTTAGCCCTACTCGCCCTCAGGGCGAGATTCACCCCGAAATGTTCCTGTCCCCCGGTCCGCCCACCGGCGGATTAGGCGGGGCCACATCCCCTTTCGGAGTTTGTGACCTCGGTAACATAATAGACCCCTGCGTCGCCCCCTGTCAAGGCCCCCTCAGAAGACGGCCACCGTACCACCGCCGTCCACCTGCACCGTGGTGCCGCTGATGTAGCGGGCCTTCTCCGAGGCCAGGAAGACTACCAGATTGGCCACGTCCTCCGCTTCTCCCAGGTACCCCAGGGGGACGTGGGCCTCCTCCCGTCGCACTACCTCCTCCAGGCTCACCCCGGCCCGCCGCGCCCGCTCCTCCAGCAGCGTCATGAGGCGCTCCGTGGCGATGAAGCCCGGGCAGACCGTGTTAACGGTGATGCCGTAGGGCCCCAGCTCTCGGGAGAGGGTCTTGGCCAGCCCCACCACCCCCAGGCGGGCGCTGTTGGAGAGGACCAGCCGGTCTAGCGGCTGCTTCACGGCGATGGAGGTGATGGCGATGACCCGCCCGCTCCCGGACCGGCGCAGGTGGGGCAGCGCCTCCCGCACCAACCGCACCGCCGAAAGCAGGTTCTGGTCCAGGGCCAGTTGCCAGGCCTCCTCGCCTAGCTCCTCGAACAGGCCGGTGGGAGGGCCGCCGGCGTTGGCCACCACTATGTCCAGCCGCCCGAAGGCGCCCACCGCCTCACGCACCAGCCGCTGGATATCGTCATAGCGGGCCATGTCGCAGACCACCGGCAGCACCGTCGTCCCCGTCTCCTCGGCGATGGCGCGGGCCGCCTCCTCCAGAGCGGCCCGGCCCCGGGCGGCGATGGCGACGGCGCAGCCCTCCCGCGCCAGCCCCAGGGCGATGGCCCGGCCGATCCCCTTGCTGGCGCCGCCCACGATGGCCGCCTTCCCTCTGAGACCCAGCTCCATCTCCTGACCTCCTTGGCTCCCGTCTGAGACCGTATGCTAGGCCCTCCCCCGCTAGGGTCAATCGGCCGGTTATAATGGGCACGATGGCCCGGACGTGGCGCAAGTCCCCTATCTACACCCGCGCAGGCGACCGCGGCGAGACCTCCCTCTTCGGCGGCCAGAGGGTGCCCAAGGACCACCTGAGGGTGGAGGCCTACGGCTCCCTGGACGAGACGAACTCCGCCCTGGGGCTGGCCATCGCTTTCCTGCGCCAGCGTCGCCTGGCCCGGCTCCTGCGGGAAGTCCAGTCCGACCTCTTCCAGCTGGGGGCGGAGCTGGCCACCCCGGGCGCCCCTCGCTCCCGGCTCCCCCCGGAGCGGACGGCGGAGCTGGAGCGCCTCATCGACGAGTACGACGCCAGGCTGCCACCCCTCAAGAACTTCGTCCTCCCGGGAGGGGCCCCCGCCGCCGCCCTCCTCCATCTGGCTCGCGCCCTCTGCCGGCGCGCGGAGCGGGCGGTGGTCAGGCTGGCCCGAGAAGGAGAAGAGGTCAGCCCCCAGGCCCTCACCTACCTGAACCGCCTCTCAGACCTCCTCTTCGTCCTCGCCCGCTACGTCAACAAGGCGGAGGGGAGGGAGGAGGTCCCCTGGCGGGGACGCTGAGATGGGCCGCCTCGTCCTCCTCGTCCGCCACGGTGCCATCGACTGGTCCGGCCGCATCGGCGCGCTGGAGGACGGCCTCAGCGAGGAGGGCCGGTGGCAGGCCCGGGCGCTGGCCCGCCGCCTTCGGCGCTTCGCCCCCGCCGCCCTTTACTCCAGCCCCCTGCGACGGGCCCGCGAGACGGCCTGGCTGCTGGCGGAGGAGCTGGGGCTTTCGGTGCACCTAGACGAGCGCCTGGCCGAATGGGACGCCGGCCAGTGGACCGGCCTCACCGAGGACGAGGTCAGGGAGCGCTACCCCCAGGAGTGGCGACGCTCCCGGGCCGATCCCTCCTACCGCCCCCCGGGTGCCGAGACGGCGGAGGCCCTCCAGGAGCGGGTGGCGTCTGCCCTGACTGCGGCGCGGGAGGCCCACCCCCAGGGCGACCTGGTGCTGGTGGGGCACGCCGCTGCCCTGAGCGCCCTCATCTGCCACGTGCTGGGGCTCACCTTCGGGCCGCGGGAGCAGCGCCTCTTCGCCCTGGAGACCTGCTCTCTGACCGTGGTCGAGGAGCCGGACAACCTGCCCCACCTCGTCTTGGTGGCCCTCAACGATACCTGTCACCTGCGGGGCCAGCCATGATCCCCGTGCTGGACTCCCCGCGGGCGCGGACGGTGCCGGTGGTGAACCTGGGGCTCATCGTCGCCAACGTGGCCGTCTTCCTCTACGAGCTGACCCTCAGCGCCGACCAGTTGCAGACCTTCTTCCTGGACTGGGGAGTGGTGCCAGCGCGCCTAACATCGTGGGTGGAGGGGCCCACGGGCTGGGAGGCGCCGGCCAGCGTCCTCACCTCCATGTTCATCCACGGTGGCTGGCTGCACCTGCTGGGCAACATGCTCTTCCTGTGGGTCTTCGGCGACAATGTGGAGGACGCCATGGGCCACGTCCGCTATCTCCTGTTCTACCTGCTGGCGGGCGTCGGGGCCGCCGCCCTGCAGGTCTTCGTGGACCAGCAGGGAGTCGTCCCCATGGTGGGGGCCAGCGGCGCCATCTCGGGGGTGCTGGCCGGCTATCTGGTGATGTTCCCGGGGGCGATAGTGGGGGTGGTGGTGCCCTTCTTCTGGTTCTTCGGACCCCTGCCCGTGCCGGCGGCCTTCCTGATAGTGTTCTGGTTCATCGTCCAGCTCTTCAACGGGCTGGTCTCCTTGGGAGTGCAGACGGTGGAGACAGGGGGCGGCATCGCCTTCTTCGCCCACGTGGGTGGCTTCCTGACGGGGCTGCTGCTGGCCTTTCTGCTGCGGCCCTGGCGGCGCCGCCGCTATCACCCTTACTAGCCGCCCGAGCGGTACTCCACTCGCACCTGCAGGCGGGACTCCAGCTCCTGGGCCAGGTGGTGGGCCAGGCTGGCCGCCGCCGGCGAGAAGAGACGTTCCAGCAGAGGCCGCCGCGGCCGTATGTGGACGACGTTGCGAGGGACGCGACCCATCTCGGAGGCCATGTCCAGGGCGGTGTCCAGGTCTCCCAGGTCGTCCACCAACCCCATCTCCTTGGCCCGGGCCGCCGTGAAGAACTCTCCGGTGGCGTAGCTCCGCACCTGTTCCAGGGGTAGCCCGCGCTTCTCGGCCACGCGGCCGATGAACCACTCGTAGAATTCGTCCCGCAGGGCGGCCAGCTTTTCCGCCTCCACCGGCGTGGGCTCCCGCCAGGGCTGCATCATGTCCTTATGCTCGCCGATGCGGCTCACGAACATTTTGATGCCGAGCCGCTCCATGAGCTCCTGCACCACCGGCCGGGCTATGATGACGCCGATGGAGCCCACTAGGGCGGTGGGCGGCGCCACGATGCGCCGGGCGGCGCAGGCCACCAGGTAGCCACCGGAGAGCCCGAGGTTGCGGATGTGGGCGATGACCGGCTTCGTCTGCCCCAGACGCGATACGGCCAGGTGGAGGTGGTCGGCCAGGCCGGCGGAGCCCCCGGGGGAGTCTATGTCTAGGACGACGACCCGCACCCGCTTGTCGGCCGCCAGGGCACCCAGCGCCCGCACCGTCTCCGCCACGCGGGCGCTCTGCATGATGGGCCCGTGCACGTCTATGAGCCCTATGCGGGGACGCTGCCAGGGGAACTCGCTCGGTTGACGGAGCTGGCTCATCGCTTCTCCACCCCCAGAGGTTTCCCGTATTGTCGCGCCGGGGACAGCCGCCTTCAACGCTTCCGGCCGCTGCTGCCCCGGGGGCCGGTCTCCCCGTGTGTTACCATAATGCATATGCTTCGGGGAGGTGCGTCATGGAACGTGGGGAAGAGGAGAGAGCGCAGAGGGAGGCCCTGGCCGGCTGGCTTCTGGACTCCATGCGGGGGGCCATGGAGATGATGACGGTCTTCATCGGCGAGAGGCTGGGCCTGTACGCCTCTCTGGCCAAAGTGGGCCCCGCCACCGCCGGAGAGCTGGCCCGCCGCACGGGCCTGGCCGAACGGCCGGTGCGGGAGTGGCTGGAGCAGCAGGCGGCGGCCGGCGTCCTCGGGGTGGATGACCCCACGGCGGAGGCCGGGGCGCGTCGCTACCGGCTGCCGGAGGCCCACGCCGCCGTCCTCCTGGACCGGGACAGCCTGGACTACGTATTCCCCCTGGTACGGTTCCTGCCCTCCGTCCCCCTGTCCGCCATCATCGAGTCCTTCAGGACGGGCGCCGGTGTTCCTTACGAGATGTACGGGACGGAGGCCCGCGAGGCCCAGGCCAGCATGAACCGTCCCTCCTTCTTGCGGCTCCTGGGGGAGGAGTGGCTGCCGTCCATACCCGACCTCCATGCCCGGCTCATGGCCGACCCGCCGGCCCGGGTGGCCGATATCGGCTGCGGGGCCGGCTGGTCCAGCATCGCCATCGCCCTGGCCTATCCGAAGGCGCAGGTGGACGGCTTCGACATCGACGCTCAGTCCATCGAGATGGCCCGCCGCAACGCCGCCGAGGCGGGAGTCTCGGAGCGCGTCCGCTTCCACATCCAGGACGTCAGCGGAGAGGGGCTGTCCGGCCCCTATGACCTGGTGACCGCCTTCGAGTGCGTCCACGATATGGGCCGGCCCGTGGACGCCCTGCGCAACATGCGGAGGCTCCTGGGCAGCGGGGGCACGGTCCTGATAATGGACGAGCGGGTGAACGAGGCCTTCGCTGCCCCGGCCGACGAGCTGGAGCGCCTCTATTATGGCTTCAGCGTCCTCCTCTGCCTGCCCACCGGCCTGGCCGACGGGCCGGCGGGCACCGGCACCGTCATGCGCCCGGCCGTCCTGCGTCGCTATGCCGACGAGGCCGGTTTCTCCGGTATGGAGGTGCTGCCCATAGAGCACCCCTTCTGGCGCTTCTACCGGCTGAGGCCATGAGCCCCCACAGCGCGGGCCCGCCCCCTATCATCGGGCGTCAGCGGGGCGAGCACTGACCGCCCGGGAACCGAAGACGTCGCGGAGGTGACGGTCCATGGCAGGGACGGACGCCCCTCACGCTTCCCATATGCCGGCCGGCCACGGCGGTCACGGCTCCCGGGCGCCGGCGGCGTCCACTCCTGGCCCCGTCCACGACCGCCACGCCGGCCACACCCCGGCCATGTTCCGCGACCGCTTCTGGGTCTGCCTCCTCCTTACCGTTCCCGTCCTGTTCGTCTCGGAGGACGTGCGGGGCTGGTTCGGCTTCGGGCCGGCCGAGTTCCCGGGCAGCGCCTGGGTGGAGC
Organism: bacterium HR25; assembly: GCA_002898615.1. Next base: position 14,233 of record BEIB01000011.1, on the reverse strand, counting down.
CGGTGCTGGGGTCGGTCATCTATCTGTACGGGGCCGGGCCGTTCCTGACGGGGGCCGTCCGTGAGCTGCAGGCCCGTGCGCCGGGCATGATGTCCCTGGTGGCCACCGCCACCACCGCCGCCTACGCCTACAGCCTGACGACGAGTTTCGGGCTGGCCGAGCGCGGCTTCTATTGGGAGCTGGCGACGCTGATCGACGTCATGTTGCTGGGCCACTGGCTGGAACTGCTCTCGGTACAGGGGGCCGGACGCGCCCTGGAGCATCTGGCTGCCCTGATGCCGCCGGTGGCCCACCGCGTCCGGGATGGCCATATCGAGGACGTCCCCGCCACAGGGCTGCGGGACGGGGACATCGTCCTGGTGAGGCCGGGCGAGCAGGCTCCGGCGGACGGGGCGGTGGTGGAGGGCTCGTCTACCATGAACGAGGCCTTCCTCACCGGGGAGTCCCGGCCTGTGCCCAAGGGGCCGGGCTCCGAGGTGGCGGCGGGCGCCGTGAACAACGAGGGCGCCCTGCTGGTGCGGGTAGCGCGGACGGGGGAGGACACCGCTTTGGGGCAGATGATACGCCTGGTGCGGGAGGCGCAGGCCTCCCCCGGCCGCTACCAGGCCCTGGCCGACAGGGCTGCCTTCCTCCTCACCCTGATCGCCATCGGTGTGGGGGCCATCACCCTGGTGACATGGCTCGTCGCCTCGGGGGCGACCACAGCAGTGGAACGGTCGGTCACGGTGCTGGTGATCGCCTGTCCGCACGCCCTGGGCCTGGCCGTCCCCCTAGTGATGGTCAACGCCAGCGCCATGGCGGCCCGCAACGGGATCCTGCTGCGGGTGCGGGAGGCCTTCGAGCGGGCCCGCGAGGTCCGCATCGTCGCCTTCGACAAGACCGGCACCCTGACGGAAGGGCGCTTCGTCCTGCGGCAGGTCCACAGCGGCATGGAGGAAGGGGAGGCCTTCGCCATCGCCGCCTCCCTGGAGGCCCTCTCGGAGCACCCGCTGGGGGCGGCCATCGTGGAGGCAGCGCGTGAACGTCGCCTCCCTTTCCGGGAGGTGACAGACTTCCGGGCGGTGCCAGGCTGGGGGGTGGAGGGCTGGCTGGACGGGCGCGCCTACCGGGTGGGCCGGCCGGAGTGGGCAGGGGAGACGGGGGTGGAGCTGGGGCGTCTGGCGGAGCCCCTCGCTGAGGCGGACGTTCGAGGGGAGACCTCCATCCTCCTGATGGACGACGAGAGGGCGCTGGCCCTCTTCTCTCTGGCCGACAAGGTGCGGGAGAGCGCCCGCCAGGCGGTGGGGCAACTGGAGGCTATGGGGGTGCAGGTGGCTATGGTGACCGGGGATGCTGAGTCGGTGGCCAGAGAGGTGGCCCGGGAGCTGGGCATCCGGCGCTTCTACGCCCGCGTCCTCCCCGAGGAGAAGGCGCGGGTGGTGCGCGGCCTCCGGGGGGAGGGGCCGGTGGCCTTCGTGGGCGATGGCATCAACGATGCACCCGCCCTGCTGGAGGCGGACCTGGGCGTGGCCGTGGGGGCGGGAACGAGCGTGGCCATCGAATCGGCGGATGTCGTCCTGGTGGAGAGCGACCCCATCGACGTCGTGCGCGTGCTGCGGCTGGCCAGGGCTACCTACAGCAAGATGGTGCAGAACCTGCTCTGGGCTGCTGGCTACAACGTCGTCGCCATCCCCCTGGCAGCTGGCGCGGCCTATGGCTGGGGCATCGTGCTGACGCCGGCCGTCGGCGCCCTCCTCATGAGCCTCTCCACGGTGATGGTGGCGGTCAACGCCCCCCTCATACGGCGGACCAGGCTGGCCTAGCCGGGGGGCGAGGGGGCACTGCGTCCCGCCAGCAGGGAGCGGGGCCACCAGCGGTGCTCCCAGCCCTCGCTGTCCCAGAGGGGGCGCAGGTGAGGCAGCACCTCGCGGGCGAACAGCTCAATGTTCTTGAGGGCCAGCTCGTGGGGCAGGGAGCCGATATGGAGCATGGCCAGCAGGTTGCCGACGCGGAACTCGCGCGCCACCTCCAGCAGCTGGTCGCGGACGGTGGCCGGGCTCCCGGCGATGACGAACTGTCCCTCGGCGAAGTCCTTGAAGCGCATCTCCCGCAACTGGGGGAAGAGGCCTAGGTCGCGGGGGTCCCTCATCAGGTACTCCAGGCCGGGGTAATCGATGTAGCCGGGGAGGCCCAGCCAGGCCAGGGGGATCCCCGCCAGGCACTTGTGGAAGAAGTACTCCACGTGGGGGCCGTACTCCTCCTCCGCCTGGGCATCGGTATCCGAGACCACCACCACCTGCAGGTAGGCCAGGCGGTAAGGGTTGGCCTCCTTTCCCATCTGGGCCGCTATCTCCCAGTACCTGGGGATGACGGAGCGGGCGGCCACCCTGGGGCCGAACCAGCTCAGGTAGCAGTAGCAATAGTCGTTGGCCAGCACCCACTGCATGGTGCCCGGCGTGCCCACGCCGGGCACCCATACCGGCGGATGGGGCTGCTGGACGGGCCGTGGCCACAGATTGACGGCCGGGAACTGCCAGAACTTGCCGTTCCAGGGGAAGACCTCCCTGGCCGTCCAGGCCTTGACGATGAGCCGATGGGCCTCCATGTAGCGCTCGCGGGTCTGCAGGGGGGTGACGCCGTAGTTGATGTTGGCGTCGTAGCTCAGGCCCAGGGGCAACCCGGCGACGAGCCGTCCATCGCTGAGGCAGTCCAGCATGGCGTACTCCTCGGCGATGCGCAGCGGCTGGTGGGACTTCCCCACGGTGGTGCCCAGCACCACCAGGGCCACCGGGAGCCCCTCCGTCAGGGTGGCCAGGCTGGCCATCACCAGGTTTGGGTTGGGCATGACGTCGTAGACGTTCTGGCTGTGCTCGGTGATGGCGACTCCGTCCAGGCCAGCGCGGGCGGCGTGGAGGAGGGAGTCGATGGTCCAGCGATAGTACTGACCCATCTTGTCCGGCCGGGCCAGCTCCCACCAAGGGGCCATCACCACCGAGGGATAGCGCCTCTCGAAGTCTGCCGGCAGCTCCCTATAGGGCGTCTGCACGAAGGCGCAGACCTTCACCGGGCCTCTCCTGGGGTTACCTGTCGAATGTATGCTTGTCTGGCCAAAACCTAGCACTGGCGGGTAGCCCTGTCAAGCTGGCCCTGCGGACTCGGGCGCGGGGGCGGCTCCCTCCCCGCCTTCCCCCTCCTGGGGCCCCAGAAGCAACCCGGCCAGCCACCCCATGTCGAGGCCGGGGAGGGACTCGTGCCCCCGGATCCGCTCCCAGTGGATCCGGTAAACATTGCGACGGCCCCGACGCTCCCTGGCCAGGAGCCCCTCCTCTTCCAGGTCGTGGACTATCTGGTAGACCGCTCGCTCGGTGAGGCCGGTGGCCAGGGAGACCTCCCGGAGGGTGACCTCCGGGTCCCGAAGGATGCAGGCCAGCACTAGGCCGTGGTTGCTCAGGAGGCGCCACCTCTTAGCCAACCCGGCACCCCGCGCCCCCCGGGCGCCTCCATCCCCGGCCCTGGCGCCCCGCTTGTGGATAACTTCTTGATAACTCTGCCCCTACCATCGGCAAAAGCTGTTGACAGGGAAAATCTTGAAATAGGATTCTGGCGTCAGAAAACTGCTTTGAAATTTCCAGTTTTATAAAGCTGGAAATGAAAATGCTGAATCGAAGCGACACTCTATGGCTAGACGGAGCCGCTCAATGAGAGTTACAGAGGCGCCCCAGGGCCCGCCCGGTCGGCGGCCGGCCCCCAGCAGACGGTCCGCGCCGCCGGCCTCTCCAGGGGGAGGCCCCTCGGCGCCCGATCCCGTCCTCTTCGCTCAGCTATACGAGCGCTTCTACCCTCGTCTCATGGCCTATGTCCTCAGCCGGGTGAGGGACCATGACCGGGCTCAGGACGTAGTGGCGGAGACCTTCTTCCGGGCCTACCTCAACTGGGGGACGCTGCGGGACCCCAACGCCATCGGCGGCTGGCTCTTCAGCACCGCTCATAACCTGCTGGTGAGTGACCTCCGCCGCAACGGACGTCATGCCCCCTGGCCGGACCCGGAGTCGCCCCAGGCCCTGCGCTGGAAGGGCCCCTCGCCGGAGGCCGCCTCCCTCCTGCACGACGAGGTGGATCGCCTCCTCCAGGCCCTGGGACGCCTCTCGCCGCGGGAACAGCGCGTCCTCTCTCTGCGCTTCGATGCTCGTCTCTCCAACCGCGAGATCGCCCAGATAGTGGGCACCACCGAGGGGAACGTGCGGGTGATAGTCTTCCGGGCCTTGCGCCGTCTCCGCGCCCTCATGGGGCCGGAGGAATAGACAGGCCGCCAGGGCGGCACCGCCGTGGCGGCCTCCTCATCGAGCGGGCGGGGCTAGGCGTTGGGACGCGGGCCTATCACGCCCTGTCGCCTCAGCTCCTCTATCTCCTCCCAGGTGAAGCCGTGCTCCAGGAGCACCTCCTCCGTATGCTCCCCGAACTGGGGCGCCGGCCGGCGGATGGAGCCCGGGGTGCGGTGGAGGTTGACGCCGGTGGCCACCATCTTCAGGGAGCCGTGGGCCGGGTGCTGGTACTCCACGATCATCCGGTTGGCCAGCACCTGGGGGTCCTGGACTACCTGGGAGTAGTCCTGCACCTGCTCGCACAGGAGGTCACGGGAGCGGAAGAGCTCCAGCCACTCCCGGGCGTCCTTGGTGGCGAAGAGCTCGTCCAGCTTGGCGATGAGCTGCATCAGGTCGCCGGGGTGGGTGCGCATCCAGTCTATGCTGATGTGCTCCGGCTCCAGAAGGACGCCCGTTGCCTCGTGCATCACCTGGCGGAAGGTGGGCCAGTAGCGGCCCAGCTGGGCCATCCCCAGCATGATCCAGCGGCCGTCCTTGGCCTTGTAGTGGTTCCACAGCGGGCTGGTGAGCCGCCGGGAGATGCGGGGGATGGGCTGGCCAGCGTAGGTGCCGGTCATCAGGAAGCTGGTGATGTTGAAGGCCTGGGCGGCGATGGTGGCCTGGAAGAGGGAGCCGTCCACCATCTGGCCCTCTCCCGTGCGTTCCCGGTGGAAGAGGGCCACCATGATGCCGTAGGCCAGCAGGAAGGCGCCTATCTGGTCAGCGAAGCCGTTGAAGGTGCGGGTGGGCGGCCCCTCTGGCTCCCCGGTGACGCTCATGACGCCCCCGCGGGCCTGGGCCAGAGGGTCCAGGGCCGGCCGATGGGCGTCCGGGCCCTCCAGTCCAAACCCCGAGGCGCTGGCGTATACGAGCCGCGGGTTGATGCTGGAGAGGGTCTCGTAGTCGATCCCCAGGCGACGGGCCACGCCACGACGGAAGTTCTGGACCACCACGTCGGCCCGCTCCACCAGGCGGTAGAAGACCTCCCGACCCTTCTCGGCCCGCAGGTCCAGCACTATACCGCGCTTGTTGCGGTTGTGGGTCTCGAAGTAGGCGTTGGGGCCGCCGGGCCTGGGCTCGTAGCGCACCAGGGAACGGCCGGGATCGGGCGTGTCCGGCCCCTCTACCTTGATGACATCGGCGCCGAAATCAGCCAGCAGGGCGGTGGTCATGGGCCCCTGCTGCCAGATGGTGACATCCAGCACCCTGATGCCGTCCAGGGCTCCCGCCATGGCTCCACCTCCTTATTTAGCTCCCGTCGCCTGGTCGCCTCCTGCTACCTGCAGGCGCAGGTCGTCCCCTCTTCTTGTGCTCCGGTGGCCGGCCGCCGCTGCCTGCGGCCGCAGGGCACGGCGGCCCGGGCTGTGAGCGCCTGGCCGCCGCCCGCCGTCCTCTAATCTGATTGCTCTCACGCCGGCTGCCTCGCCTCGCCATCCCCCGCGCCGTTCCCGGGCGCCGGCCGCGACCCCGCGCCGTGGCGGTCCCCCTGTGCCGCCGTCAGTTCTGGCGAGAGGCCGCCAGCTCCTTCACCCTCTCCACGATGAGGGGGAGGGCGGTGCCCGCCGGCGCCCGCACCACCACGTCGCACAGGTGGGTGATGGCCGTCTCCATGGGGTTAACCTCCACTAGACGGCCCCCTTTCATCTTCACGTCCACCGGGAAGCCGGCCGCCGGATAGACCACGGCCGAGGTGCCCACCAGCAGCATGCAGTCCGCCAGGGCCGATTGCCGGACGCACTCCTCCAGGGCGTCGGGCGGGATGGGCTCGCCGAACATCACCGTGTCCGATTTGACGAGGCCACCGCAGTGGGGGCAGCGGGGCGGCAGCTCCTCCAGGGGGAACTCGGCCAGGGGCCAGCGCTGCTGGCAGCCCACGCAGCGCACCTTGGTGCGGTTGCCGTGGATCTCCGTGATGTTGCGGCTCCCCGCCTCTTGGTGCAGGTTGTCCACGTTCTGGGTGATGATGTGCTTCAGGTAGCCCATCTCCTCCAGCTCCTTTAGGGCGTAGTGGCCCGCGTTGGGCCGCGCCCGCTCTATGGCCTCCAGCAGCTCCTGGTAGGCCACCGAGCCGGAGAGCTGTTCCTCCCACCAGGCCTTGGGGTCGCGGAGGAAGCGCTGGTAGCCCAGCATGTCTGGCTCGCCGTATTTCGTCCACAGACCGCCGGGGCCCCGGAAGGGCGGTATGCCGGACTCCACGGAGAGGCCCGCTCCCACCAGTGCCACCACGTAGCGGGAGGTCAGCAGGACGCGGGCAGCCTCATCCACCTGCCGCTGCAGCTCTTCCATGACCATGTCTGCCTTATCCTCCGCCGCTCAGGGTCACCAGGACCGTCCGCTCCCGGGGGCCGTCGAACTCGGCCAGAAAGATGGCCTGCCAGCGCCCCAGGGCCAGGTCGCCCCCCACCACCGGCACCGTAAGCGTCTGTCCTACCAGGGTGGACTTGATGTGGGCATCGGCGTTCCCCTCGAAGTGGCGGTAGCCGGCCTCCCGGGGCACCAGGACGGAGAGGCGCTCCAGGATATCGCGGGCCACGTCCGGGTCGGCGTTCTCGTTGATGAGGATGCCAGCGGTGGTGTGGGGGACGAAGAGGTGGCACAGACCCTCGGTCAGGCCACTGCCGCGCACCAGCTCTCGCACCTGCGGGGTGACGTCCTCCAGCGATTCCCGCGCCCTCGTCCGCACCTTTATGTGCCGGTGCATTCTCGTCCCTCCTCGGTTGTCCTCATTATATTAGCCCGCCCGCCGACGCGTCAGCCGCAAGGGGCGGGCGCCTTGACGGGGGCTGTCGCCGCCGCTACGTTGGGGGCGGAATGGCCCGCGTCCCCTGTGTCATGACCATCGCCGGCTCGGACTCGGGCGGTGGCGCCGGCATCCAGGCAGACCTGAAGACCTTCGCTGCCCTGGGGGTGTACGGCACATCGGCCATAACCGCCGTCACCGCCCAGAATACACGGGCGGTCACGGCCGTCCAGGAGCTGCCGCCGGATGTGGTGGCCGCTCAGATAGACGCCATCGTCCAGGACATAGGCGCCGATGCAGTGAAGACGGGGATGCTGGCCAACGCTGCCATCATCGAGGTGGTGGCGGCCAAGGTCCGGGAGCACCGCCTGCCCAACCTGGTGGTGGACCCGGTGATGGTGGCCAAGAGCGGCGATCCCCTCCTGCGGGCGGAGGCGGTGGAGGCCCTGCAACGGCTCCTCCTCCCCCTGGCCACCGTGGTCACCCCCAATCTGCCGGAGGCGGCGACGCTGCTGGGACGCCCCATCCAAGACGAGGACGATATGCGGGCGGCCGCCCGTGAGCTGGTGGCGCTGGGGGCGCGGGCGGTGGTCATCAAAGGGGGCCACCGGGAGGGAGCGGAGGCAGCGGACCTCCTGTACGATGGCCAGCGCTTCCACATCTTCACGGTCCCCCGCATCGACACCAGGAACACCCACGGCACCGGCTGCACCTTCGCCTCCGCCATAGCTGCCTGGCTGGCCAGGGGGGCGGACGTGCCGGAGGCGGTGCGCCGGGCCAAGGAGTACCTGACGGAGGCGCTGCGCCACGCCTATCCCGTGGGACAGGGGCACGGCCCCGTCCATCACTTCTGGCGCTGGTGGTGTCCCTGAGGGAGGCCCGGGCGCGGTTGACACCCCGGTAACGTCTCCCTGTACAATGGCCCTATCGTCGCGGTGGTAGTGGTAGAGGAGGAGGAGAGGTCATGGCAGTCCCCCAGGAGCCCTACCTTCCCGTCAACGTCTACCGGAGCGACTGCCGTTTCATGGTCGTCGCTCCCCTGCCAGGGGTGGAGCCGGAGGACGTGGAGGTAGAGGTCGCTCCCATGGCCGTCACCATACGCACACGCGTGCGGGGGCCGGGACAGGAGCGCAAGGACTACGTCTCCCGGGAGTGGCACATAGGCAACCACCAGCGGGTGGTCCCTCTTCCGTCCAGCATCGACCCCGGGCGGGCCAACGTCACCTACGGTAATGGCGTCCTCACCGTGGTCCTACCTCAGGTGAGCTCGGGGCCCGCCGGGGAGCCTCGGCTGTTCCGCCTGTGGCGGGTGCGTTGGGCCCGCGGCCAGTTCGTGGGGCACCAGGGCCACGAGCTGCGCCCCTCGCCCAGCGAAACGGTGCACCGGTGGTCTCGCTGAACGGTCGCCGGCGGCGGCCCCGCCGCGCGCAGTTGACAGGCGGTCCGCCGGGGAATAGAGTGAAGGCGCAGAACCAATAGCGCCTGCCGGAAGACAGGCCCGAACGGGAGCTCGGGTGCCTGGGCAGGGCCGAAGGGCCAGCGCCAGGCCGGCCGGGCTGAGAGGCCCCGATCGCAGCGGGGCGACCGTCGGCACCTGATCTGGGTAATGCCAGCGGAGGGAAGGGCACGGCAGGCCAGCCGGGGCGACACAGGGATCGGGCTTCCCTGGCCCGTCCCGGCCACGCCCGAGGCCTCCTCAGGACCCTCCCTGGCGCCTCTTCCGGCCGGGACCGGGTTATGAGGAGGTGACGTCCAGTGGCCCAGCTCACGGACGAGGTCCAGGCCTCGCTGCCGCCGGCCTTCCCCAGCAGCCGCAAGGTATATGTCCAGGGCTCCCGGCCCGACATCCGCGTCCCCTTCCGGGAGGTGCGGCTGACCCCTACCCAGGGGCGCAACGGCCCCGAGGAGAACCCGCCCGTCCGCCTCTACGACACCAGCGGCCCCTACACGGACCCCGAGTTCCGCGCCGACCTGGCCCAGGGGCTGCCTCCCCTCCGCCTCCCCTGGGTGCTGGAGCGGGGCGATGTAGAGGAGTACGAGGGGCGCCCCCTCACCCCCGCTGATGACGACCTGCGGCCCGGCGAGGAGCGTCGCTTCGGGCTGCCCCGTCGCCGCCGCCCCCTGAGGGCCAGGGAAGGGCGGGCCGTCACCCAGATGCACTACGCCCGCCGGGGCATCGTCACCCCGGAGATGGAGTTCGTGGCTATCCGAGAGGGCGTGGAGCCGGAGTTCGTCCGCCAGGAGGTGGCCCGGGGGAGGGCCATCATCCCCGCCAACATCAACCACCTGGAACTGGAGCCCATGATCATCGGCCGCAACTTCCTGGTGAAGGTCAACGCCAACCTGGGCAACTCCGCCGTCACCTCCTCCATAGCTGAGGAGGTGGAGAAGATGGTCTGGGCCATCCACTGGGGGGCCGACACGGTCATGGACCTCTCCACCGGCAAGTACATCCACACCACGCGGGAGTGGATACTGCGTAACTCCCCGGTGCCCATAGGCACGGTGCCCATCTACCAGGCGCTGCAGCGGGTGGGCGGCCGGCCGGAGGAGTTGACCTGGGAGGTCTTCCGCGACGTCCTCATTGAGCAGGCGGAGCAAGGGGTGGACTACTGGACCATCCACGCCGGGGTGCGTCTGGCCTACATACCCCTCACCGCCCGCCGCGTCACCGGCATCGTCTCCCGGGGCGGCTCCATCATGGCCGCCTGGTGCCTGGCCCACCACCAGGAGAACTTCCTCTACACCCACTTCGACGAGATCTGCGAGATCGCCCGCGCCTATGACGTCTCCCTCTCTCTGGGCGACGGGCTCCGTCCCGGCTCCATCGCCGATGCCAACGACGAGGCCCAGTTCGCCGAGCTCCGCACCCTGGGCGAGCTCACCGAGGTCGCCTGGAAATACGACGTCCAGGTCATGATCGAGGGGCCGGGCCACGTCCCCATGCACAAGATCAAGGAGAACGTGGACCTCCAGATGGAGCTGTGCCACGAGGCCCCCTTCTACACCCTGGGGCCCCTGGTGACGGACGTGGCGCCGGGATACGACCACATAACCTCCGCCATCGGCGCCGCCATGATAGGCATGTTCGGGACGGCCATGCTATGCTACGTCACCCCCAAGGAGCACCTGGGCCTCCCCAACCGTGAGGATGTGAAGCAGGGCGTCATAGCCTACCGCATCGCCGCCCACGCCGCTGACCTGGCCAAGGGGCACCCCCTGGCCCAGCGCTGGGACGATGTCCTCTCCAAGGCCCGCTTCGAGTTCCGCTGGGAGGACCAGTTCAACCTTTCCCTGGATCCCCACACCGCCCGCGCCTACCACGACGAGACGCTGCCGGCGCCGGGCGCCAAGCTGGCCCACTTCTGCTCCATGTGCGGCCCCAAGTTCTGCTCCATGCGCATCTCCCAGGACCTGCGGGAGTACGCCGAGCGGAAAGGCGTCCGCCTGGAGGAGGCCATAGCCCTGGGGCTCCAGGAGAAGGCCCAGGAGTTCCGGGAGGCCGGCGGGAGGATATACCTAGAGGGCTGAGGAGGCCCCCGAGACAGCGTGAGGTGAAGGCTATGGACGACTTTCTGGAGATAGCGGGCAAGAAGTTCCGCTCACGGCTCATCGTGGGGACGGGACGCTTCCGCAGCATGGAGGAGATGGTGGCGGCCATCGAGGCTTCCGGGGCGGAGATGGTGACGGTGGCCATCCGCCGCCTCCCCCTGGACCGCCCCGACGAGCCCAACCTGATGGACTACATAGACTGGGGCCGCTATCAGATCCTGCCCAACACGGCTGGCTGCCGGACGGCGGAGGAGGCCATCTTCACCGCCCGTCTAGCCCGCGAGCTCACCGGCTCCAACTGGATCAAGCTGGAGGTGGTGCCGGACCCCCGCTACCTGCTGCCCGACCCGATAGGCACCCTGCGGGCAGCGGAGCAGCTAGTCAAGGAGGGCTTCGTCGTCCTCCCCTACATGCACGCCGACCCCATCCTGGCCCGCCAGCTAGAGGAGGTGGGCTGCGCCACCGTCATGCCCCTGGGCTCCCCCATCGGCTCAGGGCGGGGGATCTTCACCCTGGAGGAGGTCCAGATCATCGTCGAGAACGCCAGGGTGCCGGTGGTGGTGGACGCCGGCCTGGGCGCCCCCTCCGACGCCTCCCTGGCCCTGGAGATCGGCGCCGATGCCGTGCTGGTCAACACGGCCATCGCTCAGGCCAGGGACCCGGCCCTCATGGCGCAGGCCTTCCGACTGGGGGTGGAGGCCGGCCGCAAGGCCTACCTGGCGGGCCGCATCCCCAAGAAGGCGCTGGCGGAGGCCTCCAGCCCCGTGGAGGGCGTGCCCCGGCCCGTCAGCTCCTGACGCTAGGGAGGTAGGGGAAGATAGACCGTCCCAGGCTCCCTGTGCCCTGCCTGATGCTGGTCACGGATCGCTCCCTCTGCCCGGGCGGCTCCCTGACAGCCCGGGTGGCCCGAGCGGTGGCCGGCGGCGTCGACATCGTCCAGCTCCGGGAGAGAGACATGCCCGCCGGTGAGCTGCTCTCCCTGGCCCTCGAGCTGCGGGAGGCTACCGAGGGCCGCTCCCTCCTAGTGGTGAACGACCGGGCCGATGTAGCCCTGGCCGCCGGGGCGGACGGCCTCCATCTGCCCGAGCGTGGGTTGCCGGTGGCGGCGGCCCGTCGCCTTCTGGGAGAGGGGCGACTGGTGGGCCGCTCCGTCCACTCCCTGGCGGAGGCGGTGCGGGCAGCCGAGGAGGGGGCGGACTACCTGGTGGTGGGCTCCATCTACGCCACGCGCTCCCACCCCGGGGCGTCGCCGGCCGGGCTGGGCCTGTTACGGGAGGTGGCGGCCCGGGTGTCGCTCCCCGTCCTGGCTATAGGCGGCATCACGGCGGAGCGAGTGGCGGAGGTCGTCCAGGCGGGAGCCAGCGGCGTGGCCGTCATTTCGGCCGTGCTGGGCCAGCCGGAGGCGGAGGAGGCGGCCCGGCGCCTGGGCCGGGCCCTGCGGCAGGCCTGGTCCAGGGCGGGGTCGACGGCAGCTCCCCCCTGAGGCGGCGGGGGTGGACATTCGGGAAGATGGTGCGCGTCATCGTCAACGGCGAGGAGAGAGAGCTGCCGGCGGCCTGCACCGTCGCCGAATTCGTCGCCTCGTTGCCGGTGAACCAGCGGCACGTGGCGGTGGCCCGCAACGGCGAGGTGGTGCCCCGTCACCAGTGGCCGTCGGTCAGGATAGAGGACGGCGACGTCATAGAAGTCGTGCGGATGGTGGGCGGCGGCTGACGGCGGCCATCCAGGTGCGGCGCCCTTGACCAGGATGCTACAATAGAGCCAGCGATCTGACAGCCCGAGAGACCAGCACGAAGGGGGTGGGTCCGTGATGCGTTGGCTCCTCATGGGGTTCCTCATCGGCTCGCTGGTGGGCTTTGGCGTAGGGATGCTCACCGCTCCCTCTACCGGTGCCGAGATCCGGGGCCGCCTGCGAGAGCGAGCGCGGCCGGCCGTCTCGCGGGTGCGGGAGATGCGCGAGCGCTTCCGCCGCCAGGCGGAGCAGGCCCGGGAGAGGATGGAGGCCGCCTAGGTCAGCCGCTGGAACAGCAGATAAGAGTTCAGAAACAGACGGACGAAATCGCTCAGAAAAGAGACGGGGTTGGCTTCCAGCGCGGGGTCTACGTGCCGGAAGATCCCCGTCTCCGCGTAATGGACGGTCACCCCTCGCGCCCGCAGGTCGTCCCGTAGCCGCCTGGACTCGGTGTAGGGGATGAGGGGGTCGTAGCGGTCGGCGGCGATGAAGACCTCCGCCTTTATGCCGTCCAGGTGGTTCATGGGGGAGAGGGCGTCCAGCACTGCCGCCACCTCCGGCGGCACCTGGGCTATCAGGCCCTGGATCTCCGCCGGCTCCCGGCTGGTGAGGGCGCGGTAGATGAGGGAGCCCGTGCGGGACAGCCCATCCAGAGGCACCTCCACTCCTGATCCCACGGCCAGCGACATCAGCTCCCGCTCCTCTCGCTCGGGGACGAAGTGGAGGAGACTGGTGCGCAACACCTCACGCGCCCAGGGGTCTGGCTGCCAGGGCTGGCGTCCCTCCCCGGTGTCGATGGTGCCGGTCAGGACAGCGGTGATCACCTCTCGCACATCGTAGTAGCCGCCGAAGGAGACCAGCGCCCGCACGTCGTCCCGGATGCGGGGGTCGGCGGCGGCGGCGAAGGCCAGCCCCTGCCCCACCGAGAACCCCAGCACGGCGATGCGCTCCCTGTCGACATAAGGTTGGGCCTGGAGGTGCTGGAAGGAGGCGACCACCGCCTCGATGTCCTCGGAGGTCAGCACCTTGCGCCCCAGGTGGGGGAGGACGGGGAGCATCACCACGTGGCCCATGCGGGCCACCGCGCGCGCCATGCGCACGGCGCGTGGGTCTTCATGGGCCGTGGGGGCGGCGCCGATGACCACCAGTATGGCGCTCCGTCGCCCCTCTCCGGGCGGGCGGTAGACGTCGGCGGCAATGGAAGCGCCGCCGGCCAGGGGCACCCTAGCCCGTTCCACCGTCGGCTCCGGCCCCAGGAGAGAGGCGACGGCCCGTGGCGGAGGGGCCAGGAGTTGGGGGTAGAGGAGCAGGGTGTCCAGGGCCAGCCGCGTGGGAGGCGAGAGCCAGACGGCGGCCAGCGCCGCCAGGAAGACGCCCGGGATGAGGAGCGCCAGCGCCCACCGCTTCAGAAGGCCTTTCATCTCCCGGACCACCTCTGCTATTGTACTTCCCGAACGAAGGCAGGACGGGATGGAGGAGAGGCTCCGCGGCCTCTACGTCCTCATCGACCCCGAGGTGGCCGGCGGCCGCCCGGAGGTGGAGATAGCGCGGGCGGCCATCGCCGGGGGCGCCCGCCTCATACAGCTCCGCGACAAGCGCCGGCCCAAGGGCCTCCAGCTAGCCCTGGCCCAGGAGCTGGCCCGCCTCTGCCGGGAAGCTGGCATCCCCTTCATCGTCAACGACCATCTGGACCTGGCCCTGGCCGTGGGAGCGGACGGCGTCCACGTGGGGCAGAAAGACCTGCCGGTGGCGGTGGTGCGTCGCCTGGCCCCGCCGGGGTTCATAGTGGGCTGTTCCACCAACAACGTGGAGGAGGCCCGGCGGGCGGAGGCGGATGGGGCGAGCTACGTCTCGGTGGGGCGCCTCTTC
>BEIB01000010.1 GCA_002898615.1 bacterium HR25 | reverse complement strand
GGACGCCCTCTACCTGCACGAGTCCTACGGGCCGCCAGCGGTGGGGACGCCCGTGACCTGGAACGTGGAGAGGTGGGCCCGCTCCATCGAGAAGATAAGACGGCTGGCCAGGGAGCGGGACGCCTTCCTCTTCCCCGGCCACGACGAGACGGGGGTGAAGCACACAGGGGAGCAGACCGAGTTCAGGGAGATCCGCTACCACCCAGACTACATCTACGAGTGAGGGGCCGTCAGGCGTGGACCACGGCGCCGCCGCTGATGCAGACTACCTCGCCTGTGATGTACTCGGAGAGGTCGCTGGCCAGGAAGAGGATGAGGTTGGCCACGTCCGCCGGCTCACCCAGGCGGCCCAGGGGCACCCGCCGCTTGAACTTCTCGAAGAGGTCGGCCGGGTAGATGCGGGCCAGGAACTCGTTGTAAATGAGGCCGGGGGCGATGGCGTTGACCCGCACCCCGTAGGGCCCCACCTCGGCGGCCACCGCCCTGGTGAAGCCCATGACGCCGGCCTTGGCGGCGCAGTAGTGGCTCTCCCCCTCGTCCGAGGCGATCCAGCCGGCCACGGAGGCCAGGTTGATGATGGAGCCGCGCCGTCGCTCTATCATGTGGGGCAGCACGGCGCGGGTGCAGCGGAACGTCCCCGTCAGGTTGACGTCGATGACCAGTTGCCAGGTCTCATCGTCCATCTCCCAGACGCGGGAGAGGCGATTGATGCCAGCGTTGTTGACCAGGATATCGATCTGGCCATAGCGCTCCAGCGTGGTCGTTACCATGGCCTGGACGTGCTCCTGGTTGCGCACGTCCACCTCCAGCCCCAGGAACTCACGGCCGAAGTCCCTGCTCATAGCCTCCGCCGTCTCGCGGGCCCGCCGGGCGTGAGCATCCGTTATCACCACCTCCGCCCCCTCCTGGGCGAAGCGGCGGGCCGTCGCCTGGCCGATGCCGGCGCCGGCGGCGGCGGTGACGATGGCTACCTTACCGTCCAGGAGACCCATGACAGTACCTCCTCTCCAGAATGAAGATGGGGACGATACGGCATGAGGACAGCGGCGGACCTGACGATGCGCCGGGCAGGGTGTCAGCGCCCATGGGCTTTTCTGCCTTATAGTGCAACATAAGATAGGGCGCTAGCAAGGGGAAGGGAGGGCGCGTTGCCGTCTCCTCCCCTGCCCTTATAATGGGGACAGAAGCGAGGAAAGGGGAAACAGGACGATGACGCAGAGGGAGTCCAGCACGGCCGCCGGCGATGGCCCCGTCACCAGCTCCGGGATACCGCTGAAGCCGTTCTACAGGCCGGAGGACGCCGCCTCCCTGGACTACGAGCGGGACCTGGGCGACCCCGGCCAGTACCCCTATACCCGGGGCGTCCTCCCCACCGGCTACCGGGCGAAGGAATGGACTGTCCGCCAGGTGATGGGAGTGGGCACCGCTGAGGAGACCAACGAGCGGCTGCGCTACCTCCTCTCCCAGGGACAGACCGGCATCAGCCTCACCGGCATGGGCTACGCTCCCTTCGAGTCGGCCGACCCGCGGGCGGAGGGGCTGGTAGGGAAGGGCGGCGTCTGGATAGACACCCTCTACGACATGGAGACGGTCTTCCAGGGGATCGACATCGGCCGCATCAGCATCAACCAGACCGGCAACTCCATCCCCGCCTTCGCCATGATCCTGGCGGTGGCCGAGAAGCGAGGAGTCCCCTGGACGGAGCTGCGGGGCACCATCCAGAACTACTTCCTCCCCTGGGGAGACCCGCCGGACTACCGGGGCAATCATTACGTGGACATCAGCGAGTTCTGCGCCCGCTACGTTCCCCGCTGGAACCACTCCAGCGTCTCCGTGCGCAACCAGCGGGAGACGGGGATATCGGCCGCCCAGGAGATAGGCTTCGCCCTCTATATAGGCGCCACCACCCTGCGCTCCGTCCTGGGCCGGGGGGTGGACGTGGACATGGTGGCGCCCCGCATCACCTTCTTCCTCAACTCCTTCGACGACTTCCTGGAGGAGGTGGCCAAGTTCCGGGCGGCCCGTCGCATGTGGGCGCGGCTGCTGCGCGAGCGCTTCGGGGCCAGAGACCCCCGCTCCTGCGTCTTCCGCTTCCACGTCCAGACCTCAGGGGTGAGCCTCACCGCCCAGCAGCCCCTAGTGAACATCATCCGCTCTACCATCCACGCCCTGGCGGCGGTGCTGGGGGGCGCCCAGTCCATGTCCGTCAACGGCTTCGACGAGGTGATAGCCATCCCCACCCGCCTCGCCCAGACCCTGTCCATCCGCACGCAGCAGGTCATCGCCTACGAATCGGGCGTGACGGCGGTGGCCGACCCACTGGGCGGCTCCTGGTGCATCGAGCGCCTGACGGAGGAGGTGGAGAAGCGGGCCTGGCAGGTCTACGAGGAGCTGGACCGCCTGGGGCCGGAACGGGCCTGGCCCGAGATGTCGGCCCAGGGGCACGAGGCGGCCTACCGTCGTCAGCTCGCCATAGACCGGGGCGAGAAGGTGGTGGTGGGGGTCAACCGTTTCGTGGCCCCGCCGGAGGAGGACGACCCCATCTTGGAGCTACTGGCCCTGGACGCCCGCCGCGACCCACCCTTCGACCCCGCCTGGCGGGAGAAGCAGATAAGGCGGCTCATGCAGGTGAAGCAGGAACGGGACGAAACGCAGGCCCAGGCCGCCCGCCGGCGCCTCCAGGAGGCCTACCGGGAGCGGGCCAACATCCTGCCTCCCACCATTGAGGCGGTAAAGGCCTACCTCTCCATCGGCGAGATCTGCGAGGCCCTGGCCGAGGTGGAGGGCTGGGAGACGCTGCGCAAGCGCGGCGGCTTCCTCCTGCGACTCTACGGATGAGGCGGTGAGCATGGAGCGACCGATACGCGTCCTCCTGGCCAGCGACACGCCAGGCCACACCGCTGGCTATTATGTGGTGGCCCGCGGTCTGCGGGACGCCGGGCTGGAGGTGATAGCCAGCGGCTATATGGAGCCCCCGGTGGCAGCCGAGGCGGCCGTCCAGGAGGACGTGGACTGCATAGGCTATCGCATCATGGACAAAGACCCGGTGACCCTCGTCTCCTCCCTTCTGGAGCACCTGGAGCGGCTGGGGGCGCGGGAGATCCCGGTGGTGGTGGGGGGCATCATACCTCGCCCCCTCCACAGCGAGCTGGAACGCCTGGGGGTGGCCGGCATCTTTCCCCCAGGCTCCAGGCTGGCCGATATAGTGGAGTGCATAAGGCGCAACCGCCGCCCCCGCACGGTGGGGAGCGGCGGCCCCCGGGACTAGGGCTTCAGCGGCGGGCGGACGCGCCGCCGGGGACGCCCTGCTCCCTCTCCTGCCAGTAGCGGGCCAGCGCCAGCACCATGTGGCCCAGGCGAGCGTGTTGTGGCTGGACGCTGGCCCTCACCCCCTGCTCCTCCAGCGTCTGGGCGCAGACCGGCCCCACGGCGGCCGCCACCACGCGGCCGTTGAGGGACTCTCGTAGCGCCTCCGCCAGCCCCAGGGAGTCCGCCACCTGGAAGAGGTGCAGCACCTGGGGGCGGCTGGTGAAGCAGACAGCGTCCACCTCCCCCGCCACGATGGCCTCTATGGCCGACCGTAGCGGCCCCAGGTCCTGGGGGAGCTCCCAGCGGTAGGGGGAGACCTCCAGGAGACGGGCGCCGGCGGCCGCCAGGGCCTCCTTCAACGCCTGGTTCTGCTGGCCGTAGTGCTGGAGGGCTACTTCGCTCCCTTTCAGCTCCCAGCCCTGGGAGAGGAGGGCGGCCAGCAGCTCCTGCGTGGTGTGGGGCGGCGGCGCCACCAGCGCCACCGGCACCCCGTGGGCCCGCATCACCGCCAGAGGCTTGGGGCCGCGGCAGACCACCCGCGTCCGCCTGAGGCCGGCCAGTGTCTCCTCCGCCTGGCCGAGGGCGAAGGCGGTGTCAAGGACGGCCTGGGCGCCCACGCCGGTGAGGAAGACGACGACCGCCAGTCGCCCCGCTTGCAGCTCCGTCAGGAAGCGGGGGGCGGAGCCGTCCTCGCTGGGCACCTCCCGTAGGGCGGGGGCCGGCACTGGCCGGCCCCCGTGACGGGCCACGAGCCCCGCCAGCTCCGAGGCCATGCGGGACTCGAGCAGGACGATGCGACGTCCACCCAGATCGGCCACGGCTAGGCGTCCAGGTAGAGGTCCAGGGAGCTGGCGAGCCGTATATCGAGGGACCCGGCTATCTCCTCCACCTCCCGGCGGAGGCGGCGCAGCCCCTCGGCATGGCGGTGGGCCTGGTCATCGTCCGGCACCCAGGAGAGGAACTCCACCCTGGGGGAGAGCCTGGCCAGCCAGACCCAGGGGGGCACCTCTTTCTCGTAGCCAGGCTGGCCACCGATGCGCACCGGCCGCCAGCCTCGCTCCTCCAAGCAGTGCTCCAGGCGCCTCCGGTCCACGGCCTCCGCCAGGACGATGCCCATACCCTCGCCTCCCTCCTGCTAGCTGGCGCCCTGGCGGCGCAGCTCCGCCTGCTGAAGGATGGCTTCCATGATCTTCTCGAAGCCGCCGGTCTCCAGGGAGCAGTGCATGCCGCACTCCTTAGGGGCGTTGGTCTCCCACCACCAGCGGCCGGCGCGGGGGTCCTCGCCGGGCTGGACGGGGCGGGTGCAGGGCCGGCAGCCGATGCTGGGGAAGCCCTGGTCGTAGAGGCGGTTGTAGGGGACTTCGTTCTGGCGGATATACTCCCAGACGTCCTCCTGCGTCCAGTCGGCCAGGGGGTTTATCTTGACGATCTGGCCGTGGTCGTGGTCTATCTCGATCTTCTTGATGTTCTGGCGGCTAGCCCACTGCTCCCGGCGCAGGCCGGTGAACCATCCGTCCAGCTCGCTCAGGGTGCGCACCAGGGGTCGCACCTTGCGCAGCTCGCAGCAGAGGATGCGGTAGGCCACGTCGCGGTACATCAGGTTGATGCCGTACTGGCGCACCATCTCCTCCACCTCGAGGCGGTCGGGGAAGACCACCTCGATCTGGAGGCCGTAGCGTTCCCGTACCCGCTCGATGAGCTCGTAGGTCTCCTCGTACATCCGCCCCGTGTCCACGGCGAAGACCCGCACGTCGGGGCGGATACGCCAGGCGATGTCCAGGATGACCATATCCTCCGCCTGGCCGCTCCAGGCCAGGGCCACCCGCGGGTGGAGGGTCTCCAGGGCCCACTGGACCACGGCGTCGGCCGACTCGTCCTCGTACTCAATGGCTAGCTGGTAGGCCTCCAGCTCGTCTAGACGGACCATCCTTCACCTCCTTATGGCTGGTCAGGGGGCGTCTCGCTCTCTGATTTCGCGGCTCTGGGCGTAGGCAGCGGCGCTGTCCGGCGTGCCGGTCTCCATGATGGAGAGGAGCTGGGCGTCATCGTAGGCATTGGCGAACTGGGCGAAGGAGCCCCAGCGGCCGTTCCCCTGGCGGTAGAAGCGGACCAGGTTCTCCAGGTAGCGCTTGGTCTCGGCCACGGGGACGCGGCGGGCCACCACGCGCCCTATCCTGGCCTCCCGGCCGTAGCCGCCGCCCAGGATGATCATGAGGGCCTCCTCTACCGAGCCATCGGAGCGGCGCAGGTAGGAGGCCTGGACGCCTATGTCTCCCACCCAGTGGTGGGCGCAGGCGTGGGGGCAGCCATCGGCGGAGATGACGATGTCGTCCAACGGTCCCAGCCGCTCTTCCAGGTGGTCCAGCAACTCCTCAAGGAGCCCTTTGCTGGAGTTGAGAGAGAAGTTGCAGTAGGGATCGCTGGTGCAGGCGATGGAGGCGGCCCGCAGGCCGCTCACCTGGAGGGGGAAGCCCAGATCAGCCATGGCGCCGGTGACGGCCTCCAGCCGCTCCTGGCGGATGTTGGTGAGGATGATGTTCTGGCGCTGACTGATGCGCACCCCCAGCCCCTCCCGCTCCGCCAGATCGGCGATGGCCAGGAGCCGCTCGCCGTCCGTCTTGCCGGCGACGACGGGGAAGCCGACGTAGTAGAGGCCGGGCTGCTTCTGGGGGTGGACGCCGGTGTGAAACTCTCGTCGCGGAGGACGGGGCGGCTCCGGCCAGTCGGGCAGCGGGCGCCCCAGTCGCTCCTCGATCTGGCGGCGGTACGCCTCGGGGCCGATGCGGTCCACGAAGAACTTGATACGGGCCTTGATGAAGGAGAGGCGGTTCTCCGGCTGCTCCCGCCAGACGTCCAGGATGGCTCGGGCCACCTCCACCACCTGGTGCCGCCCCACGAAGATGCCCAGGGGCCGCGCCAGGCGGGGGTTGGTGGAGAGACCCCCTCCCACCCAGACGGTGTAGCCCTCCTGCTGGCCGTCCCGCACCCCGACGAAGGCTATGTCGTGGATCTCGGGGTAGTTGCAGTGGTAGGCGCAGGCGGACAGGGTGATCTTGTGCTTGCGGGGCAGGTTGAAGTAGTCACGGTTGGCGGTGTCGTAGAAGAAGCGGACGAGGGACAGGAGGTCCTCGCTGCTGTCGAAGAGCTCGTCCCGGTCCAGGCCGGCCACCGGGCAGCCGGTGATGTTGCGGATGGTGTCTCCGCAGCCAGCGTTGGTGGTGAGGCCGTTCTCCCGCAGCACCTGGAAGAGCTCCGGCAGGTCTTCCAGCCGCACCCAGTGGAGCTGGATGTCCTGGCGGGTGGAGAGCTCGGCGAAGTTGCCGAAGCGCCGGGCCAGCAGGCCGATGGCCCTGAGTTGCTGGGGGGTGAGGCGGCCGTTGGGGAGCTTCACCCGCAGCATGAAGTAGCCGATGCGGGGCTTGTCGTGGTAGAGGCCGTACCACTGCAGCCGGACGATGTCCTCCTCCGGGATGTTCTCGTAGCCCTTGCGGATGAGCTCGGGCAGCTCGTCCAGGATGTCCACCGGGTGCTTCTCCGCCTTCATGCGCTCCCGGGGGTTGCGCTGCAGGACGGTCTCCCAGGTGACGGGACCCCTGGCCGGCCCCGCTCGGGGGCGCTCCTCCGTCTGGCAGCCGCAGGCCTGGCACATGGCGATAAAGTCTAGTAAATCAGTCGAGAAAATCGGAATTGATTATAAGGGCGCGAGGGGCCCTCTGACAAGCGGCGCCAGGGGTTTTTCGGTGGAGATTTCCCGACTTCAGGCGCGGGGCTGATCCGGCCGGTAAAAGACCACGCGCACCTTCTCCAGCGTGGCCAGGCCCTCCCGCACCATCTCCTTCACCGTCTCCAGGAAGGGGAGCACCTTCTCTTCCCGGTCGGCGATCTCTATGACGATGGGGAGGTCGGAGGAGAGCTCCAGGAGGCGGGCGGTGTGGATGACGCTGTTGGCGCCGAAGCCCTCGATCCCCCGCAGCACCGTCGCCCCTGCCAGCCCTTGCTGGCGGGCCTTCTCCACCAGGACGCGATAGAGGGGGCGCCCGTGCCAGCGGTCGCTCTCGCCGATGAAGATGCGCAGCAGGACGGCCTCCGTCTCCTCTTCCATCTCTCTCAGCTCCCGATACTGCCCAGGGCCCGACCGATCACGAAGGCGGCCAGCCCGCCCAGCAGGCTGGCGGCCAGGTAAGCGAGGGCCAGAGTGTAGCTGCCGTCCCTGAGGAGGCCATAGGACTCGTAGACGAAGGTGGAGAAGGTGGTCATGGCGCCCAGGAACCCTACCGCCAGGAAGGAGCGGGCCTCCGGCCCCAGTATCCCCCGCTCCTCTACCAGGCCTATGATAATCCCCAGAAGGAGGCAGCCCAAGGCGTTGACGGCCAGGGTGCCGTGGGGGAACTGGGAGCCGAGGGCCTGGTAGACGGCCCGGGCCAGGTAGTAACGGGCCAGGGCGCCCAGGGCTCCCCCTAGGGCTATGGCTATCACCACCATTCCGCTTCTTCCGAAGAGGCGGCCAGGGGGCCGCCAGACAGCGCTCCTGCGTCCGTCGCAGCTCTCGGCCGCCAGAGGAGCGCCGGCGGCGGCAGCAGCAGAGGCCATCAGCGTCCAGCGCGGTTCGGCGCCTGGGGGGCGCCGGGCGGGCCTCATCGCCCTCGCGGCCAATGCTACGGGCCAGCGTGGGCTGGGTCAAGGGCGGCCCCCGCCGTTACAATGGGCTCCAGGCCCGAGATGATCATCTCTCCCAAGGTGGCTGACCCGCGCCGGCTGCGGCGCTTCGTCTCCTTCGTGCGGCCGGGGCGAGAGGAGCGAGTGCTGGACATCTGGCTGGGGAGCGGCCTCCTGGCCCTCGCCTTCGCCGGGCGGGCGGGCGAGGTGTTGGCCCTCTGTCGGGACGGGCCGCCCCGCCTCCGCCGACGGCTGGCCCGCCGCCCCAACCTCGTCCTCCAGGAGTGGCCCCCTGACGCCCTGGAGCTACCCTTCCCGGACGAGTCCTTCGACCTGGTCACCTGCGGCTTTTATTTCCACCACCTGCCAGACCCGGCCGCCCAGGCCAGCGAGATGTGGCGGGTCTGCCGGCCCGGGGGGAGGCTGGCCCTGGAGGAGATAGTGGCCCACGAGCAGGAGGTGCGGGCCCGCTACCAGAACCGCCTGGAGCGCCTGCGCGACCGCTCCCATCCCGGCTACTTCCGTCTGAGCGAGCTGGTGCACCTGCTGGGGGAGGCCGGCTTCCTGGTGCGTCGCCTTCAGGTGCTGGACCTGCAGCGCGAGTTCCACGAGTGGCTGGTAGGGGCACGGCCCTCTCCCCAGCGGGTGGAGATGATGCGCCGGCTCCTCACGGGGGCACAGGAGGCAGACTTGAGCGGCCTGGGGGTGCAGGCCGTGGAGGACACCTTCGTCTTCAGGCAGCGGCTGGCCTGGCTGGTGGCGGAGCGGCTGTAGGGGTCAGGTCTGGCGGCCCTGACGGAGGGCGGCGATGAGCCGGAGCCCCTCTTCGTCCCCCACCAGCTCGCGGCGCAGCTCGAAGATCTGGTCTCGCAGGAGGGCCGCCTTCTCGAACTCCAGGTTGCGGGCGGCCTCCTTCATCTGCTTCTCCAGGTCCTTGATGAGGCGGACGATCTCCTCCCTGGGGAGGGGGCCGGTCTGGTAGGTGGGCCGCTCCTCCGCCACCTGGCGGACGCGGTCCGTCAGGTCCCGTATGGCCTTGCGGATCCCCTCCGGCTGGATGCCGTGGCGCTGGTTGTACTCCATCTGGATGCGACGGCGCCGCTCCGTCTCCTCGATGGCCCGGCGCATGGAGTCGGTGATGGTGTCGGCGTACATGATGACCCTGCCGTTGACGTGGCGGGCGGCGCGGCCCATGGTCTGGATGAGGGACCACTCGGAGCGCAGGTAGCCCTCCTTGTCGGCGTCCAGGATGGCCACCAGGCTCACCTCGGGCAGGTCCAGCCCCTCCCGCAGGAGGTTGATCCCCACCACCACGTCGTAGACGCCCAGGCGGAGGTCGCGCAGGATCTCCACTCGCTCCAGCGTCTCGATGTCGGAGTGGAGGTAGTGGGTCTTGATGCCCATCTCCTGCAGGTAGTCGGCCAGGCTCTCGGCCATCTTCTTGGTGAGGGTGGTGACCAGGGCCCGCTCGCCCCGCTCCACCCGTTGGCGCACCTCGTGGAGGAGGTCGTCCACCTGGCCGCGGGTGGGCCGCACCTCCACCTCGGGGTCGACGATGCCGGTAGGGCGGATGAGCTGCTCCACCACCTGCTGGGAGACCTCCTGCTCCCAGGGGCCGGGGGTGGCGGAGACGTAGATGACCTGGTTGATGTGCTCCAAAAACTCCTGGAAGCTGAGGGGGCGGTTGTCCACGGCCGAGGGGAGGCGGAAGCCGTAATCGGCCAGGGTCTGCTTGCGGTGGACGTCGCCGTGGTACATGCCCCGTATCTGGGGTATGGCCAGGTGGGACTCGTCGATGATCATCAGGAAGTCATCGGGGAAGTAGTCCAGGAGGGTCCAGGGGGTGGAGCCGCACATCTCGGCCCAGGTGTGGCGTGGCCGGTGGCGCCGGGCCAGGTGGCAGGCGTAGTTCTCGATGCCGGCGCAGTATCCCTGCTCCCGCAGGCACTCGATGTCGTAGCGGGTGCGCTCCCACAGGCGCTGGGCCTCCAGCAGCTTCCCCTGAGCCTTGAACCAGGCCACCCGCTCCTCCAGCTCCCGCTCTATGTCGCGGATGGCGGCCTCCAGCTTGTCCGGGGAGGTGACGAAGTGCTTGGCCGGGTAGATCTCTATCTCGTCCAGCTCGCCGACGATCTCCCCCGTGAGGGGGTCTAGCTGGAGGATGCGCTCCACCTCGTCCCCCCAGAAGTCGATACGGACGGCCAGCTCTTCGTAGGCGGGCATGATGGTGAGGGAGTCCCCTCGCAGACGGAACTTGCCCCGCACCAAGTTGTAGTCGTTGCGCTCATACTGCATGTCCACCAGCTTGCGCAGCACCCGCTGGCGGTTGGTGGCCTCACCCTTCCTGAAGCGCAGGACGAAGTTGTAGTACTCGGTGGGCTCCCCCAGGCCGTAGATGCAAGAGACGGAGGCGACGATAATGACGTCCCGCCGGGTGAAGAGGGCGCGGGTGGCAGCGTGGCGCAGCTTGTCTATCTCCTCGTTGATGTCGGCGTCCTTGGCGATGTAGGTGTCGGTGCGGGGGATGTAGGCCTCCGGCTGGTAGTAGTCATAGTAGGAGACGAAGTACTCCACGGCGTTGTGGGGGAAGAACTCCCGGAACTCGGCGTAGAGCTGGGCGGCCAGCGTCTTGTTGGGGGAGATGACCAGGGTGGGCCTCCCCCAGCGGGCGATGACGTTGGCCATGGTGAAGGTCTTGCCGGAGCCGGTGACACCCAGGAGGGTCTGGTGCTTGTAGCCCTTCTCCAGCCCCTCCAGCAGCTTCTCCACCGCCTGGGGCTGGTCCCCCGTGAGGCCAAAGGGCGCCACTAGCCGGAACTGCGTCTCCTGGGCCATGAGACCTCCTCAGACCATTTTAGCAGACGGCGCCTCCAGGCCTTACAATGGGCCTATCGAGCACATGACAGGTTGTGGGGGAGGAGGAGCATGCGGGGCAGAGGGACACGGATCCTCGTGGGGACGGCCGCCGGCCTCTACGAGGCGCCAGCAGGTAACGGCCCAGTCTTCGCCGGGAGGGAGGTGACCGCCCTCGCCAGGGACGACGCCGGCTGCTGGGCCATCGTGGGCGAGGGCGAGATATGGCACCTGGGGGCAGGGGGAGAGTGGGCGGCGGTGGCCCAGGTGCCCAGGCCCTACCAGCGGGCCACCTGTCTCCTGCCCACGCCCATGGGACTGCTGGTGGGGACGGAGGGCGCCCACCTCCTGTCCCTGCTGGAGGGGCGGCTGCAACTGGTGGAGACGTTCGAGGCGGTGGAGGGCCGGGAGTCCTGGTACACGCCCTGGGGCGGCCCGCCGGACACTCGCTCGCTGGCGCTGGGGCCGGACGGGGCCGTCTACGTCAACGTGCACGTGGGTGGCGTCCTTCGTTCCCAGGACGGCGGGCGCTCCTGGCGTCCTACTATAGACATCCACGCCGACGTCCACCAGGTGGTGGCCCACCCCCGGGCCGCCGGCCTGGTGCTGGCCGCCTCCGCCCGCGGGCTGGCCGTCAGCCAGGACGGCGGCGAGCGCTGGCAGTTCCTGAAGGAGGGGCTCCACGGGCAGTACCTGCGGGCGGTGGCCGTGACTGAGGATGATACCGTCCTGGTGACTGCTTCCACCGGCCCCTACACCCAGCGAGCGGCGGTATACCGTCGGCCCCTGGCCGGGGAGGATCCCTTCCAGAAGTGTGACTCCGGCCTGCCGGAGTGGTTCGGCGATAACATAGACACCTACTGCCTGACGGCAGCGGGGCCGCTGGCTGCTTTCGGCACCGTGGAGGGGGAGGTCTTCCTCTCCGCGGACGGCGGCCGCCGCTGGGAGACCGTCGCCAGCGGCCTGCCGCGGGTCTGTTGTCTACTTATAGACTAGCGGGGCGCCTCCAGCTCCAGACGCTCTAGGTGCTCCAGCAGGACGGGGCGGGGCACCAGGAGGAGCAGGGCCAGGAGGGAGACCAGGGCCACCACCGCGTCGTCCATCTGGCCGACGAAGGGGATGAAGTCGGGCAGGAGGTCTATGGGACTGGCCAGGTAGACGGCCAGGGCCATGAGCACCAGCTTGGGCAGCAGGCCGGTGCGGCGGTCCAGAACGAGGCGCCAGAGCAGGCGGGCTTTGGCCCTTAGGGGAAGCCCCAGCAGCCGGCGGGCGAGGCTGGGAGAGGGGCGTTGCGCGTAGCGGGACGACACGTTGTCTCCTCCTCAGCGAGCGAGCCGGCGCAGGACGGCCCGCAGTTTCTCCTCCAGGGGAGCGTCAGGGGGGAGATCGGCCAGGCGCAGGGCCTCCCGGGCCTCATCGCGGCTGTAGCCCAGGGCCAGCAGCGCCTCCAGCACCTCCCGCTGCTCCGGGGGCGTGGCGGCCTCGGCGGCCAGGCGGCCCCGCAGCTCCAGGACGATGCGGCCCGCCAGCTTGCGGCCCACTCCGGGTGTGCGGGCCAGGGCGTCGGCGTCGCCGCGGGCGATGGCGTCGCTCAGGGCCGGGGCGCCCAGGGCGGAGAGGAGGGCCAAGGCCAGGCGGGGGCCCACGCCCCCCACGCCGATGAGGGAGCGGAAGAGCTCCAGCTCTTCGCGGGTGGGGAAACCGTAGAGGGCCCAGGACTCGTCCCGGACCACCAGGTGGGTGTGGAGCTCCACGGTCTCCCCCTCCCGGGCGCTGGAAAGGGCGGCGGCGCTCGCGTAGACCTGGAGGCCCAGCCCTCCCACCTCCACGATGAGCCAGCCCGGCCCCCGCTCCAGGACGACGCCTCGCAGGCGGGCGATGGGGCTCATGGCCGTCCGCCGGAGGCCCGGCGCAGGGCCTGCTGGGCCATCCGCTTCAGGGCGTGGCAGATGGCCACCGCCAGGGCATCGGCGGCGTCGGGCGGCTGGGGCGCTGTCTCCAGGCGGAGGAGGGCACGGACCATCTCCTGCACCTGCGCCTTGTCCCCCAGGCCGTAGCCGACCACTGCCTGCTTGACCTCCAGGGGGCGGTAGAGGGATACTGGCAGGCCGGCCTGGGCGGCCGCCAGCAGCGCCATGGCCCGCACCTGACCGATGGTGACGGCGGCCCGCGCGTGGCCCACGTAGAAGTCCTCTATGGCGACCTCCTGGGGGCGGTAGCCCGCCACGAGGGCGACGATGGCCTCGTAGAGCTGGCGCAGCCGCTCCTCCAGGGGGAGACGGACGTCCAGACGCCAGGCGCCGTACTCCAGGGCCGTCAGCTCCTGCCCCCGCAGGACGACGATGCCGTAGCCGGTGACGGCGCTCCCCGGGTCGATGCCCAGGACGCGCAGGTCGGTGGGGACCTCGTCCATGATGCTCAGCGGGCCTGGCCGGGGGACGCCGGGGCGTCCTCTGCCTCAGCCTCTCTCTGCCTCTCCAGGGCCTAGCGGCTGGCGTATTCCATGAGGACGGAGTCCGGGAACTCGGCGTTGGAGTAGACGCGCTGGACGTCCTCCAGCTCCTCCAGGGCGTCCAGGAGCCGCAGCACCTGGACGGCTGTCTTTTCGTCCAGGGGGACGGTGGCCTTGGGGAGCATGGTGACCTCGGCGGAGTCGATGGCCAGGCCCCGCTCCTCCAGGGCGGCGCGCAGGTCGCTCAGGCTGGAGGGGTCCACGTAGGCCTCAATGCGGCGGTCTTCTACCCGCACATCGTCAGCCCCGGCGTCGATGACCTGGAGGGCCAGTTCGTCCGGGTCGGCCCCCTCCGGGACGCTGATAGAGATGACGCCCCGGCTCTCGAACTGCCAGCTCACGGAGCCGGCCTCCCCCAGGCTGCCGCCGTTGCGGGAGAGCACCTGCCGCACCTCGGAGACGGTGCGGTTGCGGTTGTCCGTCAGGGCGTCCACCAGGATGGCTACGCCGCCCGGCCCGTATCCCTCGAAGCGGACCTCCTGGAACTGCCGGGCCTCGTCGCCGCTGCCGGTGGCCCGCTTGATGGCCCGCTCGATGGTGTCCAGGGGCATGTTGTGCTCCCTGGCCCGCTCGATGGCCAGGCGCAGGCGGGGGTTGAGGTCAGGGTCAGGGCCGCCCTCGCGGGCGGCTACGGTGATCTCCCGCGTCAGCTTGCTGAAGAGCTGCCCGCGCTTGGCGTCGGCCGCCCACTTCTGTCGCTTGATCTGGGACCAATGAGAGTGGCCACCCATGCTCTGACCCGCCCTTCGACGCGGTCTGGACTGGGCGAGCCCCCTCCGCCGGGAGGGGACTCCGTCTCCGACCCATTTTAGCGTCAGGAGCGAGGGGGCGTCAAAAAAGGCGGCGCCCGGCCTAGCGGCCGGCCCGGAAGGGGCGCTCCAGGGGGCGGCCGAAGACGAGGCCCCGCCCCGGTCCGTACACCACCCTGATGAGGCGTCCCGGCGTCAGGGCCCGCAGCGTCAGCCGGCGGGGTGCAACGGCCGGCGGGAGGAGGAGGGAGTAGCCCGGCCGTAGGGCCACGGCGGCCTCCGGCGCTTCCATCTCCCCCTCCAGGGGGAAGAGGAGGGCGCCCTCACCGGCGGAAACGGCCTGGGAGAGGGTGGCGCCGGCCTCCAGGCGGGTGTCCACCATGAGGCGTATGTCGCCGTGGAGGGGGAAACGGGCCCGCGGCCCCACCAGCTCCTTGCTGTGGATGCCGGGCGCCTCCTGGTAGCGGGGCGCCTTATCGTCCGGCAGGAGGGCGAAGGAGGCCACTGGGGGGACGGGGTCGGTCTCGTAGACCAGGATGAAGGCGCGGGCGGGGACGTCGGTGTTGTTCCACTCCTGGTGGAGCATGCCTCGCTGGCCCTCGGTGAGGCGGCCCAGGTCGCCCTTCCCCATATGGCCGGTGATGCCGTTGAGGGCGTCGTCATGGTCTATGGCCCCCTCCAGGATGTAAAAGAGGCGCTCGTTGAAGCGGTGCGGATGGTGGCCGATGCCCATGCCGGGCTCCATGACGGCGTCGTGGACGGTGATTAGGGGCCCGGAAGCATGGAGCCGGACGAAGGGCCCCAGCAGCTCCGTGGCCCGCAGCCCCGGCATGCCGAAGGACTCCTCCCCCAGGACGGCACAGTCCTCAGGGCCGATGAGCAGCGCCGGTGAGCCGTCGAGCTGGATGTCCTTCATGTCACTGCCACTCCTCCCTGCACGGGGCCCCTCGCCAGCCTGGCGGCAAAACCTAAACCTGGACGGGCGATTCGACGAGGGCGCGGGAAGGCCGGTCCGGCACCCCTCCTCCCTACGGAGTCCACCCTAGGGGGTGACGAGGGCGTTGTCAATGAGGCGGGCGGGGCCCACGCGGGCCGCCAGGAGCACCAGGGCCGGCCCCTCTATACGCTCCAGTTCCTGGAGGGTGTCGGGGTGGGAGACGCTGACGTAGTCCAGGGAGATCCCGGGGGATGAGCGCAGGAACTCCTCCAGACGGCGGCGCAGGAGGGAGGCATCACGCATCCCCTCGTCTCGCACCAGGCGGCGGGCCAGCTCCAGGGCCCGGGAGAGGGCCAGGGCCTGCCGCCGCTCCTCGGCCGAGAGGTAGCTGTTGCGGCTGCTCATGGCCAGGCCGTCCGCCTCCCGCACCGTGGCCACGGGGACGATCTCTATGGGCATGTCCAGGTCCGCCACCATCTTGCGGATGACCCGTAGCTGCTGGGCGTCCTTCTCGCCGAAATAGGCCCGTTGCGGCTGCACGATGTTGAACAGTTTGGCCACCACGGTGGCCACGCCGCGGAAGTGGCCGGGCCGGGAGGCCCCCTCCAGGCGTTCGGTGAGGGGGCCGTACACCTCCACCCAGGTGCTGTATCCCTCAGGGTACATCTCCTGGGGGGTGGGCATGAAGACGACATCCACTCCCTCCGCCTCCAGCATCGCTAGGTCGCGGGCCTCGTCCCTGGGGTAGCGCTCGTAATCCTCGCCGGGGCCGAACTGGGTGGGGTTGACGAAGATGCTGGCCACCACGTGCTCGTTCTCGGCGCGGGCGCGGCGGACCAGGACCAGATGGCCCTCGTGCAGGTAGCCCATGGTGGGTACGAAGCCCACCGGGCCCGTGAGGCGGGCCCGGGCGGTCCGCATGGCCTCCTTGGTGCGCGCCACTTCCATGACTAGAGGGCGGCGGCCAGCGCCTCTATCTCGGCCATCAGGGAGGGATCCAGGCGGTGGCTGTGCTCCTCCGTGGGGAAGGCCCCCTGGCGGACCTCCTCCATGTAGGCGGTCACCGCCTGACGAATGACCTCGCCCAGGCGGGCGTACTGCTTGGCGTGCTTGGGGGTGAAGTCCGGGTAGAGGCCCAGCATGTCGTGGACCACCTGGACCTGGCCATCGCAGTAGGGGCCGGCGCCGATGCCGATGGTGGGGACCCGCACCCGCTCGGTGACGAGGCGGGCCAGGTGGGCGGGCACCATCTCCAGGACGATGGCGTAGACGCCGGCCTCTTCCAGGGCCAGGGCGTCGGAGATGAGGCGGAGGGCCGCCTCCTTGCTGCGCCCCTGCACGCGGTAGCCGCCGAACTGGTGGACGGACTGAGGCGTGAAGCCCAGGTGCCCCATTACCGGGATGCCGACTGAGACGAGCCGTCGCACGGTGGGGGCCATCTCCGCCCCGCCCTCCAGCTTCACCGACTGCGCCCCTCCCTCCTGGAGGAGGCGACCGGCGTTGCGCAGGGCGTCTTCGGGGCTCGTCTGGTAGCTGAGAAAGGGCATGTCCGCCACCACGTGGGCCCGCTTGGAGCCCCGCACCACCGCCCTGACATGGTGGAGCATGTCCTCCATGGTGACGGGCAGGGTGGTATCGTAGCCCAGCATCACCATCCCCAGGCTGTCCCCCACCAGGAGTACGGGGACGCCGGCCTCGTCCAGCAGGCGGGCGGTGGAGTAATCGTAGGCGGTGAGCATGGCGATCTTCTCGCCCCGCTCCTTCATGGCCCTGATGTCGCGTGTCGTAATGCGGCCCATGGTCTCCCCCCCTCTTCAGTGGCTCCCTATCTCCTGGGCCGTGCGGACGATGCGATTGGCCTCGTCCACGTAGATGAGATTGGGCCGGTGCCGGCGCGCCTCCTCCTCCGTGACGGTGGCGTAGGTGAGGACGATGACGATGTCGCCCGGCCGCACCAGGTGGGCGGCGGCGCCGTTGATGCAGACCTCTCCCGAGCCCCTGCGGCCGGGGATGGCGTAGGTGACGAGTCGGGCGCCGTTGGTCACGTCCAGTACGTGGACCTGCTCGTAGGGGATGATGTCGGCCGCCTCCATAAGGAGCGGGTCCAGGGTAATGGAGCCCTCGTAGTCCAGGTTGGCGTCGGTGACGCGGGCGCGATGGACCTTGCTCTTGAGCAGCGTGCGCAATTCAGCCCTCCCTCCTGTGGCGAGGGTGACAGAAACGCCCTCCCGCCAGGCCGAGAGGGCTCACGTCATGGCTACCCTTGCCGGGCTGCAGCGAAGCGCTGCAGAGAAGGGCCGCCCCCTTTGGCCGTCTCGGCCCGACGCTAGCGGGTCCAAGCGGGTATGGCGTCGCCATCCTCCGTGCTCATCGCCCCGCAGTCCCGGGGTCGATGGCACCAACAAAGTAACAGCCCCGGGCCAGGCTGTCAAGCGCGATGGGGGCCTGGCGCCGGGGCTAACCTGGCGGGGGGTTGTGGCGGGGGGCGGCCGGCCGCCCCCCGGGCGGCCCTAGCGGGCCACCTCGTCGCCGCCGTCCAGGAAGTGACGGGTCAGGGCGGTGCGTCGCATGGTGTAGGCGAAGAGGCACTTGTTGCAGGGCTGGTAGCCCTCCTGCACCGCCTGGGAGAGGCGGTCAGGCTGGAAGCGCACCGCCTTCCCCGCCTGCACCAGGTCCCAGATGCGGCAGCCGTCCGGCGTGGGGTCTTCGTGCAGGACGTCGTGGACGATCTTGTTCTCGACGTCCCCTATGTAGCGTTGCCCCTTGAGGGAGTTGGTGGGCTCTGCCATGGCGTATCACGCTCCCACTCGCGTTTCCTTGAAGGCGGGGATGACCTCCTTGCCGATGAGCTCTATGGTCTGCATCGTCTTCTCCAGGGGCATGCCCCAGAGCTGCACCAGGCAGAGTATCAGGTCCACGCCCAGGGCCTCGTACTGCTTGAACCGCTCTATGCAGTGCTCCGGGTTGCCCACCACGACGGTGGCGTTCTCCTTCATGTATTTGAAGACCTCGGGGCCCCTACCCTCCAACACCTCCAGGTACATGCGCTCGCTCTCCCGCAGGTCCTGCCAGGAGGCGCCCTTACCGCCGCCCAGGAGGATCTCGTAGCTCTTCTTGGTGTACCAGAGGAAGGGCTCGAAGGCCGTCTGCTCGGCCTCCTCGTCGGTGGGGGCGCAGCAGACCATGGTGAAGACGCCCACCTGGTCGTTGATGAACTCCCCCACCGGCCTCGCCCGCTGCAGGTGCTCCCTGTAGACCGCCATGAAGGAGCGAAAGTCGTCCAGCTCGAAGAGGAAGGTGAAGCCCAGGGCGCCGATGCCGTTGATGCCGGCCAGGCGCCAGGACTCGGGGCTGGTGCAGGCCAGCCAGATGGGGGGATGGGGCTGCTGCAGGGGCTTGGGCACCACGTGCCGCTCAGGGATCTGGAAGTAGCGTCCCTCATAGGAGAAGGGCTCGTCCCGCCACATCCTGGGGATGATGGAGAGCGCCTCCTGCCACATGGCGCGGGACTCCTGCCAGGGGATGCTGAAGCCCCGCTGCTCGAAGGTGGACGACCGCCCGGTGCCGAACTCGACGCGGCCGCCGGAGAGGATGTCCAGGGTGGCGATGCGCTCGGCCACCCGTATGGGGTGGTTGAAGGGGTAGGGGAGGAGCACCACGCCGTGGCCCAGGCGGATGCGCTCGGTGCGCTGGGAGAGGGCGCCCAGGATGACCTCGGGGGCGCTGGAGTGGGCGAACTCGACCAGGAAGTGGTGCTCCACGAACCAGGCGGAGTGGAAGCCCAGCCTGTCGGCCAGCTCCACCTCCTGGAGGACGTGGTCGAAGAGCTCCTTCTGGGCCTGGCGGTCGAAGGGCCGGTCCGACTCGATCTCGTACAACAGCCCTATCTTCATCTGGACACCTCCTTGGTCTGGGACTGCTTCTCGCGTCGGCTGTTCACCGCCCCACCGGGGCCTCCTTGAAGGCTGGGAGGACCTCCTTGCCGAAGAGCTCGATGGACTGCATCACCTTGTCCAGGGGGATGCCCCGCACCTGGAACATGCAGAGCATGTGGTCCACCCCCAGCGCCTGATACTCCTTGAGCTGCTCGATGCAGCGGTCCGGCGTCCCCACCACCACCGTCTTGTGGTCTCGCAGGTACTGGAAGACCTCCTCGCTGCGCCTCTCCAGCGCCTCCAGGAACTTCTGCTCCCGCTCGTTGAGGATCTGCCAGCCCGCCCCCTTGGTGGCGGCCAGGAAGATCTTGTAGGTGCTGAGGATGTACCAGCCGAAGGCCTCGAAGGCCAGCTCCTCCGCCTCCTCATCGGTGGGGGCGCAGAAGGCCATGGTGAAGGCCCCCACCTGGTCGTTGATGAACTCCCCCACCGGCCTCGCCCGCTGCAGGTGCTCCCTGTAGACCGCCATGAAGGAGCGAAAGTCGTCCAGCTCGAAGAGGAAGGTGAAGCCCAGGGCGCCGATGCCGTTGATGCCGGCCAGGCGCCAGGACTCGGGGCTGGTGCAGGCCAGCCAGATGGGGGGATGGGGCTGCTGCAGGGGCTTGGGCACCACGTGCCGCTCAGGGATCTGGAAGTAGCGTCCCTCATAGGAGAAGGGCTCGTCCCGCCACATCCTGGGGATGATGGAGAGCGCCTCCTGCCACATGGCGCGGGACTCCTGCCAGGGGATGCTGAAGCCCCGCTGCTCGAAGGTGGACGACCGCCCGGTGCCGAACTCGACGCGGCCGCCGGAGAGGATGTCCAGGGTGGCGATGCGCTCGGCCACCCGTATGGGGTGGTTGAAGGGGTAGGGGAGGAGCACCACGCCGTGGCCCAGGCGGATGCGCTCGGTGCGCTGGGAGAGGGCGCCCAGGATGACCTCGGGGGCGCTGGAGTGGGCGAACTCGACCAGGAAGTGGTGCTCCACGAACCAGGCGGAGTGGAAGCCCAGCCTGTCGGCCAGCTCCACCTCCTGGAGGACGTGGTCGAAGAGCTCCTTCTGGGCCTGGCGGTCGAAGGGCCGGTCCGACTCGATCTCGTACAGCAGGTCCATCTTCATGGCTGCCCCCAATGCGGCCTCTCCCTGGCGACGTTCACGTTAAGAGCGAGGCGAGTATACCACATCCGCCGGCGGCCTGGCTAGGTGGGGCCTCACCCCGGGCACCAGAGGTGCCGGTGCGTCGCCGCCCGCCCCGCCGGCCCAGCGAAAAGAATTCGTTAGAAAAGTCCTGGCGAGGTATTGACAAAGACGTAACTTGCTGGTAACAGTATGGCCAAGCCATTACGGGGCGGCCGTAAAACATAAAACCGCGCGCTGGGTGACGGCTATGGCGAGAGATCGCGCTCTGCTCGAGGTAGAGGATGTCCACATCGCCTTCGGCGGTGTCATCGCTCTGCGGGGGGTCAGCTTCGAGGCGCGGCCAGGAGAGATCCTGGCCATCATCGGCCCCAACGGGGCGGGGAAGACCACCCTCATCAACGCCATCTGCGGCGTGTACAAGCCGCAGCGGGGTCATATTCGCTTCAAGGGCCGGGACATAACCCGCCTGCGGCCCCATCGCATCGCCTCTCTGGGCATCGCCCGCACCTTCCAAAACGTGGCCCTCTTCCGCGGACTGACGGTGCTGGACAACATCATGCTGGGGCGGCACGTCAAAATGCGCTCCAATCCCCTGTCCCAGATCCTCTACTGGGGGCCCGCCCAGGCGGAGGAGGTCCGACACCGCGAGGTGGTAGAGCGCATCATAGACTTCATGGAGATGCAGGAGATACGGAAGGTGCCGGCTGGCGCCCTGGCCTACGGCCTGCAGAAGCGAGTAGAGCTGGCGCGGGCCCTGGCCCAGGAGCCGGAGGTGCTCCTCCTGGACGAGCCCATGGCCGGAATGAACCTGAACGAGAAAGAGGACATGGTACGGTTCATCCTGGACGTGCGGGAGGACCTGGGCATCTCCATCCTCCTCATCGAGCACGACATGGGCGTGGTGATGGACATCTCCGACCGTGTCGTGGTGCTGGACCTGGGTGAGAAGATCGCCGAGGGGACGCCTGAGGAGGTGAGCAGGAACCCCAGGGTGATCAAGGCATATCTGGGTGAGGCGCTGGCTGCGCCAGAGAGGTGATGGTCATGGACACGCTGCCGAAGCTTCTCCTGGCCAACGCCCAGAAATGGGGCCACCGCCGGCCCGCCATCCGTGAGAAAGAGTACGGTATCTGGCAGACCCAGAGCTGGGCCGCCTACGCCGAAAACGTACGTGACCTGGCCCTGGGCCTGGCCGCCCTGGGGTTCCAGCGGGGCGACAAGCTGGCCATCATGGGGGTGAACCGCCCCGAGATGTACTGGGCCATGCTGGCCGCCCAGTCCCTGGGGGGCGTCCCCGTCCCCCTCTTTCATGACGCCCTGCCGGCCGAGGTCCAGCACCTCCTGGACCACTGCGAGGCCAAGATCGTGCTGGCGGAGACGCAGGAGCAGGTGGACAAGGTCCTGGCGGTGCGGGAGGGCCTCCCCAAGCTGGAGCGCCTCATCTACGACGACCCCCGCGGCATGCGCAAGTACACCGATCCTATCCTCATCGCCCTGGCCAAGGTCCAGGAGATGGGGCGGCAGTTCCGGGAGCAGCAGCCCCATTACTTCGAGCGGCAGGTGGAGGCCACCCGGCCGGACGACGTGGCCATCATCTCCTACAGGTACGATATGGCCGGCGTGGCCCGAGGCGTGATGCTCACCCACCGCAACCTGCTGGCCAACGTGGAGAACGTCCTCCAGGTGGACGCCCTGCGCCCCAACGACGAGCTGATGGCCTTCTTGCCCATCGCCTGGCTGGACGACACCTTCTGGTCGCTGGCGGTGGCGCTCAAGGTAGGCTGCACCATCAACATACCCGAGGAGCCGGACACCCTGCCGCGCGACCTGCGGGAGATAGGACCCACGTCGCTGGTGGCGCCGCCGCGCGTCTGGGAGAACCTGCTGGCCATCATACGGGTGCGCGTGGAGGACGCCGATATCGTCAAGAAGTCCCTCTACAACTACTTCCTGGGCCTGGCCCAGCGGATGGAGGAGCAGCGCTCGGCCGGGCGCTCGCCCTCCCTCTTGCAGAGTCTCCTTTATAAGATAGGCGACTTCCTAGTCTACGCTCCCATAAAGGACCACCTGGGCATACGGCGGCTACGCTTCGCCTACAGCGGCTACGCCGGCGGCCTCCTGGCCCCGGAGATCTTCAGCTACTTCCGTGCCCTGGGGGTGAACCTGAAGCAGAGCTACGGGCTGCCGGAGGCTGCCACCATCGTCACCGTGCACCGGGACGGTGATGTGCGAAGCGACACCGTAGGCAAGCCCCTCCCTGGAGTGGAGGTCACCATCTCCCCGGAGGGGGAGGTATTGGTGCGCAGCGAGGGCGTCTTCCAGGGCTACTATCGTGACCCGGAGGCCACCGCTGCCGCCCGCAGCGACGGCTGGCTCCGCACGGGCGACGCCGGCGAGTTCACCGAGGCCGGTCACCTGTTCATCCTGGACCGCCTGGCCCACGTGGCCAAGCTGGCCGATGGCAGCACCTTCGCTCCCCTGTGGGTCGAGAGCCGGCTCAAGTACAGCCCTTACATACGGGAGGCGGTGGCTGTGGGGGCGGGCAGGCCCCACGTGGCAGCCCTCATCGTCATCGACAGCGAGAACGTGGCTCGCTGGGCGGAGCGGCAGGGGCTGGGGCACCTGGCGCCGGAGGAGCTGGTGCGGCACGAGGCGGTGCAGCGGTTGGTCCACGAGGAGGTGCGGCGGGTCAACCAGGGCCTGGCCGCCAGCACCCGCGTCCAGCGCTTCGTCATCCTCCCCAGGGACTGGCGCCCGGGCGACGAGGAGGTGACCCGCAGCGGCCAGGTGCGCCGGGACGTGGTCCTCAAGAAGTACGCCTCCCTGATCGAGGCCCTCTACACCGATGCGGCATCCGCCGAACTGGTCACCTCCGTAACATATGAGGACGGCCGCAAGGCGGAGTTGAGGACGCAGGTCTCCCTGATCACAGTACAGGCGCCCGAGGAGATCGGGGTCGCCGGATAGGAGGGGGCGCAGCTATGGACTGGGACTTCCTGGTTTCCCTCATCGTTCGGGGCCTTCTTCTGGGCTCCGTCT
>BEIB01000009.1 GCA_002898615.1 bacterium HR25 | reverse complement strand
GAGGCTGCGGGCCTGGGACATCCAGAGGAGGCCGGCGGCGATGAGGAGGGCGCCGGCCAGGAAGACGGGCCGCGGCCCCCAGCGGTCCGTGGCCAGGCCGGCCAGCAGGCTGGCGAAGCCGTTTATGGACACCTGAATGGTGAAGGCCAGCGCGAGCAGGGCCCGCTGGCCTGGGGCGAGGGAGGCCTCGATATCGGGCAGGAAGAGGCCGAAGCTGAACTGGATGCCGTAGAACCAGTAGAGGACGAGGAAGCCGCCCAGCAGGATGACCCAGCCATAGTAGATCCCCTGGCCGGCGCCAGCCCTGGCGCCGGGGCTTTCCGGGGGCGCGCTGCCCAGCGGACTGTCGCTGTAAGGCACCGTCCCGTCGCTGGCGGCGTCTTCGCTCCTGCGTTCCATGTCGTCGAGCGAGGATGGGGACCTCGGGCGACGGGAGCAGCCCGGGCGCAGGCCCCCTCGCCCCGCCAGGCCCGTTATCAGCATCCTAGCTCAAGCCGGGCCCGGCGTCCAGGCGATGTCGGTCGGGGACGAGGCTAGCGCTCGTCGCCTTGCCACCCTGGGTGCCCTTCGCCCGTGCAGAAAGGGTTGTCGGGAATGGCGGGTATGTCCGCCCAGTGGGGTAGTTGGCGGGAGTGTATGGGAGTCGAACCCACCCGGGACGGGCACGCCGCCCCGCACTGGTTTTGAAGACCAGGAGGGCCACCGGGCCCCTGCCACTCCCGCAGCCCCGATTTTAGCGCCACCGCGGGCGTCTGGCCTAGAGGCCGGCCGTTGACAGGGAGCGCTCCTGGTAGCTATAGCTAGGGAAAAGTAGCGGCCCCCCAGGGCCGGGAAGCGGGAGGTAGGGAGATGCTCCACGAGCTTCGCATCTACGAGGTCGTCCCGGGGAGGATGCCCGCCCTCCACAGGCGTTTCAAGGAGGTCACCCTGAAGATGTTCCAGAAGCATGGCGTGCGGGTGGTGGCCTTCTGGGAGCCCGTCATCGGCATATCGAACCAGCTCATATACCTCCTGGAGTGGCAGGACCTGGCGGAGCGGGAGCGGGTCTGGGACAGCTTCGCCAGCGACCCGGAGTGGCTGGCGGCGAGGGCGGAGAGCGAGCGGGATGGCCCCATAGTGGCCCGGGTGACCAACTACATCCTGAGGCCCACGGACTACTCCCCCTTGCGCTGAGGAGGGTGGCCGTTGGGCCGCTGGGCGCTATCTGCGAGGGTGCGCCGGACCGAACCGCCCCCCTGGCGCCCTCCCGTCTGCGCCTCCGCCCAGTCAGCGAGGAGCGGGGCGGGAGTTGCCTACTATCTCGCCCCGCTCGATGGTGTAGACCATGTCGGTGAGCAGGTTGATCCGGCTCACGTCCGACTCGGCGACGAGGACGATCAACTCCGGTTGCTCTCGCTGGTAGGCGCGCACCACCTCTGCCATGCGGGCGGAGAGGGCCGGGGAGACCCCCTCCATGGGCTCGTCCAGCAGGAGGAGACGCCGTCCACAGAGGAGGCTACGGCCCAGGGCTACCAGCTTCTGTTGGCCGCCGCTCAATTGGGAGGCCTTCCTGCCCGCCAATGGCTTCAGCTCCGGCATCAGGGAGTAGACCTGGTCCAGTCGCTCGCTGCCCTCTCTGTCGCCCTGGGCCCACAGGGGTAGGAGCATGTTCTCTTCCGCCGTGAGCGATGTCACCAGCCGCCGGTCCTCCGGCATGTAGCCGATGCCCAGGGCAGCCCGCCGGTGGCTGGGCAGGCGCGTCAGGTCCTGTCCGTGGAAGATGACCTCTCCGGCGGCCACGGGGACCAGGCCCATGACGCTCTTCAGTGTGGTGGTCTTGCCCGCTCCGTTGCGTCCCACCAGTCCCACTATGGACCCGGCCGGCGCCTCCAGGGAAAGGGATCGCAGTATGCTCAGCTCGCCGATCCTGACGGTGACGTCCCGTAGCTGGAGCATCTCGCCTCAGCTCCTCCCCAGCACGGAGCTGCGGATGACCGGGTCGGCCAGGACGGCGTCGGGGGGGCCGTCGCCGATGACCTTGCCCTCGCTGAAGACCAGCACCCGGTCCGGGTACCTCTCTATGATGTCCATATCGTGCTCCACGAAGATGGCCGTCGTCCCTTCCTGCTTCAGCACCCGCACCAGGGTGTCCATTATGCTGGTCTTTTCTCTGGCGCTGACGCCGCTGGTGGGCTCGTCCATCAGCAGCAGGCGCGGCCGGCGGGCCAGCGACAGGGCGACGTCCAGCAGCTTGCGGGCCCCCTCCGGGAGCTGGTCGGCGCGGTGGTCGTCGTACTCCTGCAGGCCGAGCTGGGCCAGGCGGAGCCGCGCCTCCTCCATCCATGCCCCGCGCCGCAGGGGCCCCCAGAACTGGGTGCCCTTGCCGTCCCTCACCGCCAGGGCCAGGAGCATGTTCTCCAGGACCGAGAGAGAGTAGTAGAGCTGGGGCATCTGGAATGAGCGGGCGATCCCCATCTCGGCGACGACGCGGGGAGGCAGCCCGGTGATATCCCTGCCGTTGTACAGGATCTTGCCCTGGTCGGGGCGCACGTAGCCGGTGACCAGGTTGAGGAAGGTCGTCTTCCCGGAGCCGTTCGGGCCGATGATGCCTATGAATTCCCCCGGCCTGACGGCGATGCTGACCTCTTCGGCCGCTCGCACCATGCCGAAGTACTTGGTCAGGCCGACCGTCTCAAGGACGTAGCCCAGCGACCCCAGCGTCTGCCCAGAGTCTCCGTGACGCTCCATAGCCCTCCTGGAAGCAGGAAGATTATCACCAGCAGGACGAGCCCCAGCGTCATCTGCCAGGTGTTGGGGGAGAACTTGAAGGCGTAATTGCGGATGAACTCGAAGGCCAGGGAGCCGGCTACCGGTGCCAGCAGGCTCCCCACTCCTCCCAGCAGGGCGACGAAGACGAACTCCCCTGACTGAGTCCAGTAGGCGAAGTCGGGGACTATGTGCCCCACGGAGAAGGCTACCAGAGCGCCGCTGATGCTGCCCAGCACGCCAGCGATGATGTACGAGACGTAGATCGTCCGCCAGACGGATGCCCCCATGTACTCCACTCGCACCTCGTTGTCCCTCAAGGCCCTCAGGGTGTAGCCCAGGGGGGAGGCGGCGAAGCGGTAGGCGCCGTAGAGGAGAACCACCGCCAGGCCGAAGGTCAGGTAGTACAGCGCCTGCCTCAGGGTGTCCACCGGCGGCCTGACCCCGGCGATGGTGGGGGTCGGCAGGCCCAGGCCATCGGTGCCGGAGGTGATCCAGTAGAACTTCAGCAGGAGCGAGTAGAGAACCATGGAGAAGGCCAGGTTGAGGAGGGCGAAGTAGACGTCCCGGTAGCGGGCCAGCAGCAGCCCCAGAAGGGCGCTCATCCCGACACCGGTCACCACGGCGAAGACCAGGAGCAGCAGCGCCTCATGGACGCCCAGATGCTTGACGGCGAAGCCAGCCGTATAGGCGCCCGTGGCGTAGAAGAGGGCCATGCCGAAGGTGAGGAGCCCTCCTCGCAGGAGCAGCACCACTCCTACCACCGCCAGGCTCTTGGCCCAGGCGATGGTCATGAGATAGACGCTCCATCGCGGCAGGACGTGAGGGGCCACGATGAAGAACAGGAAGGCCAGGGCGATGAGGATGAGGGGGCCACGGGACGTCAGGGCCTCTACCAGGCTCTGGACTCTCTCCCCGCGGAGCGCCCTCTCGGCCAGGGAGGCGAAGGGCACTGTCAGCTTCATATCAGATCCTCCGTACCTCCACGCGGCCGAACAGCCCCTGGGGCCGCAACAGGAGGACCGCCACCATGATGAGGTAGATGACGAACAGGTCCAGCTCCGGGAAGAGCTGGACGGCGGTCGCCCTGGCCAGCCCCACCAGGAGGGAGCCCAGGGCGGCACCCTCTATGCTGCCCAGGCCGCCGATGGCCACCACAGCGAAGGAGAGGACGACGATCTCGGCGCCGATGCCCGGCACCAGGGAGACCATGGGGGCGGTGAAGGCCCCTCCCAGGGCGGCGAATATCGCTCCCATGGTGAAGGCCACGGTGTAGATGCGGGGGACGTTGGCCCCGAGGGCCAGGCTGATCTCCCTGTCCTCGATCACGGCCGCCAGCACCTTCCCGAACCGCGTCCCCTTGACCAGCGTCCAGAGGGCCACTGCCACTATCAGTGCCAGGCCCACCAGCAGGAAGGAGTACCAGGCGTAGTTTACGGAGCCGATGCGCACCAGCCCCAGGAAGGAGTAGGGGGCGTCGGCGAAGAGGGGCTGGACGCCCCAGGCCAGCTTCACTACGTCCTCAAAGATGAGGAAGATGGAGAAGGTGAGGATGAGCTGGATGGCTTCCTCCTTGCCGTAGACGCGGGTGAGGAAACCCCTTTCGATGAGGGGCCCCGCCAGAAGGCCGATGATGAGGGCGGCCCCCAACAGTACCAGATAGCTCAGGGCCTGGGGCGCTCCCGTGGCCAGGTAGTGGAGGACTAGGTAGGCCGCCATGTAACCGCCCAGGGCGTAGAAGCTGCCGTGGGCTACGTTCAGTATGCGTACGACCCCGTAGGTGAAGGCCAGCCCGGCCG
Organism: bacterium HR25; assembly: GCA_002898615.1. The sequence goes on along the minus strand of BEIB01000009.1, from coordinate 21,383 downwards.
AGACGAGGAACAGCCAGGAGGTGTATATCGCCCCGTCCAGCAAGATGGCGATAAGCGTCCCCACTTCCGTCTACCTGCACTACCGCCTTCGCCAGGCGTCCCCGTCCCTGCCGGCAGCGGCCCCCGGCCTTTCGCCCGCCTGCCAGGCCATCAGCAGCGGGCGCCGGGGAAGCCCCGGTCTATCCACTCCAGGGTCTTCACCCCGTCCGGCGGGTTCACGCACTCGGCACGGTAGGACTTCACATTGGTGAAGTTCTTGACTCCCAGTCGCTGGTCCATCCTGACGACGGCGTAGGTGACCGGCTCCACGGCCTGGTGACCGCCGCCTATCGCCATGCGGATGCGGCCGCTGGGGGAGTCGAACTCCAGGTACTCGAAGGCCTTGATGACCTCGTCCTTGGTGGGCCAGCGGTCCACCTGCTCAATGGCCTTCTCGTAAGCGGCCTTCAGGCCCTGGAGGGCTTGCACAAAATGGTAGGCGCCGTGGGGGATGTAGTCGTTGGGGGCGAGGCCGAAGCGCTGCTTGTAGAGCTCGATGAACTCGCGGCGCAGGGGGTTGTCCGCCATGTCGGGCGTGACGATACCGTGCGGGCCCCGGGAGCCGATGGCGACACCCTCCGGCACATCGGCCAGGTCAGCGGTGCCGGTGTTGTTCAGCACTATGAGGCTCTGCCTGGTGAGACCTCTGGCCTCGGCCTGCTGGAAGAAGGTGATGAGGTCGCCGCCCCAGAAGCTGTTGAAGATCACGTCTGGGCGGCTGGCCTGGAGCTTGGAGATCTCGGCCGAGAACTCACCGGCGAAGAGTCTGGTCCACAGCTCGTCCACCACCTGGACGTCTGGCTTCAGCTGGCGCAGGGCGCGTATGAAGACCTCCCAGGAGTCCCTGCCCCAGGCGTAGTCCTGGTTGATGCCGGCGACGGTCCGCAGGTCCGGCTTCAGGTCCAGGACGTAGCGGGCCGCCCCCACGCCGTCTATGACGGTGTGGGCGTGGGTGCGGAAGACGTGCTTGTAACGGGCCTCCTCAAAGACGCGGGCGGTGCCGCAGTCGGCCAGGACGGTGAGAACCTGGAGCTCCTCCGCCACCGGCGCCACGGCGAGGCAGTTGGTGCTGGAGATGTAGCCTATGACGGCGTCTACCCGCTCGTCCAGGACGAGGCGGCGGAACTCGGCCACCACGCGGTCGGCCGCCCCCGCCTCGTCGGTGATGACGGGGACGATCCTGGCACCGCCTATCCCTCCCTCACGGTTGATCTTGTCCACCCATACCTCGACGGCGTTCCTGGCGGGGATGCCGAAGGGGCCGGAAGCGGGCCCGGAGAGAAGTGTGACGACGCCGATCCGCAGCTCGGCAGGGGCGCCCTGGACCCGCCCCCCTGGCGCCCCTGGAGTCCCCTCCTCGCCGCCGCCGCCGCAGGCGATGCCACCGAGGAGCGAGATGACGATAGCGAGCCCCAACACCCGAAAGAACCGCTTCAGCAGCATAGCCTTACCTCTCCGCTGAATTATTGCCAGTATATCTTCGATATTGGTGTAAAATTTTTTGCATATAAGTGTAGCTACTGTCAAGAGCTCCAAGGGGCTGTTACCGCTGTTTGTGCGAGTTATGAGTCCTCAATCGTCCCTTCAGCTCCTGAATTCTGTCTTCTGAGGGTCGGACAAAATTAATGAATGATTAAGAAAGGGCTCGACTGCCGCGCGGCGGCGCTGGAGGGCTACCGTCCTGTAAGACTGCGGGGCGCGCGAGAAGGGCCGGCCCACCGCCACGCAGCGGTGGGCCGGCCCCGGCGCTGGGTACGGCCTGTAGTCTCCTCAGGCGGTGTGGCGCTGGATGAACTCCCCCGCTTTCTGGACAGCCTGCTGGGCCTCGGGCAGGAAGGAGACGAAGAAGTGCCAGACGTGGGGCATACCCTCCCACACCTCCAGCGTGACGTCCACCTCGGCCCTTCTGGCCCGCTCCACCAGGCGGGTGGAGTCGTCCAGGAGGGTCTCCGCCGTCCCCACCTGGACCAGGAGGGGAGGCAGGCCCGTCAGGTCGGCGTAGAGGGGGGAGGCGAGGGGTGCCTTGGGGTCCGCCCCCGCCAGGTACATCTGGGCCAGTTGCTCCACCAGTGGCTTCTGGACGATGGGGTCTTCCTGGGCCTTGGTGGTGAGGGTCTCGCCGGTGCAGGCCAGGTCCGTCCAGGGGGAGAAGCAGACGCCGGCCGCTGGCAGGGGCTGCCCCGTGTAGCGCAGACCCACCAGGGTGGCCACCGTCAGGCCCCCGCCTGCCGAATCGCCAGCTATGGCGATGCGCTGGGGCCGCACCCCTTGCCCCAGCAGCCAGCGGTAGGCAGCCAGGGAGTCCTCCACCGCCGCCGGGAAGGGATGCTCCGGGGCCAGTCGGTAGTCGATGAGCAGGGCGCGGGCCCTGGCCGCCTTGGCCAGGTGGGCTACCATCTCCCGGTGGGTATGGGGGGAGCAGAGGACATAGCCTCCCCCGTGCAGATAGAGGATGGTGCGGTCATCGCTGACCTCCTGGGGCACCACCCATTCGGCGCGGACACCGCCCGCCCCCACCGGCTCGTACTTGACGTCCTGGGGCGGCCTGGAGAAGCGGGCCCACATCTCTTCGAACCCGAAGCGCATCTCCCACAGGTAGGTCTTCTGCCCCAGGGCCGCCCCCGTCTCCCGCCAGATCTGCATCGCCTTCTCGAGTTCTGCGCTCGGCATGGCTTCCCCCTTCAGGTTACCCGTGCTGTTGCGGCAGTCCTCTCTCGGTCAGGGCAGGGCTTTCCTCCTCCGTTCTCCCTCCTTCAGTCGTCTTCCTCCCGGCGCTCGGTCGCAGGGCGGCTGTCTCCGGCCCGGCACCGCTGCCTGGACGGGGCCGCTGGCGGAGGCCGTGAAGCGCTGCCGTCCCGCAGGCCCTGCATCGGCCCTTCGCCTGCGCCCCGGTCCCCCGGTTGCCCGTGGGCCTGACGACTCTCACCCGCCCCGCGTTGTATCCCCCTTGACGTGCGTATTATGGCACCTCTGCCGGGATTCGTGGAGGGGGACGGGGCGCTCACCCCCCAGCCGCCCCCGAGCAGCACGCTTGCCGCCCCATCCCCCGAGCCTCCTAGCCCTTGAAGTTCTCTACGATGTGCTTGGCGAAGTACTCCAGCTGCCGCTCCACCTCGTCCCAGGGCATGATCCCCTGGTCTATGTACCAGCCCAGCCACTCCAGTTCGCCGTCGTTGCCATAGATGGTGGCCAGGGCCTCCACCTCCCGCTTCACCTGATCCGGGGTGCCGCACAGGGCATACTTGGCCTTACGCATACGCTCCAGCGTCCACTCCTCGGGCGGCAGCGGGGTGTAGGTGGGGGTGCGGGGGTACTTCTCGTCGTCCTCGGGGAAGCGGAAGGCCTCCCAGAAGCCGAAGCCCGAGAAGTAGACCTTGAAGCCGAAGTAGTTGGTCTGCTCCAGGAGTCGGACGGCCTCCTCCTCCGTCTCACCGAAATGGAAGGTGCGAAAGGCGCCCACAGACTCTCCCAGCTTCAGGCCGGGCCGCCCGTGCTCCGCCGCCACCGACTGGTAGACGCGGCAGAGGTTGGTGAAGTCCGGCGGATAGGAGACCAGTATCCAGGGGACGATGCCCATGCGGGCCGTGAAGCGGATGGTGGCTTCGCTCACGGAGAAGGGCTGGAAGAGGGGCGGGTGTGGCTCCTGGTAGGGCTTGGGCACCACGCAGATGCGGCGGATGACCCCTTCCTCGTCGATCTCGCCGGGGGCGCCGTACTTGCGGGTCCACTCCGCTGGCGGCCAGCGGCGGATCCCCTCTTCATAGGGGAAGGGAACCTTGTAGTAGGTGCCGTCGTACTCCAGGGTCTCCTGGGTCCAGGCCCTCAGGATGATCTCGAAGACCTCTTCGTAGACCTTGCGGTTGTGGTTGTCTATGTAGGAGCCGTCCATGGGCGCGCCGGTGACGTGGTACTGCTGGCCCAGGACGTTCACCCAGCGGTCCTGGTAGCCGCGGGCGAAGCCGGCGTAGAGGCGCCCCTTGGTGAGCTGGTCGAATACGGCCAACTCCTCGGCGCAGCGGATGGGGTCCCAGGACGGCAGGACGAGCCCCAAGGGGGCGAACTTGATGCGCTTGGTGCGGGCCGCCAGGTCGGTATACAGGAGGAGGGGCGCCACCGAGCACTCGTAGCCCTCCGAGTGGAAGTGGTGCTCCGTGGTGGCGAAGACATCAATGCCGATCTCATCGGCTATGGTGACGAGCTTGCGCAGCTCCTCCAGCATCTGCTGGTAGCGTTCCGTGTTGCGGCCGATGGGGCGGAGCCGCTCCCTCTCCTCGAGCGTGCCGGGCACCGTGGGGAGGGCCAGGATCAGAAACTTCATTCCATCACCTCCACTGACCTGTCCTGGTGCGAGCGTCGGCAGTCTCCGAGGGGCCATGTCCGGACGTCTCTTCTCTCTCACCTCCTGCTGGTTGGGTAGCCGAAGGTCGGCGGCGTCTTACCGATGCGGCCGCTACGGCCGGGTCAGGAATGACGAGGGGACAGGCCCGGGGGCCAGTGAGGGCGGCCCCGGCCCTGAGGATGGTCTGCAGCATCAGGTCGACGTCGATCTGCCCTGCTCTCTATCAGTTATGGTCAGTGTCCCAAAGTGTAGGGGACGGGCGGGGGCAGGAGCATTTCATTTTTGAACAGTTTTGGTGAGTGTGAGGCTCACACGTGCAGGCCCAGGTCTATGCCCAGCCGCTGGCACTGCTTCAGGCGGCGGTAGATGGTGACGCGGCTGATGCCTAGGAGTTCGGCGGCGCGGGAACGGTTGCCCCGGGTCTGGAGGAGAGCCTGGCGCAGCGCCTCCAGCTCCACCTCCTCCCAGCGGGAGAGGCGCGGCGCCCGGTAGGCGTGGACGATATCGGGGGGGAGGTCGGCCAGGGTGATGTCCCTCCCCCGCGCCGCGGCGGCGGCGCTGAGGATGACGCTCTCTAGCTGGGCGACGTTGCCTGGCCAGTCGTAGCGGGTGAGGGCCTGGGCCACTTCCAGGGAGAGGTAGGAGTTGAGGCCGCGGCAGCGCAGGAAGGCCTGGGCCAGGAGGGGTATATCCTCCCGGCGCTCCCTCAGGGGCGGCACCTCGATGGTGAAGGCAGCGAGCCGGCGCAGGAGCCGGGGCAGCGGCCCCTCTTTGTGGGCGCCGAAGGGGCGGCGCAGCCCGGTGGCGATGACCCGGGCCTGCGGCCCCAGCCGGTCCAGCAGATCCAGCAGCGCCTGGCCCAGGCGGGGCGAGGCGGCGTCGACGTGGCGCAGGAGGATAGTGTGGGCCCGTGCCCATGCCCTGAGCTGGGAACGGAGCTGGCCGGGGCGCAGGGAGGCGCAGTCGACGCTCTGGAGGCCGCCGCCCAGGGCCACGGCCATGGCCTGGGCCAGGGCGTGCTTGCCGCTGCCTGCCTCTCCCCAGATGTAGACGGGGCCCTTCTCGGCCAGCAGCTGGCGGGCCGTCTCCACCATGCGCCGGAAGGGGTCGCTAACCCCGACCAGGTGATCAAAGGGGTCGGGGGTGCGGTGGGGGCGGCTGGCCGTGCGCCCTGTCCCGCCCACGGAGCGGAGGAGGAGGAGGAGGGTGCCCACGTACTCGCCACCGTCGTAGCTGGGCTGGGCCATCAGCCGCACAGGGCGACCGTCCGTGAGGGTGACCAGCCTCTCGATAGTGCTGCCTTGTCGCAGCGCCTCCTCGGCCTGCAGGAAGAGGAGGGGATAGTCCTCGGAGTGGACGAGCTTGAGGGCCTCCCGGCTGGCGATGACGGTCTCCCCGTTGGTGGCAATGATGCCAGCGCGGCGGGACCGCTTGAGGGCCTGCCAGTACTGGTCTAGGAGGGCCCGCTCGCGGCGGGCCAGTTGCTGGACCAGGTTCTCCATGATCTGCTGCGCCCCCTCCCGGACCAGCTCCAGCGCCGCCGGACAGAGGTCCTCGGCGCGGCTGGTGACGTCCAGGACTGCCAGGATACGACCAGTGATGGGGTCCTTGATGGGGATCGCCGTGCAGGCGAAGGTGTGGAAGCCCTCGATGTAATGCTCAGCGGCGCAGAGCTGGATCCCCCGCCCCTCCTCGATGGCGGTGCCTACGGCGTTGGAGCCGCTGGCCTCCTCGGAGGCGTCGGCCCCTGGCAGGGCCTGCACTCGCTCCAAGAGGCGCCGCACGGCGCGGTCGCCCTCTACGTGGGCGAGGACGCCCTGGCCATCGGCCAGCACCACCACGGCCAGACAGCCGCTGACGGCGTCGGCCAGCCGGCGGACGACGGGGAGGGCGGCCCGCACCAGCCTCTCCTCCAGGCGGGGGCGGCGGAAGACGTCGATCTGTCGCTTGTCGGGGTCTACGCCGGCCAGGCGTGAGCGTGACCAGGCGTTAAGGACGGAGGGGCGGACGGGCGGGCTATCGTGTCGGCCGTCGAGGTAAGCGTCGCGCAGTTGGCGGAGACGGCGGAGCTCTTCGGCCTTCTCGGCCGCTGTGCCGGAGTAGAGGACCTGGGTCGTGGCCTCTATCAGGTAATACTTCACATGACACCACCCCTAGCTCCCCTGACAGGGTGGGGTGGACTGGGGCCGCCAGGCCGATTCCATCATGGCACTCATAATGTTGCAAAAACTATCGCCATGGTATTTCTCTTTGAAACGCTTTTCAAGCTGGGCGGCTGGACATAAAGGGACAACAGGGGCCAGGTGAGCGGCCCCGGGGCTATTCGTGGAAGTGTTCGGAGATGTAGTGGTCGGCGGCGATGGCGGCGGTGGCGCCGTCGCCGGCTGAGCTGACCACCTGGCGGGCCGAGTGCTGGCGCACGTCGCCGGCGGCGAAGAGGCCAGGCACGGAGGTGGCCATCCAGGGGTCCACTATGATGTGCCCGCCCTCGTCCATGGGGACGACGCCCCGCAGCCAGTCGGTGCTGGGGTGGTGGCCGATGAAGATGAAGACGGCCTTCACCGGCAGGACCGATTCCTCGCTGGTGACGCGGTTGTGGAGGCGTACCCCCTCCACCGCCTCCTCGCCCAGGACCTCCGTTACCACTGTGTTCCAGATGAAGTGCATCTTGGGGTTGGCGAAGGCCCGTTCTTGGAGGATGCGGCTGGCCCGCAGCTGGTCGCGACGGTGAATGACGTAGACCTTGCTGGCGTAGCGGGTGGTGAAGAGGCCCTCGTCCATGGCGGCGTCGCCGCCGCCCACCACCGCCACCTCCTGATCCTTGAAGAAGGCGGCGTCGCAGGTGGCGCAGTAGGAGACGCCGCGCCCGGTGAGGCGCTCCTCGCCGGGCACGTTGAGGCGGTTGTACTCCGCCCCGGCGGTGATGATGACTGCCTTGGCCAGGTAGTCCCCGTCCGTGGTGTGGACGGTCCAGAGGTTGTCCATTCGCTCCAGGCCTGTAGCCTCGGTGAAGCGGGTCTCCAGGCCATAGTTCTGGGCCTGCCGGAGCATGGCCTGGGCCAGATCGAAGCCGTTGATGCTCTCTATGCCGGGGTAGTTCTCCACCACCTTGGTGAGGGAGATCTGCCCCCCTATGACGCCCTTCTCCAAGAGGACGGTGCGCCGGCGCGCCCGCGCCGCGTAGAGGCCCGCGGCCAGGCCGGCCGGGCCGCCCCCCACGATGACGATGTCGAACTCTTCAGCCATCTCTTTTCCCCCGCATCTTACCGCCTGGGGGCTGCCAGCCCGGCAGCCCCCAGGGAGCCCCTGCGGCCCGGGGGCTTAGCTCAGGGCCTTCTCGATCAGCTTTTTCAGGTCGCTCTTGGGGCGGAAGCCGATGATCTGCCCCACCGCCTCGCCTCCCTTGAAGAGGAGCAGGGTGGGGATGCTGCGGATGCCGTAGCGGACGGCGGTGTCCACGTTGTCGTCGGTGTTGACCTTGACGAACTTGACCCGCCCGTCGTACTCCTGGGCCAGCTCCTCCACTATGGGCGCCACCATGCGACAGGGGCCGCACCAGGGAGCCCAGAAGTCCACCAACACGGGCAGCTCCGACTTGAGCACCTCGGTGTCGAACTCGGCGTCTGTGATGTCCCTGGGCTTCACCATCTCCCTCGTCCTCCAACGCAGCCGCCAGGTGTGCCTGCGGCCATCGGGTGCTAAATTTAGGATAGCACAGAGGGACACATCCGTGCCACTCTACATCTTCTACGGCCAGGACAGCTTCTCCCTGCGGGAGGCGCTGCGGGAGCTGCGTGCCTCCCTGGACGAGGACGGCTCCCTGATGGCCAACACGTTGGTGCTGGAGGGGCGGCAGGTGCAGCCTCAGGAGCTGGTGAGCGCCTGCAGCGCTCTGCCGTTCCTGGGCGCCCACCGAGTGGTCATCGTGGAGGGGCTGCTGGGCCGCTTCCAGGGGGAGGGACGGGGGAGGCGGGCCGCCCTGGGGCCCTGGGAGTCCTTCGTCCAGTACGCGGGCCAGTTGCCTCCTCATGCCCATCTCGTTCTGGTGGAGGAAGGAACGGTGGAGCGGGGCAATCCCCTCTTGCAGGCGCTGGCGCCTCACGCCCAAGTGAGGGAGTTCCGTCCCCTGTGGCCGGAGGAGGTGACGCGCTGGGTTGTCCAGCGCTGCCAACGAATGGGGCTGCGTCTCTCCCCTCAGGCGGTGGCCCTCCTGGCCGACCTGCTGGGCAATGACCTGTGGGCCCTCAATTCGGAGCTGGAGAAGCTGGCCACCTATGCCGGGGGGGAGGCGGTGGGGGAGCGGGAGGTGCAGCTCCTGGTGGCGCCGGCGCGAGAGCTGAGCGTCTTTGCCCTGATAGACGCCGCCGCAGAGGGAGAGGGGGAGGCGGCCCTGCGCCTCTCGCGCCAGCTCTCTGCCCAGGGCGAGTCCCCCCTTCATCTGCTGGCCCTGCTGGCCCGCCATTACCGTCGGCTCCTCCTGGCCCGCTACCTGCTGGAGCGTGGGGCCAGCGAGCGCGAGCTCTCCCAGGCGACGGGCCTCCCCGAGCGGCCGCTGCGCCGCCTGCTGCGACAGGCCCGTCGCTACTCTCTGGAGACCCTCAGGGCGGCCTACCGCCGTCTCCTGGAGGCGGACGTGGCCATCAAGCGCGGGCAGGTGGCGGAGGAGGTGGCGCTGGAGGAGCTGGTGTACGACCTGACCCGCCTGCCGGCCGGCCCGGCGGGCCAGCGTCGCCCCGGCCGGGGGAGGGCCGGAGGCTAGGGGACGCTATGGCCGTCTGGGACGTGGCCCGCTACGAGGGCCGGCATTCCTTCGTGTGGCGCCAGGCCCAAGACCTGGTGCAGCTCCTCTCCCCGCAACCGGGGGAGCGAGTACTGGACCTGGGGTGCGGCACAGGCCACCTTACGGCTCGCATCGCCGCCAGAGGGGCCCGGGTCATCGGTATGGACGCCTCGCCGGCCATGGTGGAACAGGCCCGACGCAACTATCCGGACCTGCATTTCCTGGTAGGGGACGCCCGCGACTTCCATTTCTCGGAGCCCTTCGATGCCGTCTTCTCCAACGCTGTCCTCCACTGGATAAGGGAGCAAGAGCTGGCGGTGGCCTGTATCGTGGAGGCGTTGCGGCCGGGCGGACGACTGGTGGCTGAGTTGGGGGCGAAAGGGAACGTGGCCAGCATCGTGACCGCCTTGCAGGAGACGCTGAGGGAGCGGGGGCTGCCGCTGCCGCCAGGCGGCTCCCCCTGGTACTTTCCCGGCCTGGGCGAATACGTCGTCCTCTTAGAGAGGATGGGGCTGGAGGTGGTCCTGGCCCACCTGTTCGACCGCCCCACGCCGCTGGAGGGGGGTGAGGAGGGGCTGCGCCACTGGCTGGACATGTTCGCCGGGGACTTCCTGGCGCCTCTGCCCGAGGCGAGGCGGGACGAGGTGGTGCAGGCAGTGGAGGAGCGTCTGCGGCCCCGCCTCTTCCGCGACGGCACCTGGGTGGCCGACTACCGTCGCCTGCGCGTCGTCGCCTACCGACGGTGAGGAGGCCGCCCTGTCTCAGGAGGGGGAGCGGAGGACCATGACCACCCGCCCCTGGACCTCCACGTTGTCGGGGTCGGTGTAGATGGGGGCCATGGCCTCGTTGGCCGGCTGGAGGCGGATGCGGTCGCCCTCGCGGTAGAACTTCTTGAGGGTAGTCTCCTCCTCCCGCTTCAGCCAGACGGCCACCATGTCGCCGTTCTGGGCGGTGCTTGTCTGCTCCAAAACCACCACGTCGCCATCGTTGATGAGGGCGTCGATCATGGAGTTGCCCTTGACCCGCAGGGCGAAGAGGCGCTCGGGGTGGCGGGCCTGCTCCGGGCGGACAGGCACCGTCTCGTCAAAGGGGACGCTCCAGGCGTCGGCGGTAGGGACGGGTATGGGCTGGCCGGCGGCGATGGTGCCCACCACCGGCACCTCTACCACGCGGGGACGCCGACGCCCCGCCGGGCCCAGCAGCTCTATGGCCCGTGAGACCTCTCTGTCTCGGCGTATGTAGCCCAGGCGCTCCAGGATGCGCAGGTTGTAGTCCACCACGGAGGTGGAGCTGAGGCCGCAGCCCTCCTGTATCTGGCGGATGCTGGGGGGATAGTCGTGCTCCTCCAGGAAGCGCTGGATGAACTCCAGGATGCGCCGCTGTTTCGGTGTCAGCTCCTGCATGACGTCCCCTCCTGCCTGGAACGCCTGTTCGATAGAACAAGTGTAGCAAGGGGGGGCGAGGGCGTCAACCGGTGGGCGTCATGGTCCTCGGCCGGTCGTCACAGGGGCGTGGGGGCGCCGCGGGAGCGAGAGCGTTCCCGCTCCATTATCTCCAGGATCTCCTCCACCGCCCGGTCTATGCGGTCGTTGACCACCTGGTAGTCGAATTCGTGGGCGGCCGCCATCTCCTCCCGGGCCTTGGCCAGCCGCAGGGCCAGTTGCTGGGGGCTGTCCTTGTTCCGACGGCGCAACCGTCGCTCCAGCTCCCGGAGGGAGGGAGGCACGAGGAAGATGGTGACCGCCTGAGGGTGGCGGGACTTGATGTAGCGGGCGCCCTGGACGTCGGTGCGGAGGAGGACGTCCCTCCCCTGGGCCAGCGCCTGCTCCAGGGGCGGGCGGGGTACGCCGTAGCGATGTCCGTAGACCACGGCGTTCTCCAGCAGCTCCCCCCGTGAGAGCATCTCCTGGAACTGCTCCGGCGTGACGAAGTAGTAGTGGACGCCGTGGCGCTCCCCGGGGCGGGGTGGCCGGGTGGTGGCGGTGACCCCCACGTGCACGGTGGGGCCCAGCCGCCGGCGGAGCCGCGCGATGACGGTGTCCTTCCCCACCCCCGATGGCCCCGTGATGACGACGAGGAGCGGCACGGGACCTGCGGGCCGTCTAGCGGCGGGCCGCCGTGAGGCGACTGCCGATGGTCTGGGGGGAGAGGGCGACCAGGGCTATATGGCCGGTGTCCAGGAAGAGGACGCCCCGCGTCCTGCGGCCGGCCGTCAGATCCAGGACGGTGGCGCCGGTCTCGCCCCGGCGGGCCGCCCGCACCAGCCGCTGCACCCAGGCCTGGCCGGCGCTCTCACAGCTCAGCACGCGCTCCGCCGGGATGTAGTTGCGGAGCCCCACGTGGACGAGCCTAGGCACGGGCTGCCCTCCGCCGCCGGCCTCCCTCAGCCTCGGAGGGGGATGCCTCCGCCTCGGGGGCCAGCCGTGTGGCACGGCCGTAGATGGCCTCGGGCGTGATGGCCGCCAGGACGATGGAGCCATCGTCCATGAAGATGACGGCTTTGGTACGACGGCCCTGGGTCACGTCCTTGATGACGCCTCGCTTCTTCCCGTCCCGGACCATGCGCTGAATGGGGGCCGAGTTGGGCGTCACGATGGCCACCACGCGGTTGAGGGCTATGTAGTTGCCGAACCCCACATGGAGGAGCTCTGTGGCCATCTTTTCTCACTCCCTTCTTCTAGTCCTCACCGCCACCACCGCACAGGCGGTCAAGTTCGTCCCAAAATCTAGGATATGATACAACGACCGCCTCGTAGTTGCTAATTATAGTTTCTCCCTGGGCCACCAGGCCAGCTACAGCCAGCGTCATGGCCAGACGATGGTCGCCATGGCTGCGCACCTTTCCCCCCTGCAACCTCCTGCCGCCCCGGATGCGCAGGCCGTCCGGCAGCTCCTCGATATCTCCCCCCAGGCGTCGCAGCTCCTGGGCGGTGGTGCGCAGGCGGTCGCTCTCCTTGGCCCGCAGCTCGGCGGCGTCGCGGACCACCGTCTCCCCCTCGGCGTGGAGGGCGGCCAGCGCCAGCACGGGTATTTCGTCTATGAGACGCGGTATGAGCTCGCCGGATACAACGATGCCCCGCAGGCGGGAGGAGCGGGCGATGAGGTCGGCCACCGGCTCGCCGCCCCGCACGGTCTCGTTCTCCAGGCGGATGTCGGCCCCCATGAGGCGGAGGGCGTCCAGGATGCCGGTGCGGGTGGGGTTGACCCCCACCCCTTCCACCCTGACCTCGGCGTCGGGGTGGACGAGGGCGGCCACCAGCCAGTAGGCGGCGGCGGAGATGTCGCCGGGGACGACGAGGGAGAGGGGACGGAGGCCGTCGCCCAGCGGCCGCACGCTGATCCCCACCTCCGATTCCTGGAGGGGGGCGCCCATGGCCCGCAGCATGCGCTCCGTGTGGTCACGGGAGGGGGCGGGTTCCACCAGAGTGGTCTCCCCCTCGGCGTAGAGGCCGGCCAGGAGGAGGGCCGATTTGACCTGGGCGGAGGCCATGGGGAGGCGGTAATGGATGCCCCGCAGGGGCCGGCCCTGGACGGCCAGGGGTGCCAGGGAGCCCCCCTGCCGGCCCCAGACCTCGGCCCCCATGAGGCGCAGCGGCTCTACCACCCGTCCCATGGGGCGGGAGCGGAGGGAGGCGTCGCCCGTGAGGACGGAGAAGAAGGGCTGGGGGGCCAGGAGGCCCGCCAGGAGGCGCATGGTGGTGCCGGAGTTGCGACAGTCCAGGGGGGCGGGCGGCTCTCGCAGGCCGTGCGGGCCCACCCCTTCGATGCGAAGGGTATCCGGGCCCTGCCAGCGCCAGGGGACGCCCAGGAGGCGGAGGCAGCGCAGGGTGGCCAGGCAGTCAGCCCCCCGCTGGAAGTTATCGACGGTGGCGGGGCCGCTGGCGATGGCGTTGAGGATGGCGGCACGGTGGGATATAGACTTGTCTCCGGGCGGCGTCACGGTGCCCCGGAGTCGACGGGCCGGCCGCACGAGGCGCTCCACGGGGCGGTCACCTCGCCGAAGGGGGGCGCCGTCTCCGCCCGGGCTGACGGCGGGCCCCGGCCAGCGGGCGCGGCGGCGAAGACGCCCGCGGCCTGCGTCCACCAGGCCGGGGCGGACGGCCGGACGGGGTGCCCCTCGTCCCCAGGAAGGCGTTGCGCTCCGCCTGCGCCGTGGCCAGGGCATCGTAGAGTTCTCGCCCGCCGCGGAGTATCAGCTCGCGGAAGCGGGTGAGCTCCTCCTGGAAGCGGTCCAGCCAGTGGAGGAGCTGTTCGCGGTTGGTCACGCAGATGTCGTGCCCCATCTCCGGGTCACCAGAGGCCAGGCGGGTCACGTCCCGGAAGCCGCTGGCCGCCAGGGCGGCCAGGCGGGGCCAGTCCGGGCTGCTCCTCACCAGGTTGAAGAGGGCCACGGAGACGACGAGGGGGAGATGGCTCACCGCCGCCACGTAGCGGTCGTGTTCCTCCGCCGAGATGAGGAGGGGCTGTCCCCCCACCCGGCGGACCATCTCCGTCACCAGGTCCACCGCCTCCTGCCGGGCCTCCGGGGAGGGACAGAGGCAGTAGGTCTTGCCGTGGAAGAGGTCGGCCTGGGCGTGGTCCACTCCCTGCGTCTCCTTGCCTGCCATGGGGTGCCCTCCCACGAAGTTGACGCCCGGCGGGAGGAGCTCCCCCGCCCAGGCCATCACCATGGCCTTGGTGCTGCCGGTATCGGTGACGACGGCGTCCGGCTGCAGGTGAGGGGCTATGCGCTCCAGTGTCTGGCGGATGGCCAGGACGGGCGTGGCTATCACCACCAGGGGAGAGGCGGCCACCGCCTCCGCCAGGTCTGCCCCGGCGCGGTCGATGGCGCCCAGCCGGCGGGCCTTGGCGGCCACCGTCCGGTTGCGGTCATAGCCGATGACCTCCACTTCTGGCCCGGGACCGGCCTTCAGGGCCAGCCCCAGGGAGCCGCCGATGAGCCCCAGGCCGACGATAGTGACCCGTTTTAGGCCGCTGGACACGGCATCTTGAGCTTAACACGAATCGTCGGCGGCCCGCAAAAGCGAGAGCCGAGCATCACCGCCAGGCGGCCCCTCGTGTCGCAGGACGAGCTCCACCACCTCCGGCGGGGCGCCGTGGGCGGCCGCCAGCTCGGCCCCACGCTGGGGATGGTCCCTCAGGACGGCCAGCCCGCCGCCTGCCCGGCCCAGCAGGGAGGGCCAGGCGGCCATCAGGAAGACGTAGGCGCAGCGGTGCCAGAGCCGCACGCTGTCCCCCTTCCCCACGTCATGCAGGAGGGCGGCCATGAGGAGGTGGGAGTCCCGGCAGCCCCCGTCCCTCAGGGCGCGGTAGACGTCCAGGCAGTGACGCTGGTCGCGCCGGGACATGGAGGCGAAGAGGGCGTAGAGGCGCTCGCCCAGGAGCGCCCTCACCTCGGCCAGCTCCTCCGGCCGCAGGCGAGGGCGCAGGGCGCCCAGGAACTGGCCGCAACGGTAGAGGAGGCGCCTAACCGAAGACATCCCTGTCGATGCCGGCGAAGATGCGGGCCAGCAGGTTGATGAGAGGGCGCATTACGGCGAACAGCGGCCCGAACCTGCCCCCGGTGACGAAGGGCAGCACCAGCAAGATGAAGAGCACCAGCAGCCCGTAGCGGAGCTGGAACTGGTTGTAGGCGCGGGCGGCCTGGGGGCTCAGGAAGGCGGGCACCACGCGGTGCCCGTCCAGGGGGAAGAGAGGCACCAGGTTGAAGACCCCCAGGATGATACTCACCAGCACGATGGTGCTCAGGAAGAGCCCCAGATACTCCTCCGGGCCGCCCGTGCGGAAGATGAACTGGTTGATGGCGCCGGGGTCGAAGGCGGGAAGCCAGGGTATGAGGCCGAACTTGAGGGGCAAGCCGGCCAGGGCAGCCACCAGGAAGTTGGAGAGGGGGCCGGCCGCCGCTACCATGGCCATTCCTACCCGCTCGCCGTTGCGCAGAAGCTGGCCGTTCACGGGGACGGGCTTGCCCCAACCGAAGCCCACCAGGAAGAGGAGCAGCGTCCCCGCCGGGTCCAGGTGGGCCAGGGGGTTCAGGGAGACGCGTCCAGCGTAGCGGGGGGTGGGGTCGCCCAGGGAGTCGGCGACGAAGGCGTGGGAGAACTCATGGAAGGATATGCCGACTATGAGGGCCATGGCGATGGCCCCGAAGACCGCTAGGAAGGCAAGGACGTCTATCCTCAGCAGGTCCAGATAAACGAAGATCAAGGCACGCCCCTGTCCTCAAGGGGCATGATAGCACGTCCTCTGGGGCTGCCGAAATGGCCATCCAGCCGTCTCCCCGACCAGCGACGGGGCCACCACCTGGCGGGCCTCCGGATCCGGCTACGGGTGCCACAGAGCTACCCTCCGCTTCCTCTCCCCCGTGGTCGCAGGGGGCGGCCTCGCTGGCCACCGTCGTAGAAGGACCATATGATCTGGCGGTGGCCGCACTGAATGCAGACGAGCTCATCGAAGTCAGCGTCCTCCTCCAGGTACATATCCCCGTTGCAGCGCGGACAGCTCTCGTATAGCATCTCGCCCCTCCTCCGCCGTCCTCCCGAAGAGAGAAAGCCTAGCCCTGACCTGGTTACAGGGGCATAAAGGGCCAGAGTAACGGACACTTGCATAACCGTAAAAGGGGGACGTGGCGATAGTCGCCAGAACTGGGGACTGCGGGCCTCCCGGCCTCCGATGGTGGAGGCTGGCCTATTGGCCAAGGAGCGCCTGCGGCCCGGCGCGGTGGCATTACAAAATCATAACAGTGGGTGGCCAGGTATCCCACACGGGGGATTGCGCGCTGGCGAAAATGGTAATCTGTCTCGTGAGGGCTAAAATCAGCTTCTGCTCGCGAAGCAAGACAGCAGTCTTCGGGACAGCCCGTTCCGGGCACATAGCTCTTGACGGTCGGACTGGGAGGGCCGAGCGGTGGAGGAGAGTGGGGTTGTCCCAGACCGTGGGGGCTTCCGGGGAGTATCCTTGCACTACCTCCTGAGATTCCCCCGTAGCCGCATAAGCGAAGACCTACAGCGCCTCGAGCTGGGCAGTCGGAAGTCGTTCAGGGCGGCGTCTTGTCGCTCGCGCGCCGACGCATACGGCGCTTGTCGTCGGGAGACACTGGCCTGCAAGGACCACGACGCCACTGCGCAAGGAGGCTGGGTATGGGATGTGGGGAACGGCGAAGTGGCCCGAGACCGCACGGGAGGACTCCTGACGGGCTGACCGGCCCCGGACGCGACCTCTTCCTGCGAGGGCTGTCCGTCTCGTTCGCCACCGCACGGAGGCACCACCCGGAGACACGAGGCCGCACAGGGCCTTTCAATGCCTCCTACCCCAGGGCACCCGGCGTAGATGGCGGTCCGCATTGACGGGCCCCCGGCCGGGCGTCGCAGGGCGAGAGGTGATCCCTATGACCATCGGACATCGAGTCCCTGTCTATCCTTTCGAGGGTGCCGAGTGGCCCTCAGGGGCAGTGGGCCGTCGGGCCAGGGAGGGTCGGAGGGTGACCGGCCAGGAGGCTGCCGCAGTCTGGCAGGACGTCGGCGGGACCTTGCTCTCCCTGCTGGTCCAGATGGGGGCCGGAGTGGCCAGGGCCACCGAGCTGGGCCGGGAGGAGGCGCGCCGCCGCCGCTCGGCCGAGGGGTTGCGCCGGCGGGCGGAGAGGGAGGCCAGACGCTGGGCACTGCTGGGCCGGACAGCGCGCCGGCTTCTGGAGTGTTGCCAAGACTATGAGCTCACGCTGCGGACGGTGGTCCAGGCGCCCGTCCCGGAGCTGGCGGACTTCTGTCTGCTGAACCTGAAGGAGAGCGGCGGGGGGACGTCCCTCCTCTTCCACCCTGACCCCGACCCGGACAGGCTGGCGCATCTGGTGCGGCTCTACCGTCGCTTCGGGCCGGAGAACGGGGCCGGCTGTGGCATCCAGAAGGTGCTGGGCACCGGGGTGCCAGAGTTCTACGCGACGGGATCGGGGCGGCTCTTAGACGCCCATCTCCAGGATGGCGAGCTGGCGGCGAGCGTCCGTGCCGCCGGGATCCGGGGCGCCATCGTCGCGCCCCTGGTGGCTCACGGGGAGGTCCTGGGGGTCATGACCCTCCTCCTCATGCGTCCCCGCCAGCGCTACACCAGGGCCGACCTGCGCGCGGCGGAGGAGCTAGGCCGCATCGCCGGGCTGGCGTTGCACAACGCCCGCTCGCTGGCACGGCTGCGCCAGTCCCTGGAGGACCAGGACGAGTTCCTGGGGCTCCTCTCGCACGAGCTCCGTGGCCCCATCACCACCATCTACGGAGGGGCCAGGTCGCTGCGGCTGCGGGGCGATGTCCTGGACAGGGAGACGCAGCGCGGCCTCCTCGGCAGCATCGAGGAGGGGGCGGAGCGTCTCTACCGCACCGTGGAAGACCTACTGACCATCGCCCGGGTGGAGCTGGGGCAGGAGCCGCCCCGGGAGCCCGTCCCCGTGGGCGAGGTAGTGAGGAGGGTGGCGGCCGCCTTCCAGCACCGGCGACCCCACCGCCGCATAGAGGTCAGGACGACGGGCGAGGGGCTCGTCCTGGCTAGCGCCACCTGTCTGGAACATGTGCTGCGCAACCTCATCGCCAACGCCGACAAATACAGCCCGCCTCAGGCGCCCATCGAGGTGGCGGTGGAGCAGCGGTGCGGGCAGGTGCAGGTGAAGGTGCTGGACAGAGGGCCAGGAGTGCCGCCCGAGGAGGCACCGCGCCTCTTCCAGCGCTTCTACCGGGCAAGGAACGCCACCGTCGCCCGCGGGCTAGGGCTAGGACTGACGGTGTGCAAGAGGTTGGTGGAGGCCCAGGGGGGCTGCATCTGGGCCCGCTCCCGGGAAGGCGGCGGCCTGGAGGTGGCCTTCTCCCTCCCCCTCTACGAAGGAGGTGATGGCTGTGGGGTCAGGGCCCCTGGTGCTGGTGGTGGACGATGACCCGGGCGTCCTTCGCCTGATCAAACTGGAGCTGACCGTTCAGGGATTCAACGTCCTCACCAGTGAGCACCCGACCTCCGCGCTCAGGATCGTGCGGGACGAGCGCCCGGACGTGGTGCTGCTGGACATCCTGATGCCGGAGATGAACGGCTTCGAGCTCCTGCGACGAGTGCGGGAGATCTCCGACGTGCCGGTCATCCTCATCACCGCCCGGGACAGCGACAGCGATAAGGTCTCCGGCCTGGAGCAAGGGGCGGACGATTACGTAGTGAAGCCCTTCAGCGTGGAGGAGCTGGGGGCCCGCATCCGCGCCGTCCTCCGCCGGGTGGAGGGAAAGCGACAGGAGCGGTGTCTGCGCATCGGCGAGCTGGAGATAGACCTGGACAAGCGTCAGGTCTTCCGCGGGGGAGAGCCCGTCCACCTGACGCGCACGGAGTGGCTGTTGCTGCAGCGACTGGCCGTCCACCCTGGGCGAGTAATGACCACCGCTGAGCTCCTGACCAAGGTCTGGGGGCCGGAATACAGCAACGATGTCCAGTACCTGCGCGTCTGGATATCCCGCCTCCGCCAGAAGCTGGAGAGAGACCCCTCCCAGCCCAGGGTCATCAAGACGAGACAGGGCATAGGTTACGTCCTGGACGTGGAGGCCGGCCCTCCTGAGGAGGCCGGGCGCTCCCCGCCCCAGACGAAGCGGCAACGGTCGTGAGGGGCACCCCTCCAGGCCTGGCAGGCTAGGGCTTGTCGGCCTCGGCGCAGTTAGGGCAGCAGTAGGTCTTGCCGCCCCGCTCTACCATGGTGCTGTGGTCCACTATCCTCACGCCACAGTGGGCACAGGTCGCGTGGGGCACGGAGACCATCTCCCCTCTCTCATCTAGGTACTCCCTCAGGCTGCCATACTCTTCAGGGCGGGCAGCACCTCGCGAGCATAGAAGCGGAAGAAGCCCTCCTGGTCCGGCCCGACTTGGTGGACGTAGATGTAGTCGTAGCCGGCCTCTATATACTGCTGGAGGGCCGCCAGGTGCTTCTCCGCCGAAGGGCCGCACACGATCTGCCGGGCTACCTCCTCCTCCGTGACGTCGGCCACCGCCTGCTCGAAATGGACGGGCAAGCGTAGCTCCTGCTGTAGCTGTCCCTTGAGAACGGCCACCGGCCACCAGCGATGGGCGATGCGCTGCGCCTCCTCCTCGGTCTCCGCCCAGCAGACCGTCACCTGGGCGTAACAGGGCTTGCCGGTGCCGCCGGCGGCGCGGAAACGCTCCACCAAGCGGCGGTCAGGCGCGAGGGCGATGAGGCCATCGGCCAGCCTTCCGGCCAGGGAGAGGCTGCGGGGGCCGCTGGCGGCCATGACCACAGGGGGCGGAGCGTCGGGCCTGGTATATAGCCTCGCCTTCTCCACCGTGAAGAACTGTCCGTAGTAGCTGACATAACCTCCCTGCCAGAGCAGGCGGATGACCTCTATGGCCTCCTCCAGCATGGCGAGCCGCACGTCCGCCGGGGGCCAGTGGTCGCCCAGGATGTGCTCGTTCAGGTTCTCGCCGCTGCCCACGCCTAGGAAGAAGCGCCCTGGCATCATCGCCGCGGCGGTGGCCGCCGCCTGGGCGATGATAGCGGGATGAATGCGGAAGGTGGGGCACGTCACCCCCGTCCCCAACGTCAGCCGCTCCGTCTGGCAGGCAATGCCGCCTATCACCGCCCAGACGAAGGGGCTCTGGCCCTGTCGGTCCGTCCAGGGGTGGTAATGGTCCGAGATGAGGGCGAAGCTGAAGCCCACCTCCTCTGCCCGCTGTGCCAGGCGCACCAGTTCCAGCGGCGTCTGCTCCTCGCTGGAGAGGGCATATCCTATCTCTACCATAGGCTCCTCGCTCCCCCTGTTCCGCGTGCGTCCCGAGATGGACCCAGCATATACCGAGGGCTCTGGCCAAAGCGTAAACGCGGGCAGAGGGCTCCTCGCGAAACCGTAACAGTGATCGGGGGGCCATTTTTGTAATGGGGGAACCCCCAACTGCGTTAAAGCTTGAAAGATTGTAGGGTGGTGGCCTCTCTCCATCAGCCCTCCGGGAGGCCCGGCCCTCCCGTCCGCATCATCTTCAAGGCCCGTGGGAGGAGAAAAGATGAAAAGCGACCACAGCGGCTGGCCGACTCCCCTGGCCCGCGCCCTCCAGAGGGTGGCGCGGGCCTTTCGCGTCCCGAGGGGTGACGGAGGAGACGGCAGATGGGAAAGGGGAGCGCTGGCCATCTCTTCCCTCCTGGCTCTGGGAGCGGCCTCCCTGGTGCTGGCGCTGGCCCTGCTGGGGCCCCTGCCCCAGGGCGCATCTCCTGCCCTGGCCGATCCCCCTGTGTCGGTGGGCAATATAGACCTGGAAGGGCTCCTCTTCGGAGGGAACCCAGCCAACAGCTCTGACTGGACGGACGGCAACGTCTGCGCTGGCAGCCGGCCATCCCCGGGCTGTTACTCCGACGGCGAGGAGGTCCCTCATCGGGCCCTGATCAGCGACCTCACGGCCGGCACGACCTATACCTTCCAGGTGGAACACGACTTTGAGGACAGCGCCGGTGTGGTGGGGTACCAGGAGTTCAACGACTTCACCGCCATAAGCGGGGCCACCATTACGTCCGTCACCCTCGACGGAATCTTCTCGAGTAGTGGCGGCGGCAACGAGAAGCGCTACACCGTCACCTTCACCGCCACCGCCGCCACTGCGGAGATACATTGGGACGCCCTCCTGGGTCCCCAGGCGCACCTCTGGAACGGTGCTCAACTCCACGTCCGGCTGACGAACGGCGCCGAATCGGTGCCTATCCCGGTGAACGAAATCATAATGCCCTTCGTCGTCCACAAGGACTTCACCGACGATAACACCAGCGAGGTCACTATCTCGGTGCAGTGCAGCAACGGTACCGTAAAGCAGGTGCTGGACAACACCGCTTCCGAGAGCGACCCGGCGGAGTTCAGCATCAGCGGCGGGAAGAACACTACCTGCACCGCCACCGAGTCCGGCCTCCCCGCTGGCTACACCAGCGACAACAGCGACTGTCAGAACGTGAACGTCTTCGAAGATGGCGAGTGCACCATTGTCAATACTCCGCAGCCCGGCAGCATCACTGCTCACAAGTTCAGCGATCTGAACGGCGACGGCGACCAGGACGGGGGGGAGCCTGACCTCTCTGGCTGGGAGATGACGCTCCATGCCGGCAGTGGCTGCACGGGGACGGTTCAGGGGACGGGGACGACCGATGACAGCGGCAACTTATCCTTCGTCGACCTCCAGCCTGGCGCCTACTCGGTGAAGGAGACGCTGCAGGACGGGTGGCGG